>CAZYXP010000144.1:0-9974 GCA_964651325.1 uncultured Phycisphaeraceae bacterium
CGGCCCTCCGCTGTGTCTGACTCTCCGCTGTGTCTGGGCAACCGACCAGCAGAGGGCGGCTGGGCTACAAACGTCACCGGGCTTGCGCCGGGTGCTCTGAAAAACCGGCCGAGGCATCCTCCAGCCCGTGGTGTTTGATCTTCTTGTACAGCGTGGTCCTGTTGATCCCGAGCTGCTCCGCGGTGAGTTGACGGTTCCAGAAATTCGCCTTCAGCGCCGCTTCGATGATCAGACGCTCCGGCTCTTGGAGCGCTTCTTTGAGCGTCTTGGGCTGTCCGGTAGGCGTAAACTCCGGCGCGATCGCCGCCTGGCGCAGTTTTGGCGGCAAATCGTCGGAGGCGATCCTCCGGGTCTTGCACAGCACGACCGCACGCTCGATGGCGTTTTCCAGCTCGCGCACATTGCCCGGCCAGTTGTAGCGCTGCAGCAAGTACATCGCGTCATCCTCGAAATCGACGATCTCGCTGTTCGCCTCTTGGGTGAACCGCTTGAGAAACGACCGCGCCAAGAGCGGCACATCACTGATCCGCTCGGCCAACGTGGGAACGTCAATGCTGACGACGTTGATCCGGTAGTAGAGATCCTCGCGAAACCGCCCCGCGCTCACCTCTTCTTCCATATCCACATTGGCGGCGAGAATGACCCGCACATCCACGGTTTCCGTTTTGTTGCTGCCCAACGGCTCAAACTGTTGCGACTGCAGGACGCGCAGCAGCTTGACCTGGAGCGCTGGCGACGCCGTCGCGATCTCATCCAGAAAAATGGTCCCCCCCGAAGCGGCTTTGAACTTGCCCGCTTTCGATGCAATAGCGCCTGTGAACGCGCCTCGTACGTGGCCGAACAGCTCGCTTTCCAGCAGCGTTTCCGGAATCGCGCCGCACGCGACCTCCACAAAGGCCTGCTCGCAGCGGTCACTGAGTTGGTGGATCGCACGGGCAACCAACGATTTGCCTGTGCCCGAATCGCCCTGGATCAGCACCGTGACGCGCGAGGCCGACACCGATTCGATAAGCTCAAAAACCTTCGTCATGCGGTAGTCGTGGCCGATGATATTGCCCAGGCCGTACCGCTCTTCCAGGCGATCTTTAAGCACGCGGTTCTCGCGCAAGATCGCCTGCTGGGTGAGTGCCCGTTGCACGCAGAGCGTCAGTTCATCGTCGTCGATGGGCTTGGTGAGGTAGTCAAACGCCCCCATTTTGATCGCTTCGACCGCGCTCTCGATGGTGCCGTAGCCGGTCATCATGATAAGCGCCGTCTCGGCATGACGTTTTCGGACCTGATGCAGCAGCTCAAACCCATTGCCGCCGGGCATGTTGACGTCGCAAATGATCAGCTCGACCGGGTCGCTGTCGTTGGCGCGCATCGCTTCATCCACGCGGCCTGCGGTGATCACTTCGTATCCTTCCAATCGTAGGAATTCCGCCAGCGATTCGAGGATAATCCGGTCGTCATCGACAATCAGGATACGCGCGCGTTGGGCGTCGCTCATGGCTTGTGCTCCCACGTAGGTCCGTGATGCGTTTGGCGCATTCTACGCCGTTGTCTCATGCAGGCTGAAAGCATGCAGCTATCAGCTATCAGCTCTTAGCTCTTAGCTCTTAGTCGATGCTCCCGAGCGCATGCTTTAGCTTGCGCGGCGCTGCGTGCCAGCGAGCTACACAACCCCGTAAACCGCGCGGGCTGAAGCCCGCGGCTCGGGGGAACATGCCCATAGCTCGGGGACACAGGCCCGCGGCTCGGCGGCAATTCCTAGTGCCTACCAAGTCGCTTCTCTGTCGAAGCCGGCTCAAAACACGTTTTCGGCAGGCGAATGGTAAAGGCTGCCCCGCCCTCGTTTCCCGGCGCTGCGGCAATCGTCCCGCCGAGGTCTTCGATAAAGTCTTTGCAAATCGCCAGGCCGATCCCCGTTCCCTTGCCAACGCCCTTCGTCGTGAAAAACGGCTCGAACACCTTTTGATGATCCTCGGGCAAGCCGGGACCCGTGTCCGCCACCCGAATCACCACGTCGCCGCCGACCAATCCCGTGGTGATGGTGACCCTTCCGCCGTCGGGCATAGCCTCGATCGCATTCTTGATCAGATTGCCACACACCTGAAGCAGTCGGGTGCCGCGGATCTCGGGCATTGCCTCGTTCTGAAAATCGGACGTAACCACCACGCCGGAAGCCTTTGCGGCCTCGGTTTGGCTCAAGATGGCTTGCTGAACCACCTCGTTGATGTCGACGGGTGCTGTCTCGGCGTCGCTGCTGCGCGCGAACTCCAGCAGCTCGCTGATGATCGTGACCATGCGAACCAGGCCGGTTCGCGATTCGCTCAAATAGTCGCTTAGTTTGGGATTGGCGGTCTGCTCCGCCATGCGTAGCGCCAGGTTGACGTAGCGGAGGATTCCGTCGAGGGGGTTGTTGAGTTCATGGGCGACCTGCGCCGCCACTTTTCCCAACGACGCCAGGCGACGGGACACTGCTTCTTCTTCCCACGGCGAATCTTGCCCCTGATTCGATCGCAGCGAAACCACGACACAATCGCACGCCGCGTCAAGAACGGGTGCGCAGTGCATGTGAACCACGCATGCGGTGGACGAGTCGATGGGGGTGAACGAAGCGGCGAGGTCGACCGGCTCGCCGGATTGGACCACTCTAGCGACAAGCTCGGCCCAAGAACCGTCCGCCGCACCAATGCGAGCGCGGGGAAACATGGAATCCAAACCCGCGTGGGTTCCCCAAATGGCTCGGGCCACGTCGCTGGCAAACAGGACGCCGCCATCGCGGTTGACCAGCAGCGTACCGATGTTCACCGCATTGAGCATCGCGACGGCCACTTCGTCGATACCCGCCGCGGCGAGCGTACTCTGGGATGTTGCGCCGGTTGGATAGGCCATGCGTCTTGCTCGCCCGATGCCCGCTTCTATGAGTCGCCATGTTGCCGACGTGCACCACGTCGCGATTCCGCAATACCTCATCGGCATCGCGATGATGCTGTATCACTTCACGCCGTTGCCGACGGGCATCGAATGGTGTTGGAATGCAAGGCAATGTGGGTAACGCGGGACAAAGGCGTCGCGCGGTGGGCGTCAGGGACGGGCGCCGGTTGATTATCGGTACAGCAGGGAAACGCCGGTCATCTCCGCCGGCACATCGAGGCCCAATAACTCGAGTGCGGTTGGAGCGATATCAGCGAGACGGCCGCCCGCGCGCAGTGATCGGTCCTTGTGCGCGTCGTCAACGACGATGAGTTCGACCGGATAGGTCGTGTGGGCGGTGTGCGGGCCATTGGTTTCCGGATTGATCATTTGCTCGGCGTTGCCATGGTCGGCGGTGATGATGAGCTTTCCCCCTTTCGCGAGGACGGCCTCCAGCACGCGCCCGACGCAGGCGTCCACCGTTTCGACCGCCGCAACCGCAGCCGGGATGACGCCGGTGTGGCCCACCATGTCGCCGTTGGCGAAATTGATGACCAGGGCATCGTCGTCGTGTTCGGTCAGGCGGCGTAACACCGCGTCGGTTACCGCCAGCGCCGACATTTCCGGCTTCTGATCGTAGGTGCTGACGTCTCTGGGCGAGGGGATGATCTGCCAGGTTTCGCCTTCAAACGGCTCGTCGCGGTAATCGTTGAAGAAAAACGTGACGTGGGGGTATTTTTCCGTCTCCGCGCAGCGGAATTGCTTCATGCCAAGATTGGATAGATACGCGCCGTAGATGTGCGCCATCGGTTTGGGCTTCTCAAAGGCGACCGTCACCGGCAACTCCTGCTCATAGGCGGTCATCGTGACATAGCCAAGATCGAGCTTGGGCCCTCGGTCAAACCCCAGCGACTTGGCTGGCTTGTCCGGGGCTGGCTTGTCTGGGGCTGGAAACGGGAAACGATCGAAGGTGAAGGCCTTGGTGAGCTCGCGCGGGCGATCGCCGCGGTAGTTGAAGAAAACCACGCTGTCGCCGTCGCGTATCGTGCCGATGGGTTTGCCGTCGCGGACGGTCACGCTCGGGGCTACGAACTCATCACCGGTAAGCCCGGGATCGCTCGGGTGTTCGTAGTAATGCGCTACGGCCTGCCCGGCGGAGGGGAACGGCGCCCCACGGCCTTGGGTGAGTAGCCGGTACGCCAGCTCGACGCGATCCCAGCGGTTATCGCGATCCATGGCGTAGAACCGGCCGATGACGCTCGCGATGGGGTTGACGCCCTGCTCGCGGCATTGCTGCTCGATGGCTTCGATGTATTTGCTGCCATTGTTTGGCACGGTGTCGCGTCCGTCGGTGAAGGCGTGGACAAAGACCCGCGAGCCGGGAAATCCGACGCGGCCGGCCATCGCGATCAAGGCATATACATGCTCCAAATCGCTATGGACCCGTCCGTCGCTGCAAAGCCCCATGATATGCACGCTGCCGCCCGTGCGCCCCGCCCGCTCAAACGCGGCGCAGAGCCCTTTGTTCTCAAAGAACGATCCGTCGCGAATCCGTCCCGTGATCCGCATGATCTCCTGCTCCACGATGCGACCGGCCCCGATGTTTTGATGGCCGACTTCGCTGTTGCCCATCACCATGTCGGGCAAACCCACATCATGGCCGCAAGTATGGATCCGCGCGTGGGGATACTCACTCATGAGCCGGTCATCCACGGGCGTGCGCGCCAGGTGAATCGCGTTGGCGTGGTTCCAGTTGGGAAAGGGATTCGCGCCCCATCCGTCGCGAACGATGAGAACGACCGGTCCTTGTGTCTTACGTTGACTCATGGTATTGGGCCTTTGGTTTCAATAAGCGCGGCTGGGTTCGCTTCACTCGTCATGACGCAGGTCCACGCGGATTAGAGCCCGCTGCTTAGGAGAAGCGCGAACCATGCCGCATTTTACCAATTCCGATCCGCATGCTTTGGCTTGCGCGGCGCTGCGTGCCAGCACGATACACTATCCCAAGCACAGCGCGGGCTGAAGCCCGCGGTTCGGGGAAAAGAGCGTACTGCGCTGGTGCCCGCCGAATCGAGGCTGACCGTGGGTTAGCCGATCCGCGGCGCATACATCCTAAGTTCGTCTTCAAAACCGCGCAGCTTGATTCCGAAGCCCTTTTCAACCTCAGTATGGTCGCAAACGCTGTCTTCCTGGGCCATCATGACCTGCCCCGCGTCAAAGCGAAACATGCCCAGCCGGGGAAAGACTAGCTCCGCAAACGCCATCGGCGGACCCGAAGCGTACGCAAGCCCCTTCGCTACGCCCACCGGCTGGCCGACCATCGGCTTCCAATGCTTCGCGTGCGGCATGATCCGCCGGCAGGCTTCGTAGAGCTCGATCCAAGAATACGTCTCGGGGCCGCCAAGCGAGACCACCTGCCCGATCATCGAATCCATCGTCAGCGAAGCCGCCATGCAATGGGCTACGTCCCGAACCGCCACGGGCTGCAATCGAGCTCGCCCCGTGCCAAAATAGGGAATCACCCCAACGGCCGGGCTGCACACGAAACTCCGAAGCAATCGCATAAACTCGCCGTCGTGGCCGTGGATGATGCTCGGGCGGAAGACTGTCCAATCAAGATCGCTCCCGCGCACCGCCTGCTCGGCCAGCCATTTGGTCTTGTGGTAGGCCGCGGCCGCACCCGGTCGGGCACCGAGGGCCGACATGTGGACCAGCCGGCGGACCCCTGCCCGTTCTAGCGCGTCGAGGACCCGCTCAGTCCCTCGGATATGAATCCGCTTGAACGTCTTTCCCTGAAGCCGCCGCTGGATAATGATCCCCACTAGATGAATGGCCGCCTGGGAAAGATCGGCCGCCTCTTGCAGGGCTTTCTTGTCGGAAAGCCGTCCAATAATCGGAATCAGCCGGTCATGGGTGGACCTGGGGTGTTGCGAGAAAAGACGATCAATCGAGCGAACCAGGCAGACGGGACGTATACCACGGCGAAGCAATTCACGGACGACGTATCGACCGACAAATCCTGTGGCCCCGGTAACCAGCACGCTGTGGATGCCAGGCGATTCGGACATGTTCGATCCGCTTTGCCCCCGACCATTCATTCAGGCACACTTCCTGGACCGACGAGCCGGGATCGTAGGGTTTGCCATAACGATGGTAAACGACCGCAAGTTTCAAGAAATCCCGACGATCGAGATCCGGCGGACAAGAATTCCTCGTTGGAGGTGTCACGCCGCTGGCCAGCCTGCTCGTTCGGGAGGCCGCGCGGGCTAATGCCCGTGACTCGAGTGCGGGTCTGCAAGCAGCGCTAGTAACCCAGCATCGATCCGATGTCCGTAAACTTGGCTCGGCAAGAAAGCACATCCACCGGATCGTTGTTCTCATCGAGGCGGATAACGCTTGGCTTGTAGGTGCCCTCGCGGACTTTCGACTCTTCCACGGCGCAAAAGGACATGATGATCACGCGATCACCGGCCGCACCAAGACGGGCGGCCGCTCCATTGAGCACTATTTTTCGGCTCCCGAAAGGCTCGGGGATAACGTAGGTCTCCAACCTCGATCCGTTGTTCATGTTCGAAACGAGAATCTTTTCGTATCGATAAAGCCCTACGGCCTCCATCAGCTCGCGGTCGATGCCCATGCTGCCCTCGTACATGACGTTGGCGTCAGTAACGCAGGCCTGGTGCAGCTTGGATTTGAGCATATCGAGTTTCATAACAGCCCTGGCTCCTCCTGGGAATTGGATCTCAGTTCGCCTCGCATTTTCGCAAATCTCGGCCAAAAAGTCAAAATCGGGCCGCAAACGGCGTTCATCCGCCCTACCTCTACGATTCCGGCCACCCTGGCCATCCCAGCGGGCCGATACTATGATTGAGCAATCGAAAGTGTGGGCGTGAACGCCCCGCTTCAGGTAGAAACGGGCCTTTTCTAGTTATTGAGGGGTTGCGCTGATGAATGCTACTTTAATCGTAGTCGGGCTAGCCATTGCCGCCCTGGGCGTGTTCTTCATTTTCGCCAAACGTGGCGGTGGGTGAAAGCCCAAGACCTAATGCCGGGCGGTGCCCGGCGAACATTCTTGCAAGAATAGCGGCCCTCCAGCGGCCATAATGTAGCACACCCGCCCTCGGGTGTGGTTCTGGGCTAATCGAACGGCCGCGATTCAGAGCTAATCCGATCAAACGCCCTTCCTTGAGGTTGATCTCACCCTCGAAGCACCCAGTCTACCCATTCCGCTCGAACAGGTACGCCATGGGTTCGTGCCGGTTGGCGCCGTCGCTATAGACGGAAAACTTGCCGCCAGACCACATGCCCGCGGCTCCAACCCGTCCATCCTTGGCTAACGCGTAGAATTTCACATCGAAGTTGGGCTTGCCGTCTTTGCGGAGTAGTCTCTTCTCGGTCGTCGTTCTCACGATCCGTTTCAACGCGACCAGGCAGGCTTGCTCGGGGGATTTCCCTTGCCGCATGGCTTCGACCACCGTGTGGGCCCCGCAGATCTTGATGACCGCTTCGCCGCGGCCTGTGCTACCGGCGGCGCCGACCTCGTTATCGACGTAGAGCCCCGCACCGATGATCGGGGAATCGCCGACGCGACCGGGAATCTTGTAGCTCAGCCCGCTTGTCGTCGTCACGCCGCTGATTTCGCCCTGGGCGTTGAGCCCGCAGCAATTGATGGTGCCGTAGGTAAACGGGTACGGCTGCGATTGAGCGTCACTTCGACCCTGCCCCGCCGCCGGCTCCGCGGGGATCCAATCGTCGCGATCCGAATGATGCTCCTTCCACTTCAGCCAGGCTTTGCGAGCGTTGTCCGTGAGCATGTTGGTTTCTTGGAAGCCGTGGGCTCGGGCGAAACGCAGCGCCCCTTCGCCCACGATCATACAATGGTCCGTGCGCTGCATCACCAATTGCGCTACGCGAGATGCCGTCTTGATATTCCGAAGCGCGGCCACGGAGCCCGCGCCGCATGTGGGACCGTGCATGACGCAGGAATCCAACTCGACGATGCCGTCCTCATTCGGAAGACCGCCGTAACCAACCGATGAATCGTTCGGATCCTCTTCCACGATGTTGACGCCGGCGATGACCGCATCGAGTGTGTCGCCGCCGGCACGCATCAACTCAGCCGCCTTGGCCGTAGCGCGCAAACCGTTGCCGCTGGAAATCACAATGGGAGGATTTGCGGAGCCGGACGCTGCGGCAAGTGTGCGTTCCGATGGCGAAGCTAGAGCTGCCGCGGCAGCGGCCGTGGCGGTTTGAATGAATCCTCGCCTAGTAACCTGTTTGCTCATCGCGTTTTTCCTGTCTTTCAACTGCGTTGCCGAAGGGCGGTTTGTACGTGCCTCTTCAGGACATTTGGCGCCAGCCTAGTGCATGGTCACGCTTGAATCTGCGCGTACTCGTTTTTCCCCCGAGCCGCGGCAGTGGGCTGTTGGCATGCATCTGGCGTTTGGCGTTCCATCGTCAGCATTCTCTGCTTCAGATCGGTCCCTCGGGGCGAGGTGAAGCCGCCGAGCGAGCCGTCCGAGCGTAGCACGCGATGACAGGGAACGATCAGCGCAATCGGGTTGTGGGCCATGGCGCCTCCGACCGCCCGTGCGGCCGCGGGGCTGCCCGCGAACCGCGCCAACTCACCGTACGAGGACGTTTCCCCATAAGGGATTTCGCGGCAGATTTCCAGCACGCGGCGTCGAAACGGCGTCACACCGGATAAATCGATCTCGCAATCGAATGAAATCGGCTCACCCTCGAAATAGCGCTGGACATCTTGCCGCACCCCAGGCAGCAAATCGGGCGAGCCTAGTGCGTCGGGCCATTCCCGATTGATGCGTTTCAGAATTGCCTGCCTGGAATCGAGCAGGTAGGACGCGACGACGCGACCATCCCGGGCCACGAGCGCGAAATCGCCCCACAGCGTGGCGAATACTGCGTATTTCATCGTTGAGTCTCCTTTTGGCCGCATCCGTACCGCAATTACCGCGGAAACGCAAGGCTGCCCGCCGCCGATTCTATAACGGACCCTAGCGGCGGCGCCCCCTCGTCGGCGGGTGGCGACCTTCGTTTACATCTTTGTCGAAGGTTCTCTTCTTTCGCAGCGTATGATGATAGTGCTGGGCGAAGCGGTGAGCCTCGTCGCGCATGTGCTGCAACAGGCGCAGGGCCGGACTGTTGCGCGGCAGGCGCACCGGGGCGCTGCGCGCCTGGATGAACACCTCCTCCTCACGCTTGGCCAGCGAGATGACCATCGGCGGTCTCAAGTCCATTTCCTCAAACGCCGCGAGCCCGGCGTGAAGCTGGCCCAATCCGCCGTCGATCAGGATCACATCGGGATAGAGCTCCTCGCCGCCGGCCGCGTATCGGTATCGGCGCGTGAGTACCTCGCGGATCGCGGCGTAGTCGTCTATGCCGGTGACCGTTTTGATCTTGAATCGCTTGTACCCGGCCTTGAAGGGTTTGCCGTCGATGAAACAGACAATCGAACCGACTGTCTCGCTGCCCTGCAGATGGGCGATGTCCGTGCATTCCATGCTGCGCGGCGGCGCATCCAACCCGAGCAGGTCGGCCAGCTTCTGAAGCCCTTCGCGCGGATCGATGTAGAACACCTCGGGTTGATGGTCCTCGCGCACATCCCCGGAAAGCGACAGGGATTGGATCGCCTTGAGGCGGTCGCGAACGGTGGCCGCCTCTTCAAAACGCAACCCGGCGGACGCCTCGTTCATCTCCGTAGTCAACTGGGAAATGAGCGCGCGGCGTTTGCTGGCAAGGAGCTTTTTGAGCCGGTCGATATCCTTTCGATAATCCTCTTTGGAAACAAGAGCCGCACAGGGGGCCGTACATTGATTGATCGCGTGGAGCAGGCAAGGGCGAAAAAATCTTCGGGATTCATCCGCCTCGCGAATGTCGAGTTCGCACGTGCGGAACTTGAAAACCTTCTGAAGCGCGTTGACCGCATCTCGAATACCGGTGACAGACAAGAACGGCCCGTAGAGCTTGCTGCCCTTATGCCGCGGGTTGCGAGTCACAAAAACGCCGGGGAAATCGTCCGACGTGGTGATCTCGATATAGGGAAACGATTTGCCATC
>CAZYXP010000145.1:0-9903 GCA_964651325.1 uncultured Phycisphaeraceae bacterium
CTACCCGGGCCGGCGCCTCAGCGGCATGGTCATGCATCTTGGTCCGCCGAGCCCGCGGACCAGTTCGGAATCGTCAATCCCGATGCAGGTGACGCCGTGTTCTTCCAGCGCGGCCGTGGTGCGTTCGTTGCGTTCGTAGGTGACCACGACGCGCGGTGCCACCGCCAGGGCATTGGTTCCATCGGTGCGCTGCTCACGCGACGCAAAGCGCTTTTGGCCTCCGGCCGTGTCGATGACCGTAACATCGCTCTCGAACTCGTCCCGGAGCACCTCCAGCAGCGAGCGCGTCTCCGCAATCCGTTGTACCCGGGTCGGATCGTCCGGATCGGGCTCGCAGCGGAAGATGCGCTTGGCCTGCTCCATCACGTCTGAAAACCAGAGCACGATGCCCCGATCGATCACCGTAAACACCGTATCCAAGTGCATGAACGCCCGCTGCGTGGGAATGCCGATCTCATAGACGCGTTTCATTTCGCTGAATTGGAAGCATTTTCCCGAAAGCAATTCGATGGTCTCGCTGCGTGTCCGCTCGCTCGCGCCGATCAGGACGGACTCTGGCGAAAGCACGATCACGTCGCCGCCTTCAATGGTGTAGGGTCGGTCCTCCGTCGGCTCGTCCGTGCCGCCATAGACGATCGGATTGTCGCGAAACTGCGGATGGTGTTCCAAGACGGCCCGCGTCAAAAGCGATTCACGAATCCGCTGACGATAATGCATCTTGCTAGAAATCGCCGCATGGTGAATCACCACCGCGGGATCACGGCAAAAATAGGCGTTGGGGGCCGGCGGAAGCAGAAAATCATCGACGTCGCCCGGAGCCGCCACGCGTCTTCCCGTACGGTCCTTGTATTCAGACGCCGTGATCCCCTCGAACAAAATATCCAACAGCTCCTGATTCGACCAGTGGTGCGCGTTCAACAAATCCTCGACGATCGCGGGCACCGACGCCGTATCGCAGACCGTTTCCACCAGCGACGCCCGAACGCCGTCATCCTCGAGCACGGCCGCCACGTGTTCTTTAAGGTAGAGCACGTCGATGCCGCGCTCGCGCATTTTCGCCACGAAGCCGTCATGCTCAGCTTGCATACGCTTTAAATACGGCACATCCTCAAACAGGAACGCGCCCATGTTGTCATGCGTCAGCCGGTCGATCTCGTCACCCGGTCGGTGGACCAATACCGCCTCAAGCGTATCGTACTCATTGTCAATATGAATCCGCACGGATCGTCCTCTTTGTCTGCAGGTTAGATCGCCGAATCTGCCAACCACACGGCAGCCACAAAGTTATACCGATTCCGGCTGTTTCTGTTCCGGTCGGGGCGTGTTAAAACGCTTACGCGGCGGCCGCTCCATCAGGATATTCAATCGTGGCATTTGCTTGGGGCCCACCACGCGTTCGATAATCCGCTTGGCCGAGCGCAAATCCGTCCGGCGCGAAAAATGCGTCAGCATGACGTGCTCGCAAGACAACCGCTCCAGAATGCCGGGCAGATCATCCACGTGTAAATGGCGTCCCGCTTTCGCTCGGTGGAGGTGCTCGCGCTCAAAGAATGTGCATTCCATCACCATAACGCGCGATTGCCGCACAAAATCCAAATCCAAAAATCGCCCGACAGCCGTATCGCCCGTATACGTCAGCAGCGGAATCTCCACCGTATGCTCAATTTCGATGCCCTCTTTCTTGAGCGCCACCAACTCCGGGCCCGATTTTCCCACGAATTCGTCCTTGAGCTTGTGCCGCGTCTCGATCAGCGTGAACCCCAGTGCCCCGGCCGCGTGGTTCACCTTGAACGCTCGAATCAAAAGCCCACGCCGAATCGGCACATCTTCGAGGTGCTCGACCCCGTAGATTTGCCCGGGCGAGGGATGCCCTTCAATATCGCTCCACACGTCCATCAGCCGCTGAATCGGCAGTGCGAGGCTCCTATCGACGATAATCCGGCCCGGCGAGTTGCCCAGAAAGGTCCGCTGAGAAAGGTAATAAGCCACCCCGGCCGCGTGGTCCATGTGCCCGTGGCTGAGGCAGACATTCTCGATCGGGATGATCTCCCGCGGAGCGCGGCCTACGTCAAAGCAGATGTTCAATTCCGGGACCGCCACGACTGTTTCTTCGCCGCCAAGCGAAAAACCGACGAATTCGATCCCGCCCACTCGTTTTTGAACCAATCTTCCCATGCAACCGCCGCAATTCGTCGTAAACCAGGTTTTCTAACAGGCAGCAGAGGAAGTCCGCCGCCCTGACGCCCGCGCGAACGTCCCAACCACGCTCGGCCAAACACCCATCCTACGGCATTTGACACACCATATCTAGTGCATGTACGCTTTTGGAGGGCACGGATGCCGATGTAGCCCATTGGTTTCAGGGAGCCAGCCTAATGCTCTGTCCGGCCTGTAAAGAAGACAACAACAAGGTCATCGACTCCCGTCTGACCGAAAGCGGACAGGCCATCCGGCGCCGTCGCCGGTGTATTTCGTGCAATCGGCGTTTCACCACCAAGGAGCGAATGGAGGAGGAGCTTCGGCTCAGCATCGCCAAGACCAGTGGCCGGCGCGTGCCCTACAATCGGGAAAACGTCTTTAAGGGCGTGCAGCGAGCCTGCTGCAAGCTCGATATTGGGGATGCCGAGATCGAAGGGGTCGTCGATCGGGTCGAGGAGGAGCTCTTCGCCAACCACGATCGCGAATGCACCACTGAAGCCATCGGGCGCTACGTGGGGATTCATCTGCGCCGCCTTTCGCAAGTCGCCTACGTCCGGTTCATGAGCGTCCACCGGAAATACCAGACCGTGGGCGAATTCATAGACGAAATCAGCAACGTTCGCGCGGAAGCGGCTGAAGACAATCCCGAGCAGCAATCGCTTTTTTAGCCTGCCACGGCTCCGGCCCGGCGGCCCCGGCCGCGCGGCAATCACTTGGCGACACTCCGAGGCTGGGTCCTCGCCCCGACGATGTAGCCACGCGACAGGTTTTCGCCCAAAACGGGCCACAACATGTCAGCCCAGGGCAGAGCGAAGCGGCGGTAGCCGCGTAGCGTCGCCGTGGGTCCGCCTGGCCTCGATTTCAATATGCCCTGAAAGGGCGAAACAACATTCGTCTCGAACATGTGTCTTGTGCCGCCCCATAGGGCTTGTTGCTGCGGTCACGCTGACTCAGGGTGGCGCTGCGGCCTCACCCCGGAAGTGGTGACGGGCTATAGCCGCGGCCAGAGACCGTGGGTTTAGCAGGTCCAAAGCTGCGGAAGGTGTCACGCACTCGCCGGAACTCAAGATCGTAGTCCAAGGCGGAAACCGCGTTTGTTCTCGCGCAAAAAAGAGGCGGGCTTGCCGAAGCAAGCCCGCCCGGAAAAGAAACCTAAAAACGCCTTACCGGATCGTCACACCCTACTGGCACGCAAGCGGGCCGGCGTAGGGGTATCCGCCACCTTGGAATGCCAGGACGAGTGTGAAGACGTCCGCGATATTGATGGTCCCGTTGGGCACATCTCCTTCCACGTCAACCCACACCAGATTTGGCGAGAGGGCCCCCTGGAACTTGAGCACCGCCGCAAACACGTCGTTCAAGTTGACCACGCCCTCGGGCGGCGTATACAACCCGGCCACCACGTTTCCCACGCAGTCGCCCCACGTGGTCACGGTGGGCAACACAAGCGGCGTCGAGTAGTTTCCGGGCACGGTCTGGTCGCATCCCAAGGTAAGCGCCTGCACCTCATACACCGCCTGTGGCGTGATGTGGCGATCCCCGACATGAATGACGGTCGGCGCGGTGCCCCAGTCCTGATAGTGCTTCGAACATCCCAGCCGGAAGATATTCGGCGGATCGGCCGCGGCATGCGGCTGGACCCACCAGGCTTGACCCACCAGCGCCGGGAACAACGCGTTGGAGGTCATGGTCACGCGCAGGCCGACCATGTTTCCAGCGTTGCCGGGACGCAGCGAGATGTACTTGTTCTTCGGCACGTAGCAGTCACCGTTGACGCACACCGCCAGGTTGGAGCAATCCGCATCCGAGGTACACGTCGTCGCTAGCTTCTTCTCCGGCAACGGCGGATTGGGTACCGGACACGCCACCGCGCATTCGCACGAGATGGCCTGGCCGGCCGGCATGTTGGCCGCTATGACCTGGGATAGCCCGGTTGAAATGCCGCCGACATGAATCAGGCAATCATCATCCGGGGCGGGGCAAACTCCTTGGCAACTGAGCTGCGTCTCGTTCGTGCCGGGAAGCGGCTGCACGTCGATGGGACCACAGTCGCCGCCGGGCGAGAAGCAGTTGCAACCCTCAGCCTGGACCTGACCCGCTGCGTCGATGAAGACGATAAAAGGCAGGCAAAGATCCTGTGGGCCGCCCGCGATGCACGCCCCAGGCTGTTGCTGCTCGCAGATCGGAATGACCGGCGGTAGCGGCAGCGGACAGAGATCCGGCTCGCACGCGTCGTCTACGCCGTTGCCGTTGTTGTCGCCCTCGCACGCCGAGCCCGCAGCCTGCGGAACACCGCCGGAAGCCAGGCAACATTCGACGTCGAGATCCTGACACAGCCCATTGAGGCAGCAAGCCACCGTGTCGCACACACTGCCGATGCCCTGGAAGACGCCACCCATCGTTTCGCAGCAGAACTCGTCTGCGATAATGCAGGTGTCGAATTGGAAAGGGCCATCGTCGATGTCCAGGCAGCATGCGCCTTCGCCCAGACAGGTCGAGCCCGGTCCGCCGGGCGTCCCGCCGAGATCGTCGCAGCAGAGGGCATCGACGAACGTGCATGTGCCATCCGGCAAGCAGCAGGCCTCATGGCCGAGGCAGGTTGACCCCGGTCCTTGCGGTGTGCCGCCCTGCGCCAGGCACTGGGAAACGGGTAGCTGCTGGCAGGTGACATCTGCGGTCGTCATGCAGCATGCCTCAATCGGCTCACAATCGCAGCAGACCACGAGGTTGCCCGTCACAGGATCAATCGTTTCATTCCGCACGCACTCGGTCTCGGGCGGGCAAACGCCGTCACAGAACGGATCGGCGCCCGGGAGGAGCACCACGTGGCACTCTTCAACGGGCACGCAATCACAAACCGAGATGCCCCACGCGCCATTGGCCGCGTCGAACTCGGCGCACTTCGTCTCACAGACATTGTCGACCATCACCGGCTTGCTCTGGCACAGGTCGATCGAAACCTGACTGAAGACGTCATAGCACGCCGGCTGATTCGGAATGATCGCACAAGCCGGATTGCCCACCGGATCGCAGTAGGCCCCGTCGATGCACTCGCCGAAGCAATTGCCGCACAGCTTGATCGAGATTGGGTTGTTCGGCGAGTAGCACTGGCAGTTGCCGCCGATGCAGCATCCGGGCGCACCCGAATCGCAATAGCTGCCATCCGCCGTGCAGGAGCCGAAGCAATCGCCGCACAGGTTGATCGAGACCACGGAGTTCGGCGCGTAGCATTGGCAAGCCGCCGGATCGATGCAGCAGGCCGGATCATCACAATACGAACCGTTGACGCATTCGCCGAAGCAAGCTTCGGGCGGGCACACCACCGGTGTGCAGCCGGACCCATCGTCCAGCGGTTCGCATACCTGCGGCACTTCGCAGGCGTCATCGACGCCGTTGCCGTTGCCGTCGCCAAGACAGACCGATCCCAAACCGCCTGGCAGGCCGCCCAGGCCGACGCAGCAAATCGGATCCATTTGCGCGCAGCTTCCGTTCGCGAAGCAGCACGCCTGTGTTCCGGTCGCCGTGCAAGTCGAGCCCACACCTTGAGGGCTTCCTCCAACGGCCAAGCAGCAAACCGGATCCAGCATGGTGCAAACGCCGTTGGGTTGGCAGCATGCCTCCGGACCGGTAGCCGAACAGGTTGATCCGACCCCTTGCGGACTCCCGCCTGCAGCCGTGCAGCATCGCGGATCCATCATCGAGCACGTATCATCGGGCAGGCAACATGCCTCCGGACCCGTGGCCGTACACGTTGAGCCCGGGCCTTGCGGCGATCCGCCGGAATCGAGGCAGCAGGCCTTGTCCATCACCGAGCAGGTGCCGTCGGCAAAGCAGCAGGCTTCGTCGCCGAGACACGCTGACCCGGCGCCAAGCCAAGTTTCGAGCGCCCCGGAGCAATTGGCCTGCGTCGTCTGAGTGCAGGTGCCAAACAGCAGATCGCAGCAAGCGCCAAACGGCGGACAGGCATCGTCTACGCCGTCGCCGTCAAGATCGCCCAAGCAGAACGATCCAGCGCCCTGGGGATTGCCGCCCGCTAACGTGCAGCAAACCGGGTCCATGTCGGCACAGGTGCCGTCATCAAAGCAGCACGCCTCCGTCGGCTGGCAGGTACCGGAAACTGCATTTCCGCCCATCAGGGCGCAGCACTCCGGATCGATATCGATGCATGAATCACCAAGGCAGCACCGTGCTGCCTGGAGGCACGGGCCGGGATGCCATACACCGTTGCAGCAACCTTCGAACTGCTGCGAGCAGGCGCCGGTAGCCGGATCGCAGCACGCGCCAACCGGACCGCACGTCGTACCCGCACCCTGCCAGATCGCCGGGGCGGGGCAATCGGCCTCGAAGCTGTCGAAGCAGGTTCCCGTCAGGATGTCGCAGCACGCACCCAGTTGCGGAGGCGTGCAGGTGCATTGGTTGCCCAGCGGTGGGCAAGGCGGCAAGCCCGCCGGATCCATGCAGCTGAACCCGCCGAACTCGATGCAGCACGTGTCGCCGCCGCACGTCGTCGTGACGCCGGCAAGCACCTGGCATGTGTTGTTCGGGCAGGCGGCGTCGAAGCACGCACCGGCCGCCGCCGCCGGACAGTTGGAGCAATCCCCGTCCGCGCACGTAATCTCGTAGACGCAGAAGTTCTGCGGCGGTGGCTGGGTACATTCACACGTGATGGGCGCACCCGCCGGCAGGTTGGACAAGACGTCCTGGGCTTGTCCGGTCGAGACGCCGCCGACGTGCAAGAGGCAATCGTCCGTGGGAATCGGGCATAGCCCGTTGCAGCTAAGCAGGGTTTCGTTGGTGCCCGGAAGCGGCTCCACGCCAATCGGCCCGCAATCATTGCCGGGAATGAAGCACTGGCAAATCTCGGCCTGGAGTTGGCCCGCGGCGTCGATAAAGAGCATCGACGGTAGACACAGATCATTTACGCCACCGGCGATGCATGATCCCTGCTGCTGTTGCTGGCAAATAGGAATGGCCGGCGGCGCGGGAAGCGGACAAATCGCCGCGGTTTCGCAGGCGTCGTCCACGCCGTTTCCGTTGAGGTCGCCGAGGCAGATGCTGCCGGCGCCTTGAGACGTGCCGCCACGTTCCGCACAGCACAATGGATCGAGCATCGCGCAAGTGCCATCCTGGAAGCAGCAAGCCTCCGGGCCGGACGGCGAACAGGCCGAATTGGCCCCTTGTGCTGTGCCACCGAGGTCCACGCAGCATAGCGGATCGAGCATCGTACAAGTGCCGTCCTGCAGGCAGCAGGCCTGAAGCGGTTGACAATCGCCTTGATGCCACACGCCATCGCAACAAATCTGATGCTCCAACGAGCAAGCACCGGTCGCCAGATCACAGCAGGCCCCAATGGGGCCGCAGTTGCTTCCCACGCCGTGCCAAATGGCCGGTGGCAGACAATCCGAAAGGGGCACCTGGGCGCACGTTCCGTCCGGGAAGCAGCACGCCCCAAGCTCAGGCGGCGGTGGCTGCGTGCATTGACATGTAATGGGCGCGCCCGCTGGCATATTGGACGCGACGTCCTGCGCTTGTCCTGTAGAGATGCCGCCGACGTGCAAGAGGCATTCATCCGTGGGAATCGGACACAGACCGTTGCAGGTCAGCAGAATTTCATTCGTGCCGGGAAGCGGTTGCACGTCTATAGGTCCGCAATCATTGCCGGGAATGAAGCACTGGCAAATCTCGGCCTGGAGTTGGCCCGCGGCGTCGATAAAGAGCATCGACGGTAGACACAGATCATTTACGCCACCGGCGATGCATGATCCCTGCTGCTGTTGCTGGCAAATAGGAATGGCCGGCGGCGCGGGAAGCGGACAAATCGCCGCGGTTTCGCAGGCGTCGTCCACGCCGTTTCCGTTGAGGTCGCCGAGGCAGATGCTGCCGGCGCCTTGAGACGTGCCGCCACGTTCCGCACAGCACAATGGATCGAGCATCGCGCAAGTGCCATCCTGGAAGCAGCAAGCCTCCGGGCCGGACGGCGAACAGGCCGAATTGGCCCCTTGTGCTGTGCCACCGAGGTCCACGCAGCATAGCGGATCGAGCATCGTACAAGTGCCGTCCTGCAGGCAGCAGGCCTGAAGCGGTTGACAATCGCCTTGATGCCACACGCCATCGCAACAAATCTGATGCTCCAACGAGCAAGCACCGGTCGCCAGATCACAGCAGGCCCCAATGGGGCCGCAGTTGCTTCCCACGCCGTGCCAAATGGCCGGTGGCAGACAATCCGAAAGGGGCACCTGGGCGCACGTACCATCCGGGAAGCAGCACGCGCCCAGTTGGGGCACGGGTTGCGCACACTCGCAGGTGACGGCACTGTTGGGGGGAACATCGAAAACGGGCACGGAGGTTATGCCACTGGCGACCCCGTTGATGTGAATCTCGCAGTTGCCGCCGGGTGGATTCGGGCAGGCCTCGACACACGAAAAGACCGGAAAGCCGACGCTACCGTCGACGGTGATCGGTCCGCAAATGCCATCAGTGGAAGGCGGGTAACAGTCACAAAGCTCGGCAATAAAGCCACCCGTGTCATTCGTGATGAGGATGGACGGCAAACAAGTGTCGCCGGCGTTGCCGGTCTGACATTGGCCGCCGGCCTGATTTTGATCACAAATCGGGATGATCGGCTGCCCCGGCAACGGGCACGGTGCCGGGCCCCCGGCCGCGCAATCACAACTGACCAACGCGCCCGGCGGCACACTGCCCGAATCCATGAGATTCTGGCCCGTGTCTACGCCGTCGAAGTGGATCGTGCAGGCGTCCACACCGTTGGGGCAATTCGGATCACAAAGGAGCCGGAACCCCGGTCCGGCGGGATCGGGCAGCACGTGGACCGGGCCGCAGAGTCCATTCTGGGGAAAACATTGGCAAAGTTCGGCCACAGGATTCCCGGTCGTGTCGAAGAAGACGAGCTGCGGCAGGCAGGTATCCCCCGGCAGACCGCCGACACACTGGCTTGGCTGGAGGACGTCGCAGACGGGCATCTCGACGGCCGGATCGGGCAACGGGCATACGCCGCCGGCCTCGATAGCGCGACCTCCGACTTCACTTCCGGCCCGCTTTTGGGCCTGGCCGGAGCCGGTTTCGGCCATGGCGGGTGCAACCGCCAGCGCCATAGCCAGCAGCACGCCAGGTAACAAGAGAGACGATATTGCGGTGATCCGTCCCGCACGACAACAAGGGCGGATACACCTATACTTTCGATTGGCACTCATGTTCGCTTCCTCCATTTAGAGCAACTGAAGCCCATTTGACGCAGAATCCGCTCCGGCACGGAATTCGTTTCTACCTAGCCATAGCGCCGTGCCGACAGTTATTGACACCAAAACGCTTTCGAGTTCCAAAGAAATCCGGGCCGGCGTCTGCGGTACGAAACCGAAGTCGATGGGCCGGGCACATGGACGGCAAAAACTGAGAACGAAACAAGTACAAAGGACTTGTGGTCAAGCGTTCGGCGCGCGCATGATGCGGCCTTATCGCTATCCAGATCCTGCCCGCAATGCCTCAAAAATGACTAGAGCCGCAGCTTGCTGGAAACTGCGGTGACGCGGGTCACATTGTAGCAGCTTTGTCCCGCCGTACAAGCGTTTAATCCTATATTTCTAGAGTTCGCATCACGGCCAATGAGTTTTGCACAGCAACGCAACCACGCAACAACCAAGTGAGTGGCGGCGCTTAAAGTCTCGCTGTTGCGTCGGAGCGATGCAG
>CAZYXP010000146.1:0-4953 GCA_964651325.1 uncultured Phycisphaeraceae bacterium
GCGATTGCACTGTTTGCGATTGCACTGTCCGCGATTGCACCGTTTGCGATCAAATCCAGCGAGCCGGTTTACCGAATCACGTGCATTCGTTAATGCAGTCAATCAACATGCGTAGTCGACCGGCGGATTGCCGGCTGAATAAGAACACCAGGCGCGACAGTTCAGGGTACACACCACCCTCTCCGGAAAGCGGACCGTCTTGCTGTTCAAACTGACCGCTCGTCAGCAAATCTGAAAACGATTCATTGATCGATTCCAGTGCCGATTCAGAGATCGCGTGCTCCAACCGGATCACCATTTGATCGCCGACGTATCGCGAGGAATGATAGCGGTGGTAGAATCGCTTGATCTCCTCCACTGCGGTCTCAGCGCGATCGGCGACACAGAAAAGATGTAGGTCTACCTCGTCAATCATGCCGTTGCGAAGCAGCTCGCCAGAAACGTAGTCTCGCCATCGTTTCCAGTAGGTACCGCCCGGAGCGTCGCACATGACGATCGGAACCGGCGCCGACTTCAACGTCTGCACCAACGTGAGCGCCTCAAAGCCTTCGTCTTGCGTCCCAACGCCCCCGGGAAACAGAACGATGGCCTTTGCCTCCTTAACAAAAATCAGCTTTCTTGTGAAGAAGTACTTGAAGTTGACCAGCTTGGGATCATCGGCGATGACGTCATTGGCCGACTGCTCAAACGGCAAACTTATCGAAACCCCAAAACTCGCTCCACGCGTCGCGCCGTGATGCCCCGCCTGCATGATCCCGCCGCCCGCGCCCGTGATCACCATCCAACCCTCCCGTTCAATTAGCTCGGCGAACTTCATCGCCTCGCGATATTGAGGGTGGTCCACGGCGGTGCGCGCGGATCCGAAAATGCTGACCTTGGGAATATCCTGGTAGGGTCTGAAGATCTTGAACGCGTAACGCAACTCCTTGAGCGCCTGATTCAGGATCTTCAGATCACCCCGTTCGGTATCATCCGCCGCTAAACGGCAAATCGTCACCATCATCTGAAAGAGCAAGTCGTCGTGCTTAGATGGGGCGAATTCCGCCAGGAATTTCCGTATCGCGTCGGTGCGGCCACGCCTCCAATCCTCTCTAGAGTCAACCTTCGTATTCTCCTCATGCATCCGTAAACACCTTACCTTCTCCAGATTATTCGTTTCCGCCGTTCCCAGAGCTGTCGGCAGATTGAGAATAATTCGCTTCCATCCGCGAGGTCTTCCCACCCGAGCCGCGGGCTATCAGCCTGCGCGGCCATTCGAGCGAGTGGACTAATCCCGTGCCACTGGAACTGATATCGGCCTGTTGCAACCGTTTTCGGAACTTGCGCGTGTTCACAAACACAGGTTGCCAGCCAGCGGCACAGGGCAGTCAAAACAATCACAAACTATTATAGAAAAATAGAGTACAGCATATCCAAAGGGGTGGAATCCTGTCTGGAATCATCCCGGCGCGTCCCAATAACGCGCATTGCGACAAGCATAAACCTACGCGCGGCCTTCCGATAAGCCGAAAAATACTCCGCAGGGAGCAAGGCTTCGCGTTATCCCGACAAGGCCAGACCTATGATATCGGTCCAGAGGTGCGGACATGGTCTCCGAATTCAACAGATCAACCCATATTCTGACATTTGACCTCGAGGCGTGGTTTCACGCCCACAACCTAAGTATTCCCGCAAGCGATTGGGATGCGCTCCCCATGCGGCTTGCTACGCCCGTTGAGCAAATCCTCGAATTGCTCGCGCTACATGAGACGAAAGCGACCTTCTTCGTGCTCGGATGGGTGGCGCGCCGATTGCCCGAACTCATCAGGTTGATCCATTGCGAAGGGCACGAGATAGCAAGCCACGGCTACGACCATGTCAGGGTTGATGGCCAGAAGCACCGGGCATTCGCTGCCGACGTGGCCAAGTCCAAACGTGTGCTCGAGGACATCACCTCGGCGCCGATCTTCGGATATCGCGCTCCCAGCTATTCCATCGGCGCCCAATCCCTTTGGGCACTCGATGTGCTTTGCGAGGAAGGGTTTCTCTACGATTCGAGCGTTTACCCGGTCCGCGCGCCCCACGGTCGCTACGGGCTGCCCGGTGCGCCGCGCAACCCGTACCAGATGCACAACGGCCTGTGGGAAATCCCGCTTCCGATCGTCCGGCTTCTTGGTTGTCGCATGCCGGCACTAACCGGTGGCTATCTGCGCCATCTTCCGTGGTGGGTCAATCTACTGGCCTTGAAGCAATACGATCGCGCGGGGACGCCGGCCGTGATCAATGTGCATCCCTGGGAGTTCGACCCGGCGCAACCCAGGCAACCGGCGCCTTGGCGCAAGCGTTGGCTGCACTATGGACGCCTGCACGTGACGCGCTACCGGTTGGGGCAACTCTTGCGACGCGCCCGATTCACGACGGTTCTCGATTGGTTGCCAAACACGCCGGCACAAGCGCCATGCGCATCAGCGAGCGAAGCGATTTACGCGCCCGCCGACGACCGACACGCGCAACTCATGCCTAAACAAGCACGTCCGGATCAGGTCGAACTGCCGACCGCGCCCTCAGCCAGATAGGGTTCCAGCTCGAGTTCCATCACGATTTCGTCGTGGATGGGCACGCCCCGATAGCCCACCTTCGGGATTTCCGGTTTGGTTTTCCTGGCTTCGTCCACGGTGCCGAGGTTGATTTTGACCATGCGGTAGCCAAGCCGTTGGTAGAATCCCACCCCGCGCAGGTTGTCATTGGTCGTGGTCAGCCAGATTCGATCGCAGTTCTCGCCACGGGCGGCTTCGATGGCATTGAGCATGAGCGAGCTACCGATCCCCTGCCCCTCGAGCGTCGCGTTAAGCGTCAGAATCTCCATCGCCCGATTCTCAATTCGGTACGTCAGCAGCCCTACAATGCCCTCGTCGTTGAGCTCGACGAAGCCCTGTTCTTCATGGGGCATGAAGGCCTGGCCGCTACTCATCACAACCCTGCTGCCCCAATGTTTTTCAACAAAAACGGCAACGAGCGGTCGATCGGAATCCTTGATTCTGCTGCGAGACATAACTCTATTTGTACCCGTTTTTGCGATCTAATGCCAGTCTGTCCGCCCTCAGGGCATCTGGCGAAGTTCCATGATGTCCCGCGGCGAGCAGTCCGCGTACATGCCCCAACAGCCTCCGTCCAATCGAATCGACGCCAATGCCGCTGTGCTCGTGTCGCATCGTTGCCCGATACCTAGCCGGCGCCTATAGTGGATTCGACAGAGTGGTCAAAGGCGCAAGAAAAACGAGTGAGCGACCCAAGATGGCGGAAACTACGCTGGACGTTGTGTTCACGGCCCCACATCCCGACGACCTCGAAATCGGCATGGGCGGAACGATCGCGCGTTTGGTGCAACAAGGCTACCGCGTTGGCATGATCCACATGACCAACGGAGAACCAACGCCACGCGGCGACCCGAAAACGCGCATGAAAGAAATGGAGCGCGCCGCCGAGGTGCTCGGTGTTCAAGTGTGCGAAATGCTTGGCATTGAGAACCGAACCCTGATGGACGGGCCGGAAAACCGATACAAACTCGCCACGGCCTTGCGCAAGTACCGCCCTCGAATTCTGGTGTCGATGTTCGGGCGAACCCCGGGAGCCTCGCCGGACCACTATTCAGCCCAGCTCATTGCGGAGGCGTCGCGATTCTATTCCCAACTTACCAAGTGGAACGATCGATTTGACGGCACTCAGCCGTTTCGCATCGACCACCTGATCTATCGCCCGGTGCCGAGTGCCGCCGAGATCACCCATTTCCCGACCTGCTTCGTCGTGGATATTTCCGACACCATCGAGCAAAAAATCGAGGCGGTACGGTGCTATGAGTCCCAATTCGACAAGAAGAGAATCAAGGGTATCGAGCACTACATTCGATCTCATGCAGGCGTGGACGGTGTTTCTGTAGGCGTGCGATACGGCGAACGCTATGCCATGCCGAGGCTATTGGGCGTCAGCGATCTCGTCGCCACCATGGGCAGTTGGAACGTCCCGCCGCCCTTCGCGCAGGCGCCGAGAGATTCGGACGACGTTCATCTGAAGGAGGGTCCGGGGCTACCGTGAACCGCGGGATACAGCCGATATCGATTCGGAGTACTTGGCGCTAGCCTGGTGACATCTTGCCACGGATGGTCTACAGGTAGCCGATCTCCAAATCGGCACTGGAGGTTGGCGGTTGGGGAGTCCGCAGTCAAGCGTACGCGGCGCTGGGTCGGTCACCGGCTCGCGGTTTGGCAACAAGAAAGAGCCGCTCGGAGTACAGCATGGAATTGTTCATTGACGATGCGCAGGTCCAACACGAATTGTCCACGACGGGAACGTTGGAAGAAACCGTCCGATTGGTCCAGAACGATGTCTGCCCGTCCGGTCGGTTGATCATCGGGCTGCGGTACAACGGGGGCGCAATAGAAGAAAATCAGATGGCGAGCGTGCTGAATTCTCCGGCCAAATCATGCCAGAAGTTGGAGGTGTTCACGGGCACGCCGGGCAAGCTTGTGGCCGAAGCCATGGAACAGGCCTCGGCCGCCCTGTCGAATTCCGAGGAGGCCAGTCGTGATGCCGCCGGACTCCTCACCGAGGGCGACAGCCAGGGCGGAATCCAGGCGCTAGGCCAGTGCATAGGCATCTGGCAGCAAATTCACGAAGCCGTCGTCAAGTCCATCCAAATGCTCGAACTCGATCCCGATAGCACCTACGTCAACAAACAGTCCCTTGCCGAGGCCATCGGCAAACCGGGAGAAGTGCTGCTCCAGATCAAAGCTGCCCTCCAGACGCAAGATCACGTGCAGTTGGCCGACGTACTCAATTACGAGTTGCACGAAGCGACGGAGTTATGGAAGGCCATCCTCGCGGAATTGCACACCCAGGCCCTACGCAAGCTAGAAAAAGTCTAGCCCCGCATGTAGCACAGCGGCCCTCCGCTGTGTAGGCCTGATCGCTCAGCCG
>CAZYXP010000146.1:5053-9849 GCA_964651325.1 uncultured Phycisphaeraceae bacterium
GCTCAGCCGGGAGCGGCCGAGCTACATTCGCCTGATTGCTCAGCCGAGGGCGGCCGAGCTACATTTGCCCGATCAACCAGCCGAGGGCGGTTGGGCTACAGACGATTGGCTCACCCCCGCCCCGTTAATCGTGCCGCAAAAATGGCATGCTACCCGGACCGCCCGCGGAACTTGTCCGCCGGATACTTCACGGCGTTCTTGACCATCTTGTCTCGAAGCGCTGACGAAAGATCGATCTTCATCGTGGTCGCAAATGACAGAACGTAGGCCGCGATGTCCGCGAGTTCCTCCCCAATCTCGGCCATCTTTGCCGCATCGTCCCGCACCGCCGCGAGTTCCTCGCTCCGCAACCATTGGAAATGTTCCATCAACTCCCCCGCCTCAATCGCGATCGACATAGAAAGATTCTTCGGATCATGAAACGGATGCCAGTCCCGCTCATCAACGAACGCCTCAACGAGGTTCTTCAGCGATTCAATCGTGGTATTTGAGTCATTCACGGAGCATCCCTTCAGCCAAGTGTCTCGCGATCGCGGTCGCCCGGCCCGATGGCTATTAGGGTGAACCATCAGTGCGGGTGCAAGTCTACCCAAGATCGAAAACGTCGCGACTCCCTGAGCCGAGGTCTCCAGCCCTCGCGGTCTTCAGCCCCAAGCTCGACCCATTGCCCCCTCCCCTCCTTTTTCTCTTTTCCTTCTAGGTGCCTTCGTGTCTTGGTGGTCTATCCCCTCCCGAGTGGCCACCCTGTATCTGAATGGGCGGTCAAATCCCGAAACTCCGCCCCTTCAATCTGGGAATCGCGACCCCGGCGCGGTATCATCCCGGCGTTCTCGATGGCGGGAAACCACGGTCGCGTGCATCCGACCACCCGTAGGCTGGTAAGAACCATGTAGGGCGGTTGCTACCTACGTTCTCGAGCCAGACGCCGGTGAGCCTCGGGCTGATAGCTTTTCAAGGACGCTCCAAGTGCCAAGAAAAGGGCCACAAGAACCATGATCGGGCAAAAACCGTCGCGCGAAATGCTGGCTGCAGCTTGCCTCTTCATGGTTCTCGCCGCCCCCGCGAGTGCCGTAGAGCTACCCGTTGCCGGCGGCGTCACCATGGCAACCGTGCCGAAGCGGACCGTCGTATTCGTGGATCACCTGGGCCCCTACTGGGGAATCGCAGGCAAACTGCAAGCGGTGCGTAACTACATGCAGGCCCACCACCTGTCTGGACCGCTCCTCATTCGCTACGCCGCCGACCCCACGCGAGCGGGCGGCTCTGTAATCGGGATGAAGATCGGTTTTGCCCTCGACGGAGAACACACGCCGGTTGCGCCATTTAAGAAGGAAACCTGGGCGCCTGAGTCAATGGCGACCACGCGCGTGCCGGCGGGATCGGCCAGCCTGGTGGCGGCGTGCCGCAGAATTCGTGCGTGGTCCTCGTCTCGCGACTTCGTGCCCACCGGATCCGTCATCGAGCTATTCGAGGGATCGGCCGACGGAGGAGCCAACGACGGCCGGACGATGATCCAGATGCCGATGCTTCCGGTGGAATCAATCAAGCCTGAATCTGACGACGACGCATCTGAGCGACCAGCCGCGCAGGAACGGGCGCCGGGTCCGTCTCGCACCCAATCGCAGGCCTCGCCACCAAAACCGCCCGTTTCAGCCAAAGAAATCGAGATTGACGGCGGCCTAGAGCGATTAGCCCTGGACCCGCCAGCCGTGGAAGAGGTTCCCGCAACCCCAATCAAGACGTCGCCGCCTAGTAGCCGACCCACCACCTCGGCCCCGACGACGGATAGCCCGGCCACGCCAAGACCCAATATGCGTCCTGCACCGCCCCAGCGCACGCCCACGAAGGCTTTTGGCAATCCCGTTGCGAAAGCCCTGGTGCCAAGGCCTCCGGAAGTGAAAGCGCCGCCGGAAACTGAAACCGGATCGTTGGCCAAGCGTTTGATCCCCCCCGCCGGCAGCCTGGACAGCGAGTCGCGGGCCTGGCTAGGGGAGGTGGTGCTACGGGTTCGAGCCATTTCGAGAGGCACGAAGCGCCTTTACGGAGATGAAGGACATTCTATTATCGGACTAGCGGATTCGGTAGCAAGCAGATACGCTCGGTTGTATGGCCAATCCCATTTGGAATCGAAGTCCGGCGCCAAACCGTCCGGTCCGGCGAATGCCGCTCTCTCCAAGCGGCGAACGGCGATCACGCGCGACCTCGATCGGTTCATGGCGATTCTCGGTTCAAAAAGCCTCTCAGTTGCCGAGACGAAGATCAGGTTCAGGCGTATCATCCGCCGGGCCGCGGATGCTACGGATGCCATGCTGGTAGGAAACGAGTTTGCCGACTAGCCCCAAGCGGGGAGATCCAAGGTTTTTCGGGGTAGAGGGGGTACCGAGCTGTCGCGGGAGTAGGTTTGTACACAAGGAGGCTGGGCAGGCCCCCATGGGTCTGGTTCTTGCAAGGCAGCCGTATCCTATGTTTACCAATGTGGTTATAGCTGGTTAGATGGGCGTCGGGCGGGCGATGAATGGATCGAATCCAAATCGCCCATGTGAATTTGCTTGCTCGTCGCGACCGATGAGGTACTCTATTGTCGGCTGGTGCGCGATACCCTGGCGCGGGCGTGCCCGGTAAACAGAGCCTACCCCGACGGCATGACGAAGGAGAGTTTTTGGGCCATGAGCATCGATAGCAGCACTGAATCCGGCAAGATCAGCGCGGAAAGCACGAGCGACTTTCTCGAGTTCGAAAAGCCGCTTCTTCGTATCCGCCACGACATTGAGGAGATGGAGCGCGAGCACGCGGAAGGATTGCGCGACCTTGCCAAGGACATCAAACAGCAGCGATCTCGATTTCAAGCCACCATGCGTCGGCTCTATTCCAGCCTGACGCCGTGGGAAACCGTTCTTGTGGCCAGGCATCCCAAGAGACCGCAATCGACCGACTACCTCAAGATGATCTTTCGCGACTTCTGCGAACTTCATGGGGACAGAAACTTCGCCGACGATCGAGCGATCATGACGGGCTTCAGTCGAATCGGAGCCCATCGCGTCATGTTCATCGGCCACCACAAGGGCAAGGACATCAAAGAGCGCGTGAATTGCAACTTCGGATGCGCTCATCCAGAGGGCTACCGAAAATCGCTACAGAAAATGAAGCTCGCGGAGAAGTACGGCCTGCCCGTGGTTTGCTTGATTGACACGCAGGGTGCCTACCCTGGCGTCGGTTCCGAAGAGCGTGGCATCTCTCAGGCCATCGCCGTCAACCTGATGGAGATGTCCCGCCTGAAAGTGCCCATCGTCTGCGCGGTCATCGGCGAGGGGGGTAGTGGCGGGGCGCTCGGGCTCGGCGTTGGAGACAAGGTGGCCTTGTTCCAGAACTCGTTTTATTCGGTGATTTCGCCGGAAGGGTGCGCCGCAATTCTCTGGAAAACAGCGGATCATCGGAAACATGCGGCCGAGGCGTTGAAGCTAACGGCCAAAGAGCTGCTCAAGCTCAATATCGTGGATCACATTATTCCCGAGCCCATCGGTGGCGCGCATCGGGATCCGGCCGGGGCGGCCGCCAACCTTGAAAAGTTCCTCTGTACCGCGCTCGATTCCCTCAAACGATTGACCATCAGTTCGCTCGTGCGGAAACGCCAGGAGCGAATCCGCGAGCTGGGCAGCTTTTACGATTCTCCGGTCGAGAACCAAGCACGCGAAGGTGTCGAATTAAAGCGTGCGCGAAAGACGATTCCGCGCAGCGTGCGGCTTGATTCCAGATTGCTCAAGACCGATGAGGTGACCGTTAGCTAGCCGGCTTGTGCCCTGCGCAAGAGCCTGGGCTGGTGGCGAGTCGCAGTCTGCGCGGCCACACGGTCCGCACCCGCACGAATGACGCTACACTAGCCCTATGACGACCCCAAAGGACCCGATTGGTCGGTGGCTGGAAATTGGTACGTCGCGCAAGGGCCGACCGATCACGGCGTTCATCACGCGCCGCCGATCGCAACGAACCCTGCTGATCCTCGGCGGCATGCATGGCGATGAGCCCAAGAGCGTCAGCCTGGCCCTGCAGTTCATCGATCACCTCGCTTCATTGCCGAAAAACGAAGATACGGTTCGTTGGATCGTCGTTCCCACAGTCAATCCCGACGGCTACGAGCGACGAAACCGGCGTAACGCCAACAGGGTCGATATCAACCGCAACTTTCCAACCGCCAACTGGCAGCGGGGCCGGCGTCACAGCCGGATGTTCGGGGGCGACAAGCCCGCCAGTGAGCCGGAGACCCGAGCGATCGTCGCGCTCGTGCGGCGGTACACGCCCGGCGCGATCGTCACGATTCATTCGATCAGCCAAGACAGGTATTGCAACAACTACGACGGCCCGGCTCGGCCTTACGCGACCCGCATGGCCAGGCGCAATGGATACCCCGTCACATCAACGATTGGCTACCCGACACCGGGCAGCTTCGGCACGTGGGCCGGCATCGAGCAGGGAATTCCCACAATCACGCTGGAGCTACCCTCGCACCATTCCGCAAAGCAATGTTGGATTGACAACCAAGCAGCGATTCTGTCACTAGCGCTAGATGTGTAGCACGGCCGCCCTCGGCTGTGCGTCTGTCGCTAATCGGCGTGAGCCCGTCCACAATAAGCTGCAAGCGGATAGGGCAGGGGGTTGCCCCGTTCCATACCTCAATGTCTGGATCAGGGTAGGCGGGGCGTTCCCCCGCCATCGAGGCTTGCTTGGCCCATTGCAGGCGAAGGGCGTGGCCATTTGTTGTGGCATCGTCGGTCGCGCACATGGATAGGGCGGGGTTTTTC
>CAZYXP010000147.1:0-9836 GCA_964651325.1 uncultured Phycisphaeraceae bacterium
CGCGTAGGAGCGTGCGTGTGCATAGAGGGAGCCACTGGCACGGGTGGCGCGTGTCGGGCGCGGCTGCGGGTCGGCTCGACCTGAGCCTTCGTCATCGCCGGGGCGCCCCGATCCCATCTTGGGTCGGGCTGGACCCGCAGGATTCCGGGTCCGCCCAATTGGCCGTTGTGGCGATCCCCACGCTTGTTTTCGCGCCGGCGGACGCCGTCGACCTCTTGACCATTGATCACGCCCGTGTGGACGGGGCCTTTCGTTTGGCGCCTACGTTTTGCTATTGGTCGAAAGCGGCCTCGTTGCTGTTGGAATTGCTGGCGAGGCAAAAGTTTGTTCCGGCGATTCACCGCCAGAGTGCGACCCGTTTCAGGGGCTACTGGCGGATTGTCGTGAACGATGACGCTGCGTCGAATCGCCTCGAGGCGCTGATCGCGACAATGCCCCCGGTATGCCGATCGGTGTTCAACGGATCCACCGAAGCCCAGGCATCGGGCATCCTCGAGAATTTCCTCTGGATCAGCGCGGACATGCTCGTGCGACGTTGCCTTGAGGGCGACGAACTGGCGCACGCGATTGCAGACCGGTCGCCCGTCCCCGGAGCAAGCCAGATGACCTGGTTGCGCTCGCTGGTCTCGGGCGACGCCATGCTCGACGACACGCCTGAGGCTTGCGAGGCCATCCACAAGCAAGTCCAAGCATGGATTTCCAAGCTGGAGCCGTCGCGGGATTCACGGCCGATGCGCACCTGTTTTCAATTGCACGCTCCGGAGGCAGTCGATGACGGAGGCCCAGCAGCCACATCGCTACCGTGGAAGATCACCGTGCACGTTCAGGCCACAAAAAATGAAGCGCATGTCATCGAGGCATGGCGGCTCTGGGGCGAAGATCGAGACGATCCCTCCATCTTGGAACGGCCGTTCGAGCACGCCCGGGGATCCGTTGTTTCCGATATTCTTCACGCGGCCCGGCATTTTCCCTTGCTGGAAACGTGTGCCGATCCAAGCACGGGCATGGCCTGTCCACTCTCGATCGCCCAGGCCCACGTATTCCTGCGTGACGCGGTGCCCGTGCTCAAGCTGGAAGGGTTCGGCGTATGGCTGCCGGATTGGTGGCATGACGATCAAGCGCAGTTGCAGCTTGAGCTCGATATCCATCCGCTCGAACCCTCGGATGCCAACGCCGACACGTCGCTAGGCCTCCACACGCTCGTCGGCTACAAATGGAAGCTCATGTACGGCACGCACGAGCTGACCGACCTCGAGATTCAATCACTGGCGTCCGCCCGAAACGCGTTGGTCCCCATTCGCAACGAATGGGTCGAAGTGCAGGCGTCGGAAGTCGAGGCGGCGCTGCGCTTCGCCCGAGCGCAAAGCCACGGGCGGCTGACGGTCCTCGAAAGCATTCGGCAAGCCTATTTCACGGAACACGCCGACACCGGGGTTCCCGTCGCGGGGCTCAAGGCGCACGGATGGATCGAGCGATTGCTCGACGCCTCATCCTACAACGCACAGCTTGAACACGTGGCCCCGCCCGTCGGCTTTCATGGGACGTTGCGTCCCTATCAACTAACCGGGCTCGCCTGGCTCATGTTCCTGGCGCGGCACGGGCTCGGCGCCTGCCTGGCCGACGACATGGGTCTGGGCAAGACGATTCAGTTGATTGCCCTGTTGCTTCTCGAACGGGAAGACGGCGAGGAGGCGGGCCCCACGTTGTTGATCGTCCCAATGTCCCTGGTGGGCAACTGGAGACGCGAAATCCAGAAGTTCGGACCGTCGTTGCGTGTCATGGTGCATCATGGAATGGAACGATTGACCGGCAAGGAATTCGTCGACCAGGCCGCGCGTCACGACGTGGTTATCAGCACCTACGGTTTGATGCATCGGGATATGAAACATCTGGCCGCGGTGTCGTGGCATCGCGTAGCCTTGGACGAAGCCCAGAATATCAAGAATCCAGCGGCCAAGCAGACCGCGGCCGTACGATCGCTGCACGCCGGCCATCGCTTGGCGCTGACCGGAACTCCGGTCGAGAATCGGCTCAGTGAGCTCTGGTCGATCATGGAGTTCTTGAACCCCGGCTATCTGGGAACGGCACGCGACTTTCGCGGTCGATTTGCCATCCCGATCGAACGTCAACAAGACGCCCGGCGCGGGAAGCGGCTTGCCCGGCTCGTTCAACCGTTTCTGCTTCGGCGCAAGAAAAGCGACCCGAGCGTGCGAGCGGATCTTCCTCAAAAACTCGAAGTGAAGGTTTTCTGCAACCTGACTCGGGAGCAGGCCGCGCTCTACGAAGCCGTCGTTCAAGAAGCGCTCGGGCAGATCGATCACGCCCAAGGCATCAAGCGGCGCGGACTGATTCTGTCCGCCCTGGTCAAACTCAAGCAGGTTTGCAACCACCCGGCCCAGTTTCTTGGGGATGGTTCACCGCTGCCCGGTCGGAGCGGGAAGGTGGCCCGTTTGACGGACATGCTCGAGGTGATCATGGCGGAAGGGGAACACACGCTCGTTTTTACGCAGTTTCGCGTCATGGGGCGATTGCTCCAGGAACACATTCGCAAAACGTTTCGACGTGAAGTGTTCTTCCTCCACGGCGGAACCACCCAGCCGAACCGTGACAAGATGGTCCAGCGATTCCAATCGGATTCCGAGGCCCCGCCCGTATTCGTGCTTTCGCTCAAAGCCGGGGGATTCGGGCTGAATCTTACGCGGGCCAACCACGTCATCCACTTTGATCGATGGTGGAACCCCGCCGTAGAAGACCAGGCTACCGACCGCGTGCATCGAATCGGACAGAATCGACAGGTTCAGGTGCACAAATACGTCTCCGTAGGAACACTGGAGGAACGGATCGATGCCCTGATTGAGCGAAAGCGGGCCTTGGCCGATATTCTCGGTAGCGGCGAAAAATGGATCACCGAGCTTAGCACCAACAGCTTGCGCGAAATGTTTGCCTTGTCGCGGGATGCCGTAGCGGAGGATTGATTGATGGATCGTAAGGCCGATGGGCTGCCGGATCGCGCGACCGCGCCGACCCGTTCCAGCGTCCCTCCCTCGCTGAAGGTGGTTCCGACCATCTATCCGACGTCGCCGCCGATTCAATCTTTGCTCGACCGTTTCTGGCAGACCGGTCCGGAGTTCGACGAGATCGTCATCAGAATCCACGCGCCCGAGGCGCCACTGGCGATTCTTGAGCAGCTAGGCCCCTCGCCGTTTCCCCGCGGCACGTTTCCCCTGGTCGGATTCCTGGCGACCACCTACGACAAGGTCAGCCGATCCGCTCTGGCGCGGTTCCAGCAGGGCGGCGCCCCGCCGTCCGTGGGGGCCTCGCCGCCGTCATCGACAACGGGGCCGTGACTCAATTGGCGCCCGACGGGATGGGTGCGCCGACTCAGGGCCGCTGGCGCAAGCCTGCGGACCCTCCGCGGTCGGATGTCACCGGGCTTGCGCCCGGTGCTCTGAATCGGGCCCGGCGCGGAATAGATCACGCCGTTACCGACAACCGCGCCGCCTCCGCCTATTGACGCGGGAAACCGCGACGCTTAAAAACGACCGCTGTCAGGGCAATTGAAACTCGCTCGGTGCTCGGTCGACTGAAACCAGAGCGGCGCTTGGTTGATGGGAACGCGGATGCCCGGCGGTGCCGGCGATGTTGCCTGCCCCCGAGGCGTTGCGGACCACCCGGCCCCGGCAGCTTGCCGAGCCCGGCCGCCGACATAGCTCAATGGTAGAGCGCAGCTTTCGTAAAGCTGAGGTTCTGGGTTCGACTCCCAGTGTCGGCTGTTCGTGGCTCCCATCCGAACCGCGCCCGTCAGGAAGCGACTCGTGGCCCGAATCGCTAGACCTTCGCGTACCGTCGCGATTCGGATCGCACACACCGATCCTGGCGCGGCGGACGACCAGCGCGTGCGTCTCAGTACTCGGAGCCAACGTCTTGGTCGGGTTGGATTTTGGCCGGTAACTACGCGCCGGCTTCGAGCAGGTAGCTGATGTACCAGTCTCGCTCGGTGATGGGCGTTTGGGGATGGCCCCGCCGGAACTCGTCGAGCACGCGCAGTCCGGCCAACGCGAACAGATGGCGATACTGCACCGGCGTGAGGAACATCAATTCGTGGACGGATTCAAAATCGGAGTGGATTCTTTGTTCTGTTCGATCGATCGTGAGAATCCGGTATTGCAGGGTACATTTTTGATTGATTCGATCCACGGTCGGCACGGTGGTCCGAATGATCTCCATGGTGTCGTTGCTGTGACACTCGTAGCGCCGAAATTCAGACCGCGGATCGTCGCAAAACACCGCCGCCCCGTTCCATAGATCAATCAGGAATCGCCCGCCGGTTTTCAGCCTGCCGCGCAGCAGCCGCAAGTGGTTCAGCATTTCCGCCGCGGAGTTCATGCAGTTGAAGACCTGAAAAATGCTGATCGCCGCGTCGAAGCGGTGGCCGTTCAGGCTGGCGCAAAACCGATCAAACGGGGCGGCCTCGAACCGCACGCGCGCCGAGTCGGCGGCAATCGGCTTGGATCGAGCCTCTGCGATCATCGCCTCGGACCGATCGACGCCCGTGGCCGCCACACCCAGTGTCGCCAGCGCCAGCACGTGCGATCCGCAACCGCAGCCAATGTCCAATACATGCGCATGGGGATCCGATCCGGGCGCAATGTCGAGCAAGCCAGCCGCGTAGCGCGCGTCGGCCAGAAAATCGCGGTCGGCATACATGGTGTCGTACAGCGCCGCGAAGGCTTCATGGTAATCCGTTACCGGCATCGAAAAACTCCCGTCGCCCGAACGGCCATTCGAGCGAGCATCCATCCGTGTTTGAGGAACTTCGTTTTTGTGGTCCCATAAATCCGTGGGCAATACCGCGTTGGAACCTCGCAAATCTTCAGGCCCAACCGAGACGCCCCAAAGAGCATCTCGAAATCGCTGAAAGGGTCGTCCGCGCCGAGGAACCCCCAGTTGCGTCGAATGCGGCCGAACTGCTTGCAGTCGAAGCCTTTGAGGCCGCACAGCACGTCCGAGGTGCGCTGCCCCAAAAACCACATGAACCACATGGCAAACACCCAGTTGCCAACGACATTCAGCATCGGCATCGCGCGCTGGGCTCGCGGATAAATGAACCGACTCCCGTTTACGAACTCCGCTCGCCCGGAAGCGATTACGTCGAAGACCTTGAGCACGTCGCGAGGCGGAGACGTCTGGTCCGCTTCAAGCAAAATGATGACATCGCCGCGCGCGGCCTCGAACCCTTCAAGAATCGCGTTGCCCACGCCGTCACCGCTTTGAACGATCAGCCGGACGTTTTTCTCCGGATAGGCCGCGATCACCCGCTGGATCTCAGCGCGCGTGCCGTCCGACGAATGGCCTTCCACAATCACGATTTCAGTCGTTCGCCCGACATGGGGGATCGCGCGTACCATGGGCTCCACGTTGTCTCGCTCGTCGCGCACGGCCATGACGATGCTGGCGCTCTTGGTGGAATCGACGTGCCCCTTGGGTGCCGGCCGCGCCACCAAAATGTTGACGCCGGAGAATCGGTGGATAAATGGCAACAAGCCACTCAACGCGTTGATGATTTTGCCCAGGCCGAACCAAGCGTGTTGGCTGTAGAGTTTGGGCTGTACGCAGATCGTCTCAAACCCCACACCGTCGAGCATGACTTGAAGATCGCCGGCGCTGAGCAAGTTTTTTCTTGTGTGCAGGTATTCAAGCCCAAGCCAGGCCGTCAGACGTTGGATCGGTCGCCGAAGGTAATTGGGCTCCACGATCACCAACCGCGAGGTCGGCGTGCACACTCGCTCGATGGATTGAAGAAACGAGAACACATCGTGCACTTCGTCCATGACGTCATTGACGACAACGTATTCAAACCGGTCCCGGATGGGGCGCTCGTAGCCGGCGGAGTGAACGTATTCGTTGTCACCGTATCGCTCGCGCGCGACCGAGATAAGATCCGGTCGGTCGTCCACGCCGACGCCTCGCGACGGCTTCAATGCAGCAAGGGGGGCGCCGTCTTCGCATCCAAACATCAGTACGGATTCGCCCTCGGGAACGATGAACCGCAGGTATTGTTGAATCCTTCGGTGGTAAAACGGGTTCGACTTGCGCCATCGATTCAGCATGTCGATCGAGTTACGAGGCTTTACGGGTGTACTAGACGCCTGCGATTCGGGCGCCGCGTGGGCCGTGCGATTGGCCTTGCGGTCCGGACGTCCCGGAGGCGTCACAAGCGTCGAAGTTGAGTCCATGAAGCACCTGAGCCTGCACCGATTCCAAGCGTCCGAGAAACGCACAACGATCACGGAGCGCGCGTAGCCGTCACATGGTTATCGGCACCACCGCCGGACCACTTCGCAACCATCCATGGATCGCGGTTGCCGCCGGGACATTGCCGTTATCGGACCGAAACCGTAGGACACGACTCCGGTATCTTTGGGCAACGCCACATTCAAGAGGACATGCGGCCCCCGCGCGCGTGCTATTTTGCAGAGGTGAGGTAGGTAAGTCTGCGATCACCAGCTCGGTCGCGGCGCCAAAGCGATTCGAAATAGGCGACCGCCGAGGTGAGCAGCGGAGCGACCAGACAGGCCACCAGCGCTGTGTCCGTTGCCAGCCAGACGAACTGATAACGCTCGTTGTCGGTGTCGGTTGATCCGAACGCGCCGACGATGCCGGCGTCGAGCAGATACGCCAGCGCTAAAAACGCGCAGGCCTTTCGGTTGAGCCCCAGCATGCCGCACAGGATTAGGGCAAAACCCGGCCAGAGGAAGGCTACGCTGCGAATCACGCTCAACACGTCGCACACGATGGGCGTGCCGCCCAGTACCAAGAGCGTGGGGAAAGCGCCGCCGCGTCCAAACGGCGCCCGCATGGTGGCGGCGTGTTTCATCCGCGCCACAAGCCCGGTGGACTCATCGATGCTTCGCTCGGGCAGAAACCAGTAGGCGTACCAGTGTTCCTGAGGATCAATGCCCGCACGCAAATCGTTGTGGACGATGATACGCGCTTCCTTGGTTGGATGCGTCGATGAGGCCGCTGGCCCGAGTCGACGACGCAACAGGTGTCGAGTCGTGATGGTGGCAAACGCCTTGGCAAATTTCAGCGGCTGGGCCCAATACATCTTCAGCGCCGAGTCTTTGGCGAGTTGGTTGAACGTCCATTCATCCATGCCGCCGCGAAGGGCTCGCGCGCGAGCGACGCATCCGTCAAGTCGGTTGACTGCGAAGGCTTGCTCGCGCGTGCGCTCGGGAAGCAGACCGAGAAACCATTCCGTTTTTTCGTCGTCGGACCAATCGGACCCTTGAAAGTATCGCGCGCGCGTTTGCATGACCATGCCGAGCCCGCCTGTGGTTGTGCGAAAATGCCCGGTCGTGTCATGGTTGATATAGCATTCGAGAAGAGCTCCGCAAGCGAGTGGAAACGACAGGCAGGCAAGGCCTAGCAGCGCCTTGCGCGGCGCTCTACGGTAGACGATCAACAGGACGATCGCGCCGGAGCCGATCAGAGCGACGCCCACGGCGCGGATCAGCCAAGCACAAACCATGAGCGCGCCAGCCGTCGCCATCCACCGGTACTCGCGCTTGGTAGACAGCGCATGGAGGAAGGCCAAAACGCCGAAGCTCAGGAACAGCGCATACGACGCCTCCGACATGATTCGATTGCCGTACAGCGCGGTTTGTAGGCGGGCGATCAGCAGGATGGCCGCAATCCATCCGGCCGTGCGGTTGAGCAGCTTTCGGGAGATGCCATATGCCGCTACCGGAAGCAGGGCCAGAAAAAAGTGGTTCGCGACGATGGCGGACCAACTCATGTTGCCCGTCGCCCATCCAAGCCCCGCGAGGATGTACGAGTAACCCGGTTTGCGAAAGGCGAAGTAGGGTTGCCGATCGCCGTCGAGGATGGCCTCGGCCGAATCGACATGCTGCATCGAGTCGCCGGTGAACATCGCGCGACCTTGCTTGGGCGCGAAATAGGCCGCTTCGGCCACGAGCCCCGCGCAAAGGATCAGCACGACATCGATGGCGATGCCGCGACGCCGGCGACGACCTATGCTCGTCTCGGTGTCAGGCGATGGATCGGCCATGCTCCTGGGGGTTCCTTGCAGTCGTTTCTGGAGTTCTCGTGAAGCGGTTCGTCTGAAACGCCTCGATCATGTCACACACATGGCTGACCTGCAGCCCGGTGAGATCCAACCCACTGGGCAACATGAGCCCTCGTTCAAAAAGCCGCCGTGCGTTCACCGGTTTGTGGCGAACGATCGAGTTGTCCGAGGTCAAGCTGGGTTGCAGGTGTAGCGGATAGAAGAACCGTCGTGTGGCGATTTCGCGAGCGTCGAGGAAACTGGAAAGCCCTTCCGGGTCGTCGACCAGAATGCTGACGCGAAACGGCACGACCTGGCCGAAGCCGTTGTCGCCCAAGAAACGCACGCCCGGACAGGATTGAAGTCTGTCAAAGTAGGCCTGTTGCAATTCGTGTTTGCGCTCGATGCTGTGCTGAATCCGTTCCAATTGCACGACGCCGATTGCCGCTTGCAGATCGGTGATGCGAAAATTGTAGCCCATGTGTTCGTGCACAAAACTGCCACGGCGTAAACGCCCCTGGTTCTTGAAATAGGTGCATTCCCGCGCAAGCTGCTCGTCGTTGACCAGCAGAGCACCGCCCTCCCCGGTGGTCATGGTCTTGTCGGCGAAAAAGGAAATGCATCCGATCTCGCCGAAGGTGCCCACGTGACGATCTCCGCAGGTGACGCCCATGCCCTGGGCGGCGTCCTCCACGACCAGCAGATTGTGTCGCTTGGCCAGGTTCATCAGGGCCGGCATGTCACAGGTTTGTCCGTAAATATGGACCGGCATGATCGCTTTGGTTTTCTCGGAGATGCTGGCTTCGGCGGCCTCGATCGAAATGTTGCCGTCAAACTCATCGACATCCACCAACACCGGCTTGGCTCCGGTCAGCACAACCGACGAGGCGCTGGCGAAAAACGTGAAGTCCGGGACGATCACCTCGTCTCCAGGGCCGATGCCGAGCACTTTCAAGGCGGCGAAGAGGGCGAGCGTTCCGTTGGGAACCATGATCACCCGCTTGCACCCGCAGAACTCGGCCAGCATGGCCTCAAGCCGCTGAGTCTTCTTGCCCTCGGTCACCCAGTTGTCTTCGAGCGTTTCGAGGACACTGGCGATCTCGGCTTTTCCCAGAATCGGACTGTATTCGTTAATGCGCATGATTCAGCTCTCGTAAGCAGTTTGCCTCGTACCATTGCACCGTCTTTCGGATCCCCTCGCCTAGCGGCGTCGAGGCGCGCCAGCCGGTATGCTCCGTGAATCGCGTTCCATCCAGCAGTTTTTGCATGGCCCCATCGGCGCGGTTTCGATCGAACACGAAGCGTCCGGTCCATCCCACCGCCTCGCGGATCATTTCCGCAAGCTCCGCGATGCTGACGCCGGTCGCGTTGCCTATGTTGAAGATCGGATGATCCTGCGGGAAGCCCTTGCCTCCGGCGATCCGACCGACGTAACAGGCAACGGCCGAGGCCGCATCCTGCACGTACATCCATTCCCGAATCGGCCGTCCGCTTCCCCAAATGCATACTTCCGCCGCGTCCGTCTGTTTTGCTTCGACGATTTTGCACACCAATGCGCCGAGTGCGTGACTGCGCAGCGGATCAAAATGATCCTTGGGCCCGTAGAGATTGGGTAGAATCAAATGGGCGGATTCAAGCCCGCAGGCATTGCCGTAGGTTTGGCACAACCCCCATAGCATCTTGCGTGGCAATCCGTACATGAGCACGCTGTCGTGGATCGGGCCGGCCCACCAGCCGGCTTCGCGATAAATCTCCTGGTCGCCGGGGT
>CAZYXP010000148.1:0-8293 GCA_964651325.1 uncultured Phycisphaeraceae bacterium
GCGTGGAAGAGGGGCAGGTTTTTGAGGTCCAGAGGAAGGATCTGGCCGAGGACGCCAAGACCATCGAATTCGATCGCATTTTGCTCGTTGGCGGGGGGGATGAGTTGAAGCTCGGTCAACCCGTCGTCGAGGGTGCCAAGGTGACCGCGACGATTCTGGGCGAGATCAAGGCCGATAAGATCGTGGTTCAAAAGCTGCGCCGCCGCAAAGGCTACCGCCTCAAGCAGGGCCATCGCCAAAAGCATCTCCAAGTCCGCGTCGATAAAATCGAAGGTTAGAGCAGCTAACACACAAGTGTACAGAGCCGCGAGCGCAAGCCCTTGGACCTTCCGCCCGGGTCGAGCCCGCCCGACTGCAGCTAGTCCCGGCACGGGCACACGGGTAAGCAGTAGCTTTCCCATGCCACCCGCACGCCGTCCGGCATTGGTCGGGGATTGAAGCCCGTCGCCCAATTCTGTAAGATCATTTCGAATCGTAAACCAATTCGATTGCGGCTTTTGACGGAGAGAATCATGACTCAACTGTGTGGGAAAAGCGTCGCCGGCCTTGCGATGGTCGGTTTGTCGCTTCTGATCGGGAATCCGGCGCGGGCGGATGCCTTGGTGACGTTTGATAGCGGCACCGAAGGCTGGATCGGTCCGCAGGGTCCGGGCGGCTCGACGGTGGTAGATCCGTTGGGCGGCAACCCCGGTGGAAACCTTCACACGATCTTTAGCAATTTCGGTATCACCTTTCGCAACAGCGCCAACGCTGAATTCATCGGCGACTACACTCAAACTGGCACCGTCGAGCTGAGCATTGATGTCAAAGTTCAGGACGTTTCCTTCTTCGGCTCGCCCGTCTCGAGGCCCTGGCTGGTGGAGCTGCGCGATCTCGACAATCCCGAGCCTGGGTTTCCTTGGACCAGCGTTTGGTTCAAATTCGCGGATATATCGCTCGCCCAGCATGGTCAGTGGACCACATTTACGGTGCTCATTGACGATACGTCCGCGGTGGACCTGCCGCCGGGTTGGGGCGGCACGGGAGCCGAAACCCCCCAGGCCGAGCCGATTCTTCCGCCCAACCGGACGTTTACGGATGTTCTAGCGGGCATAGACGAAATCGCCTTCACTACGTTTGAACCTGGCTTCTTCTTCGGCGAAACGCAGTTCGACCTGCGCCTCGACAACATCGCGATCACCAGAGGCGGGCCTGCGGAGCCGGTCCCAGCCCTCTCGGCTTGGGGGATGATCGTGTTGGCCTTGCTCGCGATGGCCACCGGCACGGTGGTGTTCGCCAACGTAAAGCCGTTCGCCCTTCATGTGTAGGCCTGGCCGTGCTTGGCCGGGCGCCGGTTGGCACCGTGTTCCCGCACTCAGAGCGTAGGGAGCGGCCGCGGTTGAATGGGGTGGGCCGCTTCCTGACGGGCGCGGTTCGGATCTACGGAGCGGACGGCTCGCCGTTGCCTTTCGTCGCGGACACATAGCGCAACAATCGCTTCACGATGCGGCGCGCGTCTTTGCTGGCGTAGCCCACGCAGGTGGGGCAGCTTTCTCCGAGGGTCGCGCTGGTGACATCGTAGGGGCAGTACAGCACGATCCAACGTCCGTTCCGCTTGACGCCGAATAGGAGCGGCCACTGCGGTCGCGGGGGCGGCGGGGTTTCGAATCGTGCGGCGAAGGATACACCCTCCAGCGACGCCGCAGGGGGCTTGGTGAAGGTTCCCGTCATCAGCGGGTCGTCTGGTCTAACGCGCACCCAGCGATCCTTCCCGTAAACACTCATCATGAATTCCTGAAACGTCCGATCGAACGATTCGCTGCCGCAACAGGCGGTCGCGATCAGCGTGCCCCCGGCGGCGAGGAACGCTTTGAATTCGATTCGGCCGTTGGCCCGGAAGGGTTCGAGCGTGGTCCCGGTCAGCCAGAGGACTTCGGCGCCGGAGCGACGCGCGTCCGGAGCGCTGACGGGAGGAAGCTTGATGATCGCCGGTCCGTCGATCAAGGGCCCCACGCGGGAAAGGAACGCCGGTTTGATCCACCAGTCGCCGCGATGTTTCAGCCGGGCGATTTTGAGCCCGTCGTCCGGCGGAGTTTTGTTGTGGGCGGCCTCGATGTACGGCTTGATCCAGCCGGTCGGCTTGCGGTTAAACGTGGCATAGGCATAGATGTTTCGAGCGACCGAGAAGAATTGCGGATACTCTTTGGAAAGGTCTTGCTGCCAGGCGCACGACACCGGCGCATCCAGCAGGAAGATGCTCGTCCGGCAGGAATCGCCATAGCCGACCGCCGGCTTGCCCAATGCGACGTCGCCGTCCATGCGCCACATCGGATGGTCGGCGCTCAGTGCGGTCTGGCGAAACCGCGGGAACCATTTGAGCATCATCGTCTGGAACGATTCGGTAAACTCAACCCGCGAGCAGCACGGCATCGCGACGATGGTTCCGCCGCCATGCACAAATCGTTGGATCGCATCGCCCGTTTTCTCGCTGATTTCCGGAAGATCGTGCTCGCTGATCAGCAGCAGCGGTGCGGCCATGATGGCCTCGGGATGTTCTGCTATATCGACCGCCTGCCAGGCGAGCGGTTGGGAACGCACCCCAGACAACCATTTGGTCAGGTTCGCGACATCACGCGGCCGCCGGTGCCAAGCCAGAGTTTCATCAAACACGGCCTTGCTGAAAACTAGCGGACGTTGCACGTTGCGCAACGCCAGAAGTGCGAAACAGGTGTCGTGAATCGCTCCCCACGATCCGTCCACCTGCTGCATTCCGATCAAGCGGCGGGCGATTGCCGTCGGGCCGTGCGTCTTGGCGATGTGTGTGTTTCCGCCGGCCACCATCGCCTGCGACACGGCGTAGAGGAAAAAGGGCAGGGAATCGAGCCGGGCCCGGTTACCATTCCCGGGCCATCGGCCGGGCACTTGGTTGGTTTGGAAATTCCGATCCAGCCATCGCCAGGCGCCGTCCATCGCCTTTCTAATAGGATCGCCTTGCTTGTTGGGCACGCCGCACTTGGCCATGAATCGACCGTTGAACTTAAGCTGGGCTTTGAGATGCCGGATGTCGTAGGTTGGGTAAAGCGAGGCCAGCCGGGCGGCTGTGGCGCTTCCGCTGGTTGGCATGGTCGAGGGATTGAGCCCGCCGAAGTAGGGCCAGCCTCCGTCGGCGTTGGTGAATTGCGTGGCCGCTTGCTCTTCGCGAAGCCACAATCTTGGGTTGGCGCGCTGCCCGGCGCGGACCGCGTCGGCCATCGCCAGGAGGGCCAAGTGCGATACCACTGGATTGACGATGATCTCGTCTGATTTCTTCCCATTTTCAATCTTCTTGGGTTCGCCCCATCCGCCGGACGAAGACTGAATGCGTGTCAGATACTTGGCGTCATCTTCAATCTCGCGCCAATATTGGTCCGGATCCAAGGCGCACCACATCAGCAGGGTACATGCCCGAGCCAGCGCCGTGCGCGTTTTGGAACGATCTTTGAAGGCTTTTGCGACACGCGTCAGGCGCCAGTTGGTCGGTTTGCTGCCCATTTTTGAGAGGGTATAGGCGACCAGCGCGGTCGTTGCGTTCGGATACGTAGATTCGAGCTCTGGGCTCACCCAGCGCCCCTCTGGGCGTTGCATCGATTCCAAAAAACGCACGCCGCGGTCGATGGCCTTGGCGATTTTGGCGTCTGAAGGCTCGACCTCGGCGCCGCCGGTGTTGGGCCCGCTCTGCGCGTGGGCTAGCGGGGAAAGACACAGCGTCGCCGCAATGCAGCATGCAGCAGGCAACTTCAGGCGGGCGATGTACGCGTCAAGCATGAGTCTCCCTTCGGCCTCCAGAACTCAGTAACCACGGTGCGGAACAGACGATCCACGGAACGTCAACGGCGCACAGGCCGCAATTCCCGACCCACTGCTTCTTCACTCTTTGTGTCTTCGTGTCTTGGTGGTTCGTTATTTAGCGTGACAGCGTTTATACCATCTCCAAGAGCCATAGGGTTTCGCCTACGCCATTTCCAGGCGGCCTGGCGCTGCCGCAAACCGGGGCACCGCGCGGGCTGAAGCCCGCGGCTCGGTTCGTTTTGACCAATTCATTGAGGTCACGGATTCACGTTTCCATCGAGAATCACAAGGCGCATGGCCATGGCATCGACCCAGAACGTCAGGTCCCCCCAGGAATCCGCTTGTTGGCGGCTACCGCCGGTCACGAAGGGCACGTTTTTCTGTTTCCCCCATCGCATTTGCGGCGACAGAATCACCGCCCGTTGCCGGGGCCAGCGGGCGGAAATCGTAACTTGTTGTTTCTTGCCGCTGAAATTGACGACCGCGACGGCCTTTTCGGTGCCCACTCGCCGTGAGAAAACGAAGAGCTTGCGATTCTCATCGATCCGGAACAAGTCAGAGGTTCCGGTCCGCAGCGGTTGATGCGCTTTTCGGAGGCCGGCGAGCAACTTGATCAGCTCGTGAAGCTCCCCCGAAAACTCGGCGCCCGGTCCTTCGTTTGCCGCACGCACTTGCCAGGGCATCGGCGCCGGTGGTTTCGATCCCCCGCTTAGCCTGGCATCGTACTCATCGCCCCAATGAATTCCCGGATGCTTCACGCCGAGCATCAAGACACAAGTAGCGAGTCGCAAACGATCCCTTGCCGGAGCATCCCATTGCTTTATCGTGGGTGGATTCACCTCACTCCGGCCCATCGGGTCGGCCCAGCTTGAGAAATGTATTCTTCGCGTCGGATCTTTCCGATTCGAGGGTTGCAGCGTATTGGCCAGCTTTGTGATTGATTGGTCGGTTCCGTCACGCACGAAGGTTGCCATCGCCTCGGCGAGCCGCGTATCGACGAAGCCATCGAGTAGCGATTCCCCAAGAGCGTTTTCCGCGTCGGGCCCGTTGCCCAGAAGCATGGCGCGGGGGTTCACGGCCCTGATTTGGTGCAACGTCTTGCGGAGCAGGGGCTTGTTCGTAAGCGGGGTAACGCGTGCGAGCCATCCGTCGATGCCGTCGGAAGGATTTCCGTCGCCGTTGGGATCCAGCCATTTCGTGGAGCCGGCCACCAGGTTCAGCGCGGTACGGCCTGCCCCCGAATCAAGAATAACGCGCATCTTTTTCTCGTGAGCGGCGCGAACAAAGTCAAAGAACTGCCGATCGCCGGCCGTCATGGGGCTCGCCGGGGCGATCGCCGCGTTGGATAGACCCACGAAGGCGTCAACGTGCTGAAAATCCACAGAAAGCATGTCGCCTATTATCAGCCCGCCGACTCCGAGTTCGGACAGATAGGCCAACTTGGATTGCAGGCCAGCGATATCGCCACCAAGGAGAACGCCGGGTTCTCGCGGTTCGTCGATGCTGTCCCAATTGCCCGGGGATGGCGGATCGTTAGACGTGTCCCCGTTGCAAAACCGATCGACGTCCAGGTAGTACCAGGTGATGCCTTCAGGCCACGCCGGGGTGCTGTCGGCGTGGGGTGCCGGATTGCCGCCCGGATCGGCCACGACTTTCGCGGGAGCGCCCCAGACCATCCAACCCAGAAGCATCCAGCCCGGCGACATCCAATTGCGTGCGCTCATTGGTGATCCTCTCCATGTCTTGTTCCAGCGGTAGCCTAACCGAAAAAGAAGGGGTTTAGCCACAGAGGACACAGAGGCCACAGAGAAATCTTTGTGGTGCCGTTGATGTTGAGGGTCGAAAGTTGAGGGTCGAAAGTCGAAAGTCGAAGGTCGAAGGTCGAAGATGGGTGGCCAACCTCCTATTGGAGGTGGTGGTGGAGCCGATGGTGCCGGCCGACTGGCGCCGGGCTTCTCCGAAGTTCAGCACCAGGCCGCGATGGTTTCGGACTCAGAGCCGCTGGCGCCAGCCTGCGGACCCCGGGCCTGCCGATCTCCCAATCGCCCGCTCCGTTTTCGAGCCATTCTTGCCGATGGGCAGATCGGCAATCCGAAGACCATCCGCGTTAGGAGGTCACCGGGCTTGCGCCACGGTGGTCTGTTCTCTGCGTCTCAAAACCTTATCGCCGTGTTCGGCGAAGTCGCAGAGAATTCAGCACGACTGAAATGGATGAGGCGGCCATAGCGCCGGCGGCGATGCCGGGCGATACGTGCCCCGTCGCGGCCAGGGGCAGGGCCAGCGCGTTGTAGCCAAAGGCCCAAACGAGGTTTTGCTTGATGACGCGGACGGTTTGCCTTGCGAGTCGAATCGCGAGGGGGATCCTCGTAAGATTGGCGTGAACAATCGTGACGTCAGCCGCGCCGGCGGCGAGGTCGGTTACATGCGAAAACGTAATGCCTACGTCGGCGGCGGCCAGGGCCGGCGCGTCGTTGACGCCGTCGCCGACGAAGCCCACGCACGCGCCCTGTGCCTGTCGGGATGTGACGCTTTTGAGTTTTTCGTCCGGTGAAAGCTCCGATTCCACGGATTCGATGCCGAGGTGCGCCGCGGCCACAGCCGCCGTCTCCGCGCGATCTCCGGTGATCATCACGACGGGAACGCGAAGTTGTTTCAATTCTGCGATGACACCGGCGGCGTCGTCGCGAAATACGTCACTAACGCTGATCAGCCCCGCGCAAACTCCCTCGATCGCCAGCAGTACGACGCTTTGTCCATCTTGGGCGAGTTGATCCAAACGCTGCTGGACACGCTGAATGTCGACGCCGCCTGACTCAAGAAAGCGCATGGAACCGAGCAACACGTTGCGGCCCGCAACCTTAGCGCTGACGCCGGAACCGGCTTCACTGCTGTAGGAAGTCGGGGGGTCGAGCGTTAAGCTGCGCGCATGGGCTTCGGCGACGATCGCCTTGGCAACGGGGTGTTGGGAATGCATGTCTGCGGACGCGGCCACTTGTAGGACGTCTTCGGCGTCGGTCGTCTTGTTATCGATGGGTTCGTCGTGGATTTCTTTCACGCGGGGGCGACCGGTCGTCAAGGTGCCCGTCTTGTCGGTGAGGAGGGTGGTGATCTGACCGGCGGATTCCCATGCAGCCGCGTCCCGGATCAAGATGCCGAAGGCGGCGGCGGTGCCGGTGGCGACCATGATGGCCGTCGGCGTGGCCAGACCCATCGCACAGGGGCAGGCGATGACCAACACCGCGACCACGCGCTGTGCGATTTCGGCCCAACTCAAGCCCGCCGCAAGCGAGGCGGCGAATGTGATCAACGCAATCGTCGCGACGATGGGGACGAAGACGCCGGCGATGCGATCGGCCAGGCGTTGCATGTGTGTCTTACCGCTCTGCGCTTCTTCGACGGCCTGCATGATGCGACCGAGGGCCGCCTCGCTGCCGACTCGCGTGGCCTTGATTTTGATGACCCCCTCGCAGATCGCGGTGCCCGAATAGATTTCGTCTCCAGGAGTCAGCGATCGAGGCATGGATTCGCCCGTCAAGGTGCTCTCGTCCACGGCCGCGCGACCTTCGACGATGATGCCGTCGACCGGAACGGCCATGTCCTGGGCCACCTGAAGATGATCGCCCTTTTGAATGCGATCGAGCGAGCGCTGCTCCGTGCCCTCGGCGGTGACGATCGTGGCCGTGGCCGGAACGCGCTGGGCGAGTTGAATCAAGGAAGCGCCGGCGTCGCGCCGGGCGCGGTTTTCGAGGTATTTTCCGAGATTGATCATCGTCAGGATCATGGCCACCGCGTGAAAATGGGGCGGTTGATGGGAGGCCGTGAGAAGACTGATCACCCCGGCGAGATACGCGACACCCACCCCAAGCGAGATCAGCAGATCCATGTTGGACGTCTTGTGGATCAGGGCTCGCAGGCCGCCGACCAGAATCGGCGCCCCCGCCGCGGAGAAAAGCAGCACGGTGCATAGAATCGCCTGGATCGCCACGGGCCAGACGTGCCCGCCTACGTCGCCGGAGGAGAGGATTTCGGACAGCCAGTGAACGCCGATGATCGGGAGGGAAGTGCTTAGCGCGTGGACGAGCGCCTGTTTTTGTTGGCGGAGTTTTTCCTCGTATCCGTGCCGCATGGCGAAGGAGGCTTGGTCGGCGGGGCGCTGGGGGTGGGCATCATACCCGGCGTTTTGAACGGCTTGGATCAGTGTGCTCTGGTTTGCGGATTCATTGTTGACGCAGACTGTAGCGGTCTGGGCCGTGAGGTTGACCGAGATGTCGCACGCGCCGTTGACGCTTTGCAACGCTTTTTCGACGGAAGCGACGCAGCCGCCGCAGGTCATCCCCTCGATGTGGAGTCGGATCGTGTCTTGCATGAATGGGGATTGTAGCGGTGATGGTCGCGTGATCAAAGACGGGGATGGTGATTGTGGTCCATGACATTTGGTGCGGAATGGGTTCCGTTTCAGAGCCGCTGGCGCAAGCCTGCGGACAAT
>CAZYXP010000148.1:8393-9796 GCA_964651325.1 uncultured Phycisphaeraceae bacterium
ATTTGGTGCGGAATGGGTTCCGTTTCAGAGCCGCTGGCGCAAGCCTGCGGACAATTTGCCGCAGGTGGTCACAGGGTTTTCGCCCTGTGCTCAGAAGGCTGCGAACTGTGCGGGAGGGGGCCGATGCATTAGACTTGATCGACGGCAGAACACGTTTTTGTGGGCATGTTGGACGCATTATGAAAACCGCTTTGATTCAGATCAATCCGATCGTTGGGGATGTTGAGGGGAACACCGCGCTGATTCTGGAGCGACTCTACGCGGCCAAGAGCGGGCGGGCGGACCTCGCGGTCTTCTCGGAGCTTTCGGTGATGGGCTATCCGCCGAGGGACTTGGTGCTGCGGCGCGAGCTTGTCGAGGCCAACGTCGAAGCGGTGCACCGAATCGCCGATGCTTGCGACGGGATCACGGCCATCGTTGGATTCGTGAACCCTTGCCCGAACACATCGGGCGGGGAAATCCAGAACGCGGCGGCGGTTTGCCGCGATGGGCGTGTCACGGATATCTACGCGAAGCGACTGCTTCCGACCTACGATGTTTTTGATGAGGCCCGCTACTTCACGTCGGGGCAATCGGTTGGCGTCGTTTCCATTCCGACCGACGCGGGGCCGGTTCGCGTTGGATTGACGATCTGTGAGGATATCTGGGACTACGCCGGATTCTACGGACGCACGAGGTACAACGTCGATCCGGTGCAAGAGACCATCCAAGCGGGGGCGGAGGTACTGGTCAACATCGGAGCGTCGCCGTTTGTCGCGGGGAAACAGGCCGATCGGGAAACGATCTTCCGTGGGCAAGCGCGGTCCGTGCACCTGGTGGCCGTCAATCAGGTCGGGGGCAACGACGATCTGGTGTTTGACGGCGCGAGTTTCGTGCTGGATCGCAGCGGTCAGTTGGTCGCTCGCTTGCCGGCGTTTGAGGAGCAGTTGTGTCTAGTGGATATCGCGAATCCGCGGGACGCGACCGTGGAATCGTATCCTGATCACGTCGAGAGCATTCGCGCCGCATTGGTGCTGGGGATTCGCGATTACCTGCGCAAGTGCGGTTTTGGCGAGGTGGTCATCGGGCTATCCGGCGGGATCGATTCGGCGGTGACGGCCGCGCTGGCGGTGGAAGCGGTGGGGGCCGATCGGGTGCATGGCGTTGCGATGCCGTCAAGGTTCAGCAGCGACCACAGCGTCGCCGATGCTGTGGCGCTGGCGGAGAACTTGCGCATTGATTTTCGGATCGTTTCCATTGAGCAAGCGCATTCCGCCATGGAATCGACGCTCCAAGGGGAATTCGGGGATGCCCCCCCCGGGGTTGCGGAAGAAAACATTCAAGCCCGCGTGCGCGGGACCATACTCATGGCGCTATAGAAGAAGTTCGGCTGGCTTTTGTTGACTCACGCGAATAAGGCGTAA
>CAZYXP010000149.1:0-9792 GCA_964651325.1 uncultured Phycisphaeraceae bacterium
GCTGTTACTTACTAGCTACAGGACAGGCTTGGAAATGATCGACGACTTGCCCCAATTGACGAACGACCTTGTGTCCGCCGGTGAATCAGTGGCGGAAGATGTGTGGCCTGAAGCGCAGGTATCGGTCATGCGCCGGGCGGGTTGTTTTGGCATGGTGGTGCCCGAGGCCCACGGAGGATGGGGCGCCACTTCGCAGCAGCGATTGAAGCTGTACGAGGCTGTCGCGGCCGGTAGCCTGACTTCGGCCTTGGTATTGACGCAGCACGACGCGGCGGGTGAGTTACTGGCGACCACGACGAATGCGGCGTTAGCGGCCCGCGTCTTGCCCGGATGCGCCTCCGGCGAACTGCTGCTTACCGTGGGGATTAGCCAACTGACAACTTCGCGCCGCGGCGGCAGCGGCCCCGCGTTGGTGGCCCGTGAAGATGGGGATGATTTTATCCTCGACGGATTCATGCCTTGGGTTACCAGCGCTGCACGGGCGGATCATGTGTTGACCGGTGCCGCTCTTGGAGACGGCAAGCAGATTCTAGCCTGCATTCCCACGGATGCCGCCGGGACGACCGTTGGCGAGCCGGCGCGGTTGCTGGCCTTGACGGGTAGCGGCACCGGAGAAATCCGGTGTGCGGCCGTGCGCGTTATGAGCGATCGGATCGTTCGGGGGCCGGTTGAAGACGTGTTGCGGCGAAGGGCGCCGGTAAAATCCTTGTCGGTGACATTTGTTGGATTGGGGGTCGCGCGTGCGCTGATGCGCGCGATTGATGGATTCGGCGGATCGGGGGGGGCGTTTGCCGAAGCGGTGGAGACGGCGCGTACGCGATGGGCCGAATTGCGCGAACGGGCCTGCGGTTTCGCCGCTGATTCTGATCGGTCGGATCGGGGGATTCCGCGGGTTGAGCTGCGTAGCGAGGTAAACGATCTTGTGGGTCGGCTGGCCAAGACGCTGATGGTCTTGTCGAAAGGGACGGGGTATTTGGCGGGACATCGGGCTCAGCGACTCTTGCGCGAGGCGATGTTCTTGCTGGTGTGGTCGGCGCCCCCATCGGTTCAGGCGGAAACGCTGCGGCGCATCTGGTTGTGATTGCGGCTCTGGGCTTTGGCCGAGCGGACGGGCGCGTTGAAGCGTCACTTCTTCGCCATGAATGGCGGTTGACCGGATCGTGCCATCCTGGGATAATCAAAGCGTCGCTTTCCTATCTGATTGTGAGGTCGTGTCGTGGAGCATTTGTATCACTCGCTGTCTGCTGCATCGTTGTCCGCATTGACGGAAGCGGCGGCGGCCATCAATTCGTCCCTCGATCTGGAATCAGTATGGCGCAAAATGGCGCAGCTTGCCTGCAAAGTGACTCGGGCTGAGGCTAGCAACGTGTTCCGGATTGACGTGGATCAAGCCGCGCTGGTGCTGGTCGGCGCTTTGGGACATCATCGAGATGCGCTGGTTGGGCGTTCATTCTCGTTAGACAGGGGAATCGCCGGGCGGGTGGTGCACACCCTCGAGCCGCTGCACGTGCCTGATGTGCAGGCTAGCCGCTATTTCGAGAAGCCCGTCGATGATATCAGCAGCATGCGCACGCGTTCGGCGCTGGCGGTTCCAATGATCTGTCGCGGTGAACTGTTGGGCGTGATTCAGGTCGTCAATCGGCAGGACGAGCACGACTTCACGGATGGCGATCTTAAGATTCTTCAAGTGTTTGGCGTGTTGGCGGCGACCGCCGCGCACAACGCTCAAATCCATGATGATCTAAAAACGCGATTCGCGCGCTTGCAGGACAACGTCGCACAGGACCCGGACATCATTGGATCTTCCGCGAAGCTCAAGGAGATGATTGACTTGTGTCATCGGGTGGCACCCAGCACGGCCACTGTGCTGATTCTGGGGGAGACGGGCACGGGTAAGGAGCTGACCGCACGTTATGTGCACAATTGCTCTCGGCGCGCCGCGGGTACTTTTGTGGCCGTGAATTGCGCGGCGATTGCGGAGACGCTCTTGGAGAGCGAGTTGTTTGGGCACGAGCGGGGTGCGTTTACCGGGGCCGTGGATCCACGGAAGGGATGGTTTGAGCTTGCCAGCGGCGGGACGATCTTTTTGGATGAAATCGGTGAAATCAGCCGATCGACGCAGGCCAAGCTGTTGCGCGTACTTCAAGAGCGCGAGGTGGTTCGCGTGGGCGGGGCCCGGCCCATTTCGGTCAACGTCCGCATCATCGCGGCGACGAATCGCAACCTGAAAAACATGATGCACGACGGCGTCTTTCGCGACGATTTGTACTACCGTCTTTGCGTCTTTCCCATCGAGCTTCCGCCGCTGCGCGAACGCCGCGAAGATATCCCCGACCTGGTCAACCATTTCGTAGAGCGAAGCACCCATCAGTTTGGAATTCCAGCATTGTCGGTCGGGTCTGCGGCCATGAAGATGCTTCAGGATTATCATTGGCCCGGCAACATTCGCGAGTTGCAAAATGTGGCGGAGCGATCGGTCCTGATGGTCGATGGTACGGTGCTAAAACCGAACCACCTGCCACCGGAGATCCAAATGGTCGAGCGCAACGGCAATGGGGCTATTGAGGATTCCAGTACGCTGTTGGGGCAGGAGAAGAGTTTGATTCTAGGCGCGCTCAAAGAGCATCGGTGGAACCAGTCGAGCGCCGCACGGGCCTTAGGCATCACACGATATCACCTTCGCCATCGTCTCAAGAAATACGGCATTCAAAAACCCCACGATACGGCGTCTTCGTCTTAGCAAAGCGGCCAAGCCAGCCGGCGGCACACCACAACGGGTCGTCAACGGGTGAATGGCTTGGTTACGCCGGAGGCCGCCGCATGCGTCCGAGAATACCGGCGAATTCGGCTCGATCTGCGCTATTTCGGCGGAACCAACATGCGCGCACGGCTGTGGAGATTCGACCGGTCGGTGCGACGCCCCGTCAGCCCTCGGCCCAATGACCATTGGCCACCCATTAGACGCATTCGGATTGGGAACGCCACGCCGGGATTCAACGTTCATGTTTTCCGTCTGCCAAAGTGAGACGGACAGGCTCCGTCTCGCTACAATGAAATCATGTACTGCGAGAGCTGGAGCGATTGGGAGCTTTGCGGCGTATGGGCCGATTGGGGCTTGCGGCGTTGCGACTTGTCGTGTGAAATTCGGGCATGTGCCGACGTTTGTACTTGAATAAGGGGGGGCAAAGGATGCATCGCAATAAACCTGTTTTTGGATTTGTGGTACTTCTGGTTTTTGTGGGTGGCGCCAGCTTCGTTTCGTCCATTGAGGGCGTTTCCGGGGCAACCGACCTAGCTGAACCAGCCACGGCCCCAGCGCCGCAAGCCAAGGGCTCCATTTCTATTTCGAACGTCACGCCGCCAGGGGACTGGTGTCGGTACCCACAGCCGAAAGCGGCGCGTCCGGCGCCCGCCCAAGGTGGGGTGGCCGCGATTGGCGTCGGTGAAATCGAACCAAACGATACGCCTGCCGAAGCGCAATTGCTTCCATTGGGAACGGGGGCGGGCCTGGATCGCGATGTCCAGGTGAACGGCAACATTTCATCGAACTTAGATATTGATTACTTCCGATTTGCCGCAGCCAAGGGTGATATTGTAGGCATGGCCGCTATTGGGGGAAACAATCCCGACACGGTGCTGACCATTTCCGACCTCGCCGATGCGCTCATCATTGAAAACGACGATCACGGAGGTTTGGCGTCCATTTATCCGGCGGGTTCTCCGTTTTTCGGTGGGAATACTGGTTTGGATTCGGCATTGACGTGGATTGTGCCGGAGGACGGTGAATACCTTATCAAACTTCGTTCCTTCAATTCGGCCAGCCAAGGGAGCTACACGCTTTGGATTCGCAGCCGTCGTCCTCGATTCGAGTCGGAGCCCATCCCCTCGGCGCAGGTTATTTTTCTGGACTTCGATGGCGCGGACCTGAATGTGTTCGACACGTTTGGATTCGGCCCCACCCTGGCGACGCTGTCGCCGCTGTCATCATTCCTAAGCAAGTGGGGATTGCAAGCGACTGACGAGGATGCCGTGATTGACGCGATCATTGCGGCCGTGGCCGAGAAGCTGGATGACTTGAGGCTGGCCGGGCTCAACGGTGATCGCGATTCGGACTCGACCGCCGGGCATTTCGATTACGAGCTGCGTAACAGCCGCGACGACCCCGATTCGTTTGGTTTGCGCAACGTGAGTCGGGTCATCATAGGCGGCACGGTTGACGAGTTTGGGCTGGTGACAATAGGGCTGGCTGAATCGATCGATCCGGGCAATTTTGGGGGCGAGGAAACGGCCGTGGTGCTTCTGGATTTCCTGAGCGAGCCGAGCCCGAATCCCAATTCAATCAACAGCATCCCGCGTGATCCGAGCGTGTCCATCATCGATGCCATCGGGCTCGTCGTCGGCAGTATTGTGGATCACGAGATCGGGCATTACCTGGGGAACTGGCACACGGACAACCAAAACGGCGTGCACTGCATCATGGATGCAGGGGGATTTATTCAAGAGAACATTGCGGGCGTCGGCGAGGACGGCGTCCTGGGGACCGCGGACGACGCAGACCCGGGTTTTGTCGAAGATACGTACATCCTAGGAGAAAACGTCGCCTTAGGAAGCGAGCGGACGGATGTTCGAATGGCGTTTGGTTTTTCGACCGGCACCGCGTGCCCGAGCCGATTCCATTTTGAGGATTTTGAGAACGGTTTGGGCGGATACGTGATCGATGACGGCGGGCCGACCGGCAACGGCTTGTGGCACCTGACCACGACCTGCGAATCGGCAACAGGATTGCACTCGACGCCATCGTCGCTTTATTACGGCAGCGACGGGGCATGCGACTACGACGCGGGCGTCAGCTTCGGCACAGTGACCTCGCCGCCGATCGATCTTTCCGCGGCCAGTGGAACCGTGGAGCTGTCGTTTCGATACTTGCTGGAGACGGAAGGCAATCCCGAGAACTTCGACCAGGTCTTCGTGGCCCGTAGCCGGAACGGCGGACCGTTCATCTTGGTTGCCTCGAATTTGGTTGGCATTGGCTCGTCGCTCACTGATCCCACTTCCGGATGGGCGGACGTTGCGATCGATCTTTCGGACGTTGCGGGATCTCAGATTCAACTCCAGTGGAGTTTCTTCACGGTCGACGCCAACTCCAATGGGTTTCGTGGATTCTATGTGGACGACGTATCGTTGTGTGCGGATTCAACGTGCCAGCCGCCGCTTGAACCCAGTATCCCCGGTCCGCCGGATGGTGCGGTGGATCAACCCACGGATGTCTTGCTGACGTGGGAAGGCGGCGTACAGGAGCCGATCGTCATTACGTTCGACGAGTTGCCTTTGGGCACGCCGGTAGACGGCGCGGTGATCGAACCGGTTACGTTCGGCTTTGCGTTGGGCGATGCGACGATCACGATGACTGGACCGGGTGAGACCGAGTTCATCGCGCCGCCGAACATGGAGGGAGACAGTGCAGGAACCGTCGCGATTGAGTTTTCCGCCCCTGTGTTCGCCGTTTCGTATGCGTTCGCGATGAATACTTCTGAGCCCGCGGCCAATGCCACGACGATCACCCTGTTTGACCAAGACGGTCTGGCGTTGATCGCCGTCTCGGCGGATGCGGTGCCGGGCGAGTTCTTTCCGGCCGAAGGACAGAACATCGCCTCCACCAACGTAGGCGCATCGTCGGCGACCATCACGTTTGATCATCCAGCGGCCCAGCGGTTCGTATTGGACAACCTGGCGATTTCTCCTTTGCCCATGGCCAACGCGTCCACCGCTCCCGCACGCACGCTGCTTGCAACCGACGGACGCAAGCGCCCCGTAGGAGCGGCTCAGGCGGCTCAACCGGGGTCATCGTTGTGGCCTAAGGCGCCTGCGCCGCATGTGATCGAACCGGAGGGATTCGCGTGCGGCACAGAACATCCCAACGAGCATTTCAAGCGGTTCCGCGCGGAAGTGGACGCGGGATTGATTCCTGACCCGGCCAAGAAGGTATTGCCGAAGGTGGCACCGCGTACGCAATTTGGCCCGGCGGGCAAAGCGATCGCCGGTGGCCCCACCGTCCCGGTCGTTACCGCCGACGACATATTCCTGTTTGAGGATACCGCGGATATTCTTGCCACGACCGATTTCACTGACGGCGAGCTGTTCGGTCTGATGGCCGATGCGACCAATCAGGTGCTTGCGGCCCATGGCGACAACTTCGACTTCGTCGGTTTCTTCCTGAATTTTGACGCGCACCACCAGATTGGGGCGGCGTTCTACCTTGGCATTGAGAACGATGTAGAAGGGATCGGCCTGTCGCCATTCAATTTTCGATCGAGTTTGGGGGTTTCGGGCGATCAGGTCGAAGGCTGGGTGATGATGTGGAATCAGGCTTCTTGGTCCGATGCGTCGCTTTCCTTTACCCAGCTCGTTTTGGGCCAGGAATTCGAGCATCGCTTTGGGTTGTTTCTGGAGCCACTCTCGGGTGGTCGAGCGCTACAGGGCAACAACGGTACCTGCGGACGCGCCGCCCATTGGAGTTTCAAGGCAGACGGGCAAGGATCGGGTATGGAGATTCCGGAATGGGTCGGCGAGAATCCCACCACGCGCCAAGGAGGGATACTCAACTACAACACCGACATTGTTCACAGCGTGTATTCCTATCCCGACCTCTATTTGATGGGCTACGTGTCGGGGCCTGAAATGGACAGCGGGGCTTCGGAGCTTCGCTATCTGGATGACAATCTCGCTTGCCAGAGCACCTACTCAGGGCCGATTTCGACGTGGACATCGGCCGACCTGGAGGCCGCAAACGGGGTGCGGAGTCCATCGAGCGACGTCGCTCAGAAGGACTTTCGAACCGCCTGGGTGATGATCCACCGGCCAGTGGGAACGCCGGACGCCGTCGCCGTAGACCGCGTGCTGAATATCCTCAACGCCTGGAATGATTCGTGGATCGTCGGCACCCTCGGGCGGGGCACCATGACCAACGTGCTCGGAGCTTCCGGCGGCGGCGGGGGGGGCACCTGCCCGTTGACGTACGACGTGTTTCTCGGGGAAGAAGGCGGTCCGAGCCAGCGTGTGTGTACCCGCGTGACGGAGCCCGCCTGCGATCCGGGGCCGTTGCCGGCCGACACCACCTACGCGTGGCATGTCGAATCAACCACGCCCAACGGGAGCGTGTCGGGGCCGACGTGGCGTTTCACAACAAGTTTGCCATGCCGCATCGTGAATAGCCAGCCGGCCCATTGCACCGTAGACGCTCGACAACCGCACGCCCCGGATACGCCGTGGCTACCGCTCGGATGGAATAGCGTGGCGCTTGAAATGGATTCCGACTGCGACACCTCGACCTTCGTGGCATCCGATTTCACGGTGTCCGTTCCAAGCGGACCGGCGCCGGAAATCACGGCGATTTCTGTGAGTGGCAACAACTTGACCCTGCAACTTAGCAACCCCATCCCAGCAAGGCAGTGGACGTGTGTCACGCATGATGCAAGCGGCCAGCGCGTCTGTTTGGGGTACCTGCCCGGTGATGTCAACGGAGACGGCACCAGCGGACCGGCTGATATTCTCGCGCTGATCGACTCGCTCAACGGCGTGGCGCCGCGGCCGGACTACGCGACGGACACAGATCGAAGCGGCACAGCGGGCCCGGAGGATATCCTCAGAGAGATTGACTTGCTCAACGGGGCGGCCCTTTTCGATGTCTGGCTCGACGCGACCCTTGGGCCGTGCCCCAACTAGCCTGATCGAGCGACTCTGTTCTATGGTCTGTTTGGCCCCGGCGTACCGCCGGGGCCGTGAGGGTCACTGCGCGAGTCCCTTTTTCGCCCATCTTCATTTTCCGCCACGCGATCGTCCGATCGCGTATGAATTCGTCCGGGGGACTTGACCATTCCGCCGGTTTGCGCATAACCGGGTCCAACTCAATGCACTGCGTTCGGTCGATGCGGCCGCGTCGATTGGGTGGACCGAGCCGCAGCGATTGGGCCGGCTAGTTTTGGGATATCTGTTGTCCCTCGAACCTTACACGGAGAATTCATCTTGCGCCTTCATACGACTTCACTGGCTCTCATCGTTGTATGCGCCGTTAGCGCGTGCGTTCCAAACGGCCCCGTGGGGCTTACCATGGCGGATACCCCGGCGGTTGCCGTCGGTGGCGCCGCGCCGATCGCGGGACAGCACAGCCCCCACGCGGGCATGCTGCGTTACCCGGATGTGAGCGATACGCGCATTGTGTTCGTCTACGCCAACGACATTTGGACTGTGGCGCGTAACGGCGGCGTGGCCACGCGCATGGCGAGCCCGCCCGGACAGGAATCATTCCCAAGGTTTAGTCCGGATGGACAAAGCATCGCGTTCGTCGGCAATTACGACGGCAATCGCGATTTGTACACGATTCCGGTCAGCGGCGGCATGGCCCACCGCGTGACGTATCACCCGGCGGGCGAGGTGCTGTGCGACTGGACCGGGGACGATCGGCTGCTCTACTTCTCCAGCGGATTGGCTGGACTTCGCCGCCAACAGCAGTTGTTTCAGGTGGATGCCCAAGGCGGCCCCCCCCTGCAACTGCCCGTGCCGTATGGCGCCAACGGCTCCATTTCTGCCGATGGCAAGTGGTTGGCCTACACGCCGCATTCAAGGGATGCACGTACCTGGAAGCGGTACCGCGGCGGTATGGCCACGGACATCTGGCTGTTCAATCTTAGCGACCACACATCGAAGAAAATCACGGATTGGGAGGGGACCGATAGCCTTCCCATGTGGTCCGGCGACATGGTGTACTATCTGTCGGATGCGGGTCCGAAGCATCGCCTCAACATCTGGTCCTACGATCCCCCAAGCGGGAAGCGCAATCAGGTCACGTTCGCAGAGGCGTATGATGTGAAGTGGCCGGCCGTGGGTCCGGGGGCTGGCGGGGGCGGTGAGATCGTCTTCCAAAACGGGCCGGAACTGCAGCTGCTGGATTTGTCCACCGGTCGGGTCGCGTCGGTCGAGGTCGTGATTCCCGGGGACCGCCCAAAGATTCGTCAGAAGATCGTGGATGTATCCGGGCGGATTTCCAGCGCCGATCTTTCTCCGACCGGCAAGCGTGCGGTCGTCGAGGCCCGCGGGGACATTTGGACGCTCCCCGCCAAGAAAGGCTCACCGCGCAGCCTTACGCGCAGCAGCGGCGTGGCCGAACGCGATCCGAGTTGGAGTCCGGATGGGCAGTGGATCGCGTACTTTAGCGACGCAACGGGCGAATACGAACTCTACACCATGCAATCCGACGGCAAAGAGAAGCCGAAACAGCTGACCAGCGACGGCAAGGTTTTTAGATACAGCCCCGTTTGGTCGCCCGATTCGACGCTGATTTCTTTTACCGACAAGAGTGGCGCGCTGTATCTTCACGACATCGAGGCGGGAGAAACCAAGCTCGTCGATACGCATCCGTGGGCCTCGCCCGTTCAGGTGCGGTGGTCGCATGATTCCAACTGGATGACGTACACCAAGTCGCTGGATAACCGGGTGTCTTCCATTTGGCTCTACAATGTTGAAGCAGGTGAGAAGCATCAGGTGACGGCGGGGATGTTCAACGATTCCGCACCGACGTTTGATCGCGAGGGCGACTATCTCTTCTTCGCCAGCAATCGCAACTTTACGTCGCCCGTCTACGAAGACGTGGGGACCACTTTTGTCTACGCCGACACGGACATGCTGTTCGTCGTCGGACTTCGCGACGACATCTCGTCACCCTGGGCACCCAAGAGCGATGAGGAGGAGTGGGGCGATCACGACGATAACGATAATGATAATGATAATGATAATGAT
>CAZYXP010000150.1:0-1525 GCA_964651325.1 uncultured Phycisphaeraceae bacterium
ACGTTCACCTACACGCCCAACGCCAACTTCAACGGGAATGACTCGTACACCTACACGGTGACCGACGGCAACGGTGGCACGTCTACGGCCACGGTGGACGTCACGGTCGCCGCGGCCAACGACTCGCCCGCGCCGACGCCCAACGTGACGGTGGTTGCACCCAACGACGCGCCCGCGGCCGAAGCGGATTCGTTTGCGACGGCGGCAGATACCGCTGTGACCACGGGCAACGTGTTAGCCAACGATACGGACGCAAATGGCGACACGCTAAGCGTTGAGTCCTTCACCCAGGCCAGTAATGGCACGGTGGTCGACAACGACGACGGCACGTTTACCTACACGCCCAACGCCAACTTTGCCGGTAAGGATTCGTTTTCGTACACCGTGCAAGACGGCAACGGCGGCACGTCCACGTCCACGGTCAGCGTGACCGTGGATGCGGCCAACGATGTCCCCAAGGCCATGGCCGAGACGCGCGCCGAACCGGCCCCCGCTGAAGCGGCGGACCCATTCACGATTCCGTCTGTTGGCGCGTCGCCGCGAGTGGATGTTTCGTCGGGATCTGGCGTATTGCAATCGCCTGTGAGCGGTCAAGATTCGACCGGTGACAGCACGTTGCCCCCAGTTTCGCAGGGTACGGTGGATACGGAGGTTGCCGGGCCCGATTCAAGCGCGGCATCGAATGAGCCGCCGGCTGAATCGTCCCAGGATGGTGCTAGAGATGGTCGCAGGGCGCCGGTGGTCTGGGACGGCACAGAGCAACTGCAGGTTCTGGACCCGACCGGCGATGCCGCTCAGATCGAACACGCGATGGATCAAGTCCAAGCGAACTTGGATGAGCTTCACGGCAACGCCTTCCTCGGCGCGTCGAACGATGCGTCGCTGCAGCGCGAGTATTCTATTGCCAAGGAACTGCGACTTGACGGCCACGGCGAAAATTTCGGGGATGATTCCGAAGGTATTGAGGCCTCTGGAAATAGAGCCGCGGATTTCTTTGAAGCGATCGGCTCAGGTTCCAAGGGGTCACGGGACGCTGATTCCAGTGCGTTTGGCCTCGTATCGGACGTTTCCGCCGAGGGTGAAGGCGAGATTCCGCAGAGTGACGGCCAGCCGCTGAATCAGGAAGAGGCTGTGGCTCGGAACCAACGTTCCGGTGGCGAGGAAGAGGAAGGTGCCGTTCCGCTACCGGAAGGCGCCGGCCCTGAGCAATTCTCGGAGACGTTTGTCGGTGACGACGTCGCGTCTGCCGGCAACGTGGATCAAGGCTTTTTCGCGGGTCTCTGGCTGGCCTTCCGAGGGTTGGTGACCTCCACCAAGGCGAAGACCAAGGATGAGGGCAACGCCAACGGTCGCGACAAGCGATAGTGCGTCGCACACGTTGCTTCGATACTCATCAAGTGTAACACAGTAGCCCTCCGCTGTGTCCGGAATGGCGTCCGCCACACCCCATCTCGGCGACAGCATAGCGTCGAGCCCCCTCCAACCGTGGGACTCCGGCCCTCCGCTGCGTCTGGCAACTCCACCA
>CAZYXP010000150.1:1625-9746 GCA_964651325.1 uncultured Phycisphaeraceae bacterium
CGGAATCTGTGATTTCTGCGGGCCCGAGGTTCGCCGGCAAGCGTTTCGACGTCCAATGGTGAGGTTGCAGCGCTGCTGGGCCAAGGGCCGCACGAACGATTTACATGCCTCCCATCGCATCCGTACATTGCCCAATCTGACAATTTGGAGATTCGCCAAGAAAAATTCGTGTTTTTTGATTGCAAAGTACGAAAAAACCATGAACGTATCGGCAATTCGGATGGCATGCGCCATCTGATGACGCGTCGCGGTTGCATACAGTCCGGGAGACGGCTTATGTTGCATCATCGTAGAGTTTGTTTTGCATTGATTGCCTCGCTTTGGTTGCTGGGCACGTCGCCGCAGGGCGTCATGGCTCAGGACAAGGGTGCTGCTCAGGACGCCGGCAAGGCCAAGGAGGTTGAAGGCGAGGCGGTCGAATCCAAGACCCTTGAGGTCGTGGTCGAGGAGAAGCCGCTTGCCAAGCCCAAGTATCTGAACTTGCGGTACGACGAGGACTTCAGCTATCTCGACGGTCCCGAAGACTCGTACGTGCCCGATTTTTTTGATCCGGTCAAAAACATCCATCTCGGAGAGGATTGGCGCCTGACCCTTGGTGGCGAATTCCGATTCCGCATGGAATCGGAAACGAATAAAGGATTCGGCGCGACCGAACCCGCCAACGACACGTTCACGCTCTTTCGTTGGATGGTACATGCGGATTTGAAATACAAGAAGCTGTTTCGCGTGTTTGCTCAGGGTATCTTGGCGCATGACGAGGACCGGCACCTGCCGTTTCGCGGTATCGATGAAAACATCATTGACCTCCAGCAACTCTTTATCGATCTGCGCGTGCTAGGCGAGGATACGCCGTTAACCCTGCGCGTCGGGCGCCAGGATCTGCAATACGGAAAACAGCGACTCGTCTCGCCGCTCGATTGGGCGAACACGCGCCGCCGATTTGACGGTGTGAAGCTGTTCTGGAAGGAAGGCGATTGGGCCGTGGATGCGTGGTGGGTTAAACCCGTCGTGGTCCAGCGGCGCCAGAGCGATCGGGTCAACGAGGACTTCGATTTCTACGGCCTCTACGTGACCTTTAAAGGCATCCCGCGCCATGGCGTGGACTTCTATTTTCTCGGCGTAGACGACCGCGCCAACCGCCGGAACCCCAATGGCAAGCGGGGCGACAAGAGCGTCTACACGCTCGGGGGTCGATTCTGGGGCAAGACGGCCTGCTTTGACTACGAGACCGAGTTGGCGGGCCAATGGGGTCACTGGGCGGGTGACACGATCCAGGCGTGGAGCTGGACGCTCAACGTCGGCTACACAATGGAATTCCTTCCGTTCAAACCGCGTATCGGGGCCGGGTGGGATATGGCCACCGGCGACGACGATCCCTTCGACGGTAAGGTCCAGACGTTTGACCAGTTGTTCCCGCTGGGCCACGCCTACTTGGGCTACCTGGATTTGATCGGTCGGCAGAACGTCAATGCGGTCAACGTCAACCTGTCCGCGTGGCTGGTGCCCAAGAAGCTCAAGAGTGCGCTGGCTTACCACACGTTTTGGCAGAATCAGAACGAGGACGCGATTTACAACGCAGGCGGCGGAGCCGGGCGGCGAGACGTCACCGGCAAGAGCGGCCGGGAAATCGGGCATGAGTTGGATCTCACGTTCGTTTGGAAGATGTGCCCGCACTCGGATATGCTGCTTGGCTACTCGCACTTCTGGGACAGCGACGTGATTCGCAACACCGGTCCCAGCGAAGACGCGGACCTGGTTTACCTTCAGTATAGATTTCGATTTTAGTTTGGTTGGCTGAATCGTTAGGAGATTCGGCCCGACGCGGTTGAGGTGTGAAGCCCGCCGCCAACACTCTCAGGGAGATATGTAATGCGCCGATTTGCAACGCTTTTCATGGTCGTCTGTTTTGCCGCTTGCACGACCGGCTGCTCCTCAAACGGATTCACACGCGACATTCGCGATGCGGCCGTGGGCGGATTGGCCGATGCAGTTCAGGCCGCCGCGTTTTTCCTCGCGGGCCAGGTTCTGCCACCTCCGGCCGCCGGCTAACGGTTCGCCAAGACACCTGCAAGAATAAAGGGTGTCAGGATGAATCCTTCATGCGCTTTCGGGGGTGTTTGCGCGGTAGGTATCGCGCGCCGAAAGCTGGCGAACTTGATCGCCACACGTGAAGAATCCATCCTGGCACCCTTTTTCAATGGGTTGACCCTGAGGTTTCGCGTGGCACAATGCGCCCTCGGTGTGATCTGTAGCGTCCACTTCAACCACCGCAAGGAGGATCGAGAATGGCTAAGTCTTGGCGAATCGGCGGTTGGGCCGTCGCAGTTGCGTTTCTTCTCGCGGGGCAACCCGCCCTAGGCGAAGATGTCGAGGTCGTTACGGTTGAGGGGGTCGGCACATCGCCGGATTCAGCCAAGAACGACGCGTTGCGCAAGGCGCTCGAGCAGGGGGGGCGTGTTGAGATCAGCTCCCACAGCAACGTCGACAATTTCGAACTGATCCGCGATTCGATCTACTCCCGAGCCGAGGGGATTGTTTCCGATTTCAAGGTGCTCGAGCAAGGACCCGCCGCGGGGGGCACGTTCTTCTGCAAAATCCGAGCCAAGGTCAGCAAGTCGGCGATCGCCACGACCTGGGGCGAGGTTCAAAACGTGCTGGATCAGGTAGGCCGACCGGGCATCGCCGTCTACATTCTCGAACGCATCGACGGCGTCATCCAAGACAGCAGTATTCTCGAGTCAAAGATCGAGCATCGTTTGCTCGAAGCAGGGTTTACAGTCTACGCCGGCGAGCAAATCCGCCGCATCATGCAAAAGGAATCCTCCGACGCCGAGACGGAGGTCAACACAGCCAAAGTCAACGCCATCGCCAAGAACTTCGGCACGCAGGTTTTCATCACCGGCACCGCTCAGGCCAACGCGGCCGGGGTCAAGACCCTCGCCGGACAGCAGACGGCCATGTACAACGGCGACTGCATGATCAAGATGTATTACACGGATACGGGGCAGCTGCTCGCCAGTGAGTCGCTGCCCAATTGGCGCGGCGGAGCGCGCGGGTTTCATACCATCTCGCCGCAAGCGGGCAAATCCGCGCTATCCAACGCCGGCCGCGACGTGGTCGAAAAGTGCTACAACAGCGTCATGCGGCGCTGGGCGACGCGCATCAGCTCGGGCGGGGAAATCGAGCTCGAAGTCGAGGGCGTCACCATGGGGGACGTCATCAGGCTCAAGAAATACCTTAAAGCCATCGACGCCGACAAGGTGAAAAACGTCAACCACGCGTTCAGCAAGGGCATCGCCAAGTTCCGCATCAAAGCGCAGTTCACCGCCGAAGAGTTTGTCGAGTTTTTGGTCGAGCCGCCCTTTAGCGACCTCATAGAAGTGGTCGATCTCACCCTAGCCCGCATCCAAGCCAAGAAAGTAGGCGGGTAGACGGACGCCGGGGTAAGCGCGGCGTTATCCCGAGGACCTGGCGCGGTGCGGATGGCTTCTTATCAGACCCCCGACCGGAAGGGAGCGGTCGCGGTCGTGCCCGCGTCGCCGAAACCTGACGGGCACGATTCGGTTTCCGATGCCCACCGCAGGTATTCAGCCATGGCCGTGAGCATTTTTTGCATGGTGGCTTTGTAGGTGAATCGATCGGCCACGGCCGCCTTCATGCGCTTGGCGATGGTTTGCCGATCCTGGGGAGATTGCAGGAATCGGTCAGCCGCTCGCTCAAACTCCTCGGATGTATCAAACGTGATGTCGGGCAGGTCCGGAAAGACTTCGATGGCTTGAGGCATCTCCGACGCCGTTGCAATCAATTGAAACAGATCGGGTTCCGCCGGATCGAACCGATGCAACCAGCGGCCGACGTATTGCTGTAGCGCTCGCTGGAGGTTTGCATCGGTGCTGTCCAACAGCGCCCGCGTCGTTTGGATGTGGAGCGCCGCGACCCGGTCTGCCAGCGTGCGGAGCGCGCGGCCCAAGCGATCCTGCGGCGTTTGCTTGGTGAGGAAGAACCCGCCGGACATCAATCCGTCGAGCGCCCGTTGGTGGATGAACCCGGCCGGCATGAGCTGAAGATTGATCTTCGACGCCCTGAATACACACTCGAGTTCCCGACCGTTTTGGGCGGGGCCGGCCGCGAACGCGCTCAGCGTGGGATGCCGATCCCATCCATTGCCGTAAATCCGAAAGCTCGCCCCGCGTTTACGCGCCCAATCGGCCGCCCATTGAAGCGCTTCGTGGCGGAACAGGCGGTCTCCCAATCGCCAGAGATACCAGCCGATCAGGCGCCGTTTCATGGCTTCGTCGCCCACACCCACGCCGCATCGCTTGGATGCTTCTTCCAGCATCATTGACGGCAGTTGGATTTCCATAACCCGATATCGCGCCAGCATGGCTGGCGCCATTTCGTAGAGTTCATCGAGCAGCCGCTGGCCTCGCGCGTCGCCGATCGTGTTACGCTCTTGAAGGTGGAATTGCTCGGGCGTCTGTGACGCGTGGCTGACATACGAGACGTCGCATGTGTATCGGCGCAGCTCTTCCTCGCCCAGGGCCTGACCATCATATTGATTCGGACAGGTCGGAATGTGCGTGGCGAAGTATTGCTTGTCATTGCAGCCCGCGTGTACGAAGCTGTACTTGGTCCATCCGGCGACAAAGTCTTGCGGGGGGATGCGACGCATGTTCTCCGTCGTGAACACGTGCGGGAGCTCGTCTTGATCCCAGCACAGAAGCGGCAAATGGGTCGGAATCAGCGACTCAAATTCGTGGCGCAAGTGATCGAGCACGAAGAATACATCCGGCTGGAATGTTCTGATGGCGTCATGATAGGTCAGCGGGGCGATCACCTCATGGGGGGCTTTTTCGGACAGGACCACGCACTCGTGGCCCAGCGATTCAAACGCGCGCTTCGCATCGCGTACCGCGTACTGCAAGAACGTTGTGTGCGTGCTTACGGCCGCGAGGATGCGCAGCTTGGGCCCACAGTCACGGCAAGCCTCGGTGAACCGCTTGGCCGCGTGGCTCAGATCAAGCGGAGCGTACCGCGCGTTCAACTCGGCCAGGGAACGCCGAATGTCCTCTTCCCGCTTGGCGCCGAGTTCGTTGACGATATCGAGCACGCTTGGTGAAGCGGGGCCGCGACCGAATGAGGCCAGAATCTGCACGGGAAAGGGCAGATCCGCATGATCCTCCCAAACACGTCGGAGTCGCCGCTCCCAATCCGGGCCGACAAACCAGAACACGCGGGAATCGCGCAGCACCGTTTGCCAATCGTGAAGATGCAGCACCATCGCCATGGCCGCGGGATCGGGTTCCACGACGAACAGCGCGCAACTGTATCCGTGAAACGTATCGTGAGTCTTGAGGTAGATTCGCTCGAACAGCCAACCGAGATCGATTCCGTCCAGCAGGACCGGCATGGGAAGCTGGGCGTCCAGCCCGGCCGGCAGGGGCTGCGCCGCGGCCCCGGCCTTGTGGTCGCCCGGCTCCGATATCCAGCGCCAACCCGTTTGCTCGTCGCGCAAGCGGACTTGGTCCATCCCGCGGCCATCCACGAACAGTTCGAATCGGTTGGCCTGCGTCTTCCAGGCATCGAGCAACAGCGCCGAATCCAACCCGTTCTGTCCGATCGCTTCCAAGTTACGCGCGAAACGATCGCGTCGCGCGAGCCACGGCAGTGCCCCCCCCGGAAGATTCCGGATCGACGCATACACCCGCGACAGCGCGCCAGAGAGTCGGTCATCGGGGGCGTGGGCGTTAATCACCTCTCTGGCCGGTCCGACCAGCCCCATCTTCAGGTATTCTCGAACCGCAAAAAGCTGGATTTGATTGTCATCGGGCCGAAGCGAAAGGTAGGGCGCCGCCATCATCAAAAACCGTCCGACCTGCCCCGCCTCAAGCGCTTGCAACATCCGTTGCCGATGCGTTTCGATGGAACCGCTTTCCATGGTCAATCGCTTCCTACGAGTTTCCCTGCCTGTGGGCTTGCGCTGATAACGACCCCCGAACGCACGCCAAAGATGATATCGGTGCGCATCCGAGCATATCTTGCCTCGAAGTTATCGACCCCTCTTTCGTTGGCCTTCCGACAGGCTCGCCGCGGCCGTGGACCGCCTATAACGAATCTCCTCGGGCGATAAGATCCGCCGCGATCGGCGCCCAGCCGCAATCTGTTGCGCCAGACGCATGTCTTGGTTGACTTGATCCGGCGGCCCCCCAAAAGATAGGTACGAACGCGGTCGGTGGCGAATCGCCGGACGGGATCACCTGTTCAAGACCGTGCCAGTGGGGGGGGGAAACTTGAAAACACGGTTCACAAGAATCTCAAGAATTACGATGGCCATCGGGCTATTGGCCACCGCGTGGATCTCGGGCTGCGGCCTTGCGGGCAATCCGACGACGGGCTTGCTCACGTTTGTCGGCACGGGCTGTGACGGCACGTCTGCGAAGGACATCGACTCGGCCGACCTGGTCATCCTCGATTGGACCGGCGGCGAGAATCGGATTTACCCAGGTCGGCAGCTCGCCGGCGTCGATCTCAGCCGGTTTCCGATCGCCGACGGCGGCACCCTCGGAGATCGCCCGGACGCGTTCAAGAAAGACGTGCTCGATGCCATTTCTCGCGTCTATTGTGCCAAATCCGATATCAACCTTCGGGTAATCAACGGCGAGGACACCGACGGCAACGCCGGCGTGACCATCGTTCACATAACGCAGGAGCGCCCGCCCCAGGGCGGAACGGACGTCGGAGAGGGTGAATACGACCCCTGCAACCTGCAAACCGACAACGCCGCCATTCTCTGGGGAGATCGGCTGCTGTCTTTGAGCGCGGCAGTCCACTACGACGAATGGGTCAACATGTTTGCTAATGTATGTGCCCACGAAATCGGGCACACGCTAGGCTTTGCACACGTCGCCCGCTCAGAATACACCAACACGGGTCGATCCATTTACATCGAACTCATGCTGGACGGCCTGACTATGTCCGAACTGAAACGGGAGCACCGTTTCCTCGTCGATCTTTCCAGTTGCCCGAGCCAGCCTACCGATGCCGGCAAGATCATCGCATCGGGCGTAAGAGAGTCGCCGTGGGACTAGGCCGCCCGATGCGCCGACTATCTTGGACGCCGTCGACCACGCCGGTCTGACGCGCCCACTCGGGTCAGGGGGATTACGTTTCCGCGGGAATCCTCACAGGTGTATTCGACCTGGTCGCTGGTGAAGCCGGGGTCGCCTAGCACGATGATTTCCTTGCCCGTCTCGGTCTCAATCGAGTGGATCACAGATCGTTTGCGATTGAGAATCTGCAGCGCCACCGCGGAAGAAACGCTGACGGTGATGCGTTGAGCCCGCTCCTTGTTTGCCGCCAACTGGATCACCCGCATCACGTCCAAGACGACCGACTCGGGCATCTTAACCAGCCCCGTACCCTTGCATTGATTGCATTCAAAAAACGTATTGCGTTTGATGGATGGCCCGCGGCGTTGGCGCGTCATCTCGATCAGCCCAAACGCGCTCATGCGCAGGATGCGAGCGCGCTCTTTATGGCCTTTGAGCGCGTCACGCAGCGCCCGCTCAACCGCGCGCTTGTGTCTGTCCAATCGCATATCGATGAAGTCGCATACAATCAGCCCGCCCAGATCGCGCAGGCGAAGCTGGCGCGCGATTTCCACCGCCGCTTCCATATCGACTTGAAAGGCCAGCTCCTCGGCATCATCGGGTGTGCGGAACTTGCCGCTGTTGACGTCGATGGCGACCAACGCCTCCGTCGTGTCAATGACGAGCGACCCGCCCGATTTCAGCGGAACCGTGCGTTTGTTGATGTCCTCAAGTTCTTCTTCGATGCCAAACCGATGGAACAAGGGTTCGCGGTCGGAGTAGAGGTCGAGCTGGACCCTCGAGCGGGGCATGGCGATTTTCAGGAACTCACGAGCGCGTCGCGCCGCGTCCACGTCATCGACAACGATGCGATTGAAATCCGGAGAATACACGTCGCGAAGCGTTCGCGTCACCAGATCCGACTCTTGGTAGAGCTCCGCCGGCGCGTCAAATTTCTTGACACAATCGACCACCTGTTTCCAAAGCCGCAGCAGGTATTTCAGGTCTCGCTGCAGCTCCCGTTTGGATTGCC
>CAZYXP010000151.1:0-9712 GCA_964651325.1 uncultured Phycisphaeraceae bacterium
CGCATTTGAAAATTGATGATCTTGCCGCTCATCTTGTTGCTGGTTCGACACTGCGCCAGTTCGATTTCAACAAATTCCGGCTTGCCGTCAATATCGGACGATCCGCTGCCGTCACCCGGTTCCGCGCCCGCGGCCAATTCCGGATCGGGGCCCATCGCCTGAGCCACGAAGAAAACACCCACACCTTCTGCAGCCATCAGCGACACAATAATGATGATCTGCATCATCTTGCCGCTCTTGGGCGCCTTGACTTCTTCCGTATTCTTCGCTTCATCCGCCATCAGGGGACTCCTTGACATCATCCTCCAGCGTCGAGCCGGCGAAATCTTCGATCAAGTCCTCCGTGACCAAAATCTCTACCCGGCGATTTAGCGCACGCCGGACCTCCGTGTAAGCCTGTCGCACCAAGGGTTCCGTATCGCCGACGGCCACCAGCATCAGCCGGATCGGCCGCACACCATTGCGAACCAACTCGTCGGCCACGGCCTTCGCCCGCGCGTACGATAAATCGCGGGCGTTTTCATACATCAACTCCTCCGGGAGGGGCTCCAACGTCGCATGCCCGCGCACGAGGATTTTCGTGTTGTAGCCGCGGATGCGCTCGGCCGTGCGGGCCAGCAAAACGCGCGATTCAGGCAGTAGCATCGCACTGAACCGATCAAACGAAATCCGTCCGCCCACCACGACCTCGATTCCATCCCGAACGTTGGTGACTCGGATTTTCTTGCCGTGTATCCCCTCCTCGTCGGAATCGCCCTTCTTGTCCGTGTGGATGGGCACCTCCAACTCGAGCAGTTTCTGGATCAGGACGTTGTTGGGAACATTTTGCGTCGGCACGGCGCCAGGCGACCCCTCATACCCACCGAACGCCGCCCGCAACGATTCCATCACCTGCTGAAATTTCTGATCCTTTTTGATCTCGCTCATCGAAACAATGATGACAAAAAAGCAGAGCAGCAGCGTCATGGCGTCACCATAGGTGACCATCCAATCAGGCGCGCCCGCGGGTGGATCTTGTTTGTTGGCCATAACGTCCCTCGCTAAGCCGCCTGCTCCTCAGAGCTGGTCCTCAAACGGGCCGGCAAGAACGTCTTGAGCTTCTGCTCCACAATGCGCGGATTGTCGCCGGATTGAATGGACATCACGCCCTTGATGACGATCAATTTCATCATCAGTTCCTCGCGGCTGCGAAGACCGAGCTTGTCGGCCATGGGCAGCGCGAACAGGTTCGCGGCGACGGCACCGTACATCGTGGTCAGTAGGGCCACCGCCATCGCCGGGCCAATCGACCCGGGATCTTCCATGTTTTGAAGCATGATGACCAACCCCACCAGGGTTCCGATCATGCCGAACGCCGGCGCATACTTGCCGATGTTGTCAAACAGCGCCTTGCCTTCACTGTGCCGCGACTCGATGGTCTCCAAATCGTTCATCATGATCTGCTCGATGAGATCCGGATCCGTGCCATCGACCGCCATCTGGATTCCCGAGACGACAAAAGGGTCGTCGATGTCCGCGGTGACGTTTTCCAAAGAAAGAATGCCATCGCGTCGCGCGATTTCCGCGTACTTGACCATATCCCCGATCAGCACGTCCGGATCCTTCGATTTCGTGAAAAAGCAATTCTTGACGACCTTGGCGATCCCGAGAATGTTCTTGATCGGAAAACTGACCATGGCCGAAGCAACCGCGCCGCCAATGACGATCGCGACCGATCCGCTGTCCATAAACGCGCCCAGGTCCGACTTGCCCATAATCGCCCACAGGAGGAGCCCCGTCCCGCCGGCCATACCAATGATTGTTGCAATGTCCATCGAGTCTCCAGACTCCTTCGTGTATGCGCGGACCGCCCGCTATACCGGATATCGACGCCAACCGTGGGCATCGTTAGCCATCTCCCCACGTCCGCAAGGCCGATAACCGCTTGCGGCCGCTACGGCGACGCCCCTGACCACGGTCAGCGCTAGACCACCTGAAATCCTCGTACGTGGCGGGCGTATTCGATAGCCCGCCGGACTACTTCATCCACATCTTCTCGGACCAAGATTGTGTCCCCATTGATCAAGGTAACGATCGTATCGGGCGTCGATTCGATCATCTTGATCAGCTCGGCGTTGAGCACGACGACACGTTTGTCGAATCGAGTTAGGGTGATCATTCGTAAGGCCCTTCCCGTCACATCGCGCGGCGCGGGGTCAACCCGCCGATCCGCAATTAACGCGCCAGCAGCAGCAGCTCCTGCAGCAAATCATCCGATGCCCGAACCACCCGGCTCGCCGCCGAAATCCCGGTGGATGCCGAAATAAGATCGATAAACTCTCTAGCGATTTCCACGTTGCTCTGCTCCAAGAACCCCGAGCGGATCGAACCCGCGCTGCCGGACCCCGGCGCGTCAATCGTGATGGCCCCTGAATTGGGTCCGATGGAAAACAAATTCTCGCTGAGCGCCACGAGTCCTTCGTTGTTGACAAACGTCGCGAGCGCCACCTGCCCCAAAACCTTTTGATCCGCGTTCGAGAATTGGCCGGTGACCACACCCTGATCGTCGATCGAGAATCCCGTCATGATGCCTGCGGGCTTGCCGTCCTGATCGGCCATCGAAAATTCCGTAAGGCCGTCGGGACTCGCCACGGCCGTGAGCCCCTGAAAGTCCAAAGCGAAAGGCAGAGGCGTCGCCGCACCGGTCCCCGCGCGATCGATGGTAAGGTCCGTGCCGGTGGCGGAGACGAACTTTCCGGTGGCGTCAAAAGCGATGGTTCCGGTCCCCAGTATGGGCGACAAATCACTGTCCCCATTGGACTCCGCAAAAAACCGCCACACTGTGCCCGCATCCGACTTGGATTCCAGGGCAAGTCGAAGACGCACATCGACCGCGTTGCCGAGTGAATCGAACACGGAGAAGCTCGTACTGGTGCCAGACAACCCCCCGCCGATCGCCTCCTGCGTCGTCGAGAATGAAAACGGCGATGTGATCGCGCCTGTGTTGTTGACGATCGATCCGCCGTCGAGCTCAATGGCGTTGGTTTCGCCCATGTTGGACGTGATCAGCAGCGCGCCCGCCGGCGCATCCGTGCCGTCGCCGACGCGGACCCCAGCCGTCCCACCCAACGCGGGATCGGTCTGAATGCCCAGCACGGTTTCCAGGTGGCTCGCCAGATCGCCCAGCGTCGTGCCGGTGGTTCCCACGACAAAGGTTCCCGGCTCGACGGCGATGCCCCCCTTCTTGCCGCCAACCGTCAGATCGTCTCCGCTCACAAAAAGCGGCACGCCAAATCCATCGACCAGATCGGTCAGCGCCGTGCTCGCCGTCGCGGGCGTGCCTGCGGCGGTGACCAACGGGTTAGACGCCACGACGCCCGCCACCGAAGCCACTTCCGTGGCACTATCCAACTGGCCTTTCATTTGCACGCTCGACGTGGGAATCGGTTCGCTGTTGCTCCCCAGTTCAATGACCAGATTGCCCAGTGTGGTGGTGTCGATATTGCCCGCCGCATCCGCACCAAAGACCTGAAGCGGCTGTCCACCCGTGGCAACCATCGTGCCCTCGGCGTTGAGTCGGAAGGCGCCATCACGGGTGAACGCCTGTCCGCCGTCTGCCTCTTGGACGACGAAAAAGCCCCTGCCGTCGATCCCAAGATCCGCCGGGAAGCCCGTGCTATCCAGCCCGCCTTGTGCGAAACTCCGCTGCAAGGAAGACACACCGACCCCGGTGCCGATCTGAAACGGCAGCGTGCCTCCGCTCGTGGCGCTCGGCCCTTCGCCCTCGCGGATCGTCTGGTACAACAGGCTTTCAAACATCACCCGCTGCGATTTGAAGGCCGAGGTGTTGAGATTCGCAAGATTGTTACCGACGGTGTCCACGCCGACCGTGTTGGCATTGATCCCGGTGAATCCGACGAACATGGCGTTGGTTAATGACATAGTCTTATCTTTCCTCGGGGCAACGGCCCCGCTGTTTCATCTCGACAGTCCGATCGGCCCACTCGCGCGGCGATGGAAGTTTGCCGGTCCGTTCAATCCACGCCATCGGTCTAGAAGATCGCCGCCAGCGTTTCGGCTACCGCGCCCACATCGGCCGCGACGCTGGAGACCACGTCTTCGATGCGCAGGCGCTGGCCCGTGTCGAGTTCCAACGCCACGCCTCCCTGGTCCGTCAGCGAAACACCCGTCACGCGCCCTTCCACGGCCTGCCCCGCCGCCAAGACGCTTCGATCCAACCCGACGACCGACGAGCCAATGTAGCTTTGCGCGGCTCGATCCGCGGGCTCGACGCTGGCGACCTGATCGATCGCCAGTTCTGTACCATCGGCCAACTGCAATTGGGGCGTGCCGTCCCCCTCGAACCGTACGCCGACGACGATGCCCTGCCGTACCAGACCATCCTCACCGGGTAACGATCGGACGTAGTTGCCGATCATGCTCGAGGCCGACGCAAAGCGTTGCTGACCGACCACGCTTTGGAGGGACTCGGTCAGGCCCGTCGACAGTTCGATGTCGCGGATCGACGATATTTGATTGAGCAGATCCTGATTGTCCATCGGCTCAAGCGGATCCTGGTTGGTCAGCTGGGCGATCAACAGCTTGAAGAAATCTTGACTGTCCAAACTGCCGACGCCTTGAGCGTTGCTGGCGGGGGACGCCGCTGACAACGCTGTGGCTGCTGAAATGGATTCCACGGAATACCTCCGGTTCGTTTGCGCGCCCGCCGACGACTCCGCCGCCGACGTTCGATCATCTCGCCGATTTCACGCCGGCGGGACTATATCCTCACATCAATCCGCCGCTCCGCGACGGTGTTTCGTACATTCTGAGGTCGTGGCTCGTTCTTCTGGCCTTCCGATGACGCCCCCGTCGGGCCAACATCACGCGCGTGCACCGTTCGCCGCGATCGCGGCGCCGGCGTGCGGGCATCATCGCGCCTACGACCGCTTCCTTCTGCATCCGCGGCCGTGGCTTCGCCGGGCCAATCGCCTACCACCGTGAACCGCTCAATCTCGATGCCTTGCTTGAGCAAAGCCCGCTGAAGTTGTGCGACGCGATCCTGCAGCAACTCACGCGCTTCCGACGTTTCCGCACGCACGCTGACCTCAACCGCATCGCCGTCCATCGCCACATCGACCAACACCCGCCCGAGTTCCGGCGGATCGAGCATCATCCTGGCCGTGGATCGGTGCGCCCCGGCCTGCATGCGAATCGATCGAACCAATCGGTCGAATGGAGTCGACTCGATGTTCTTCGTCTCCCCGGCTTGGGGCGACGAAGCGTTTTTCTCAGCGCGTGAACCTGCGAGCGGGGCCTCGTTTCGCCCGGACGCCTGCCGTCCCGTTCGGCCCAGCCCCGCATGGGATGGGGCGGTGGGCGCGCGTGCGCTTTCAACCTCGCCGATGCGGCTGGCGCCGAGCGTTCGACCGATCTCCTGTGCGACGTCGGGGGAAGTGGAAGGCGCGGATGGTGGTGGCGCCACCACGCTGGAAGCCTGTTCTATCTGGGGTGCCGACCCGTTGCCCGGCGGCAAGGGTGCGGCGGGGCGGTCGCCGAGCTCGGTCCGGGGCGCCGGCGCAGCGTTGGAATCGCCCTGGCGAGCTAAATCACCCAATCGGTCCAACGAAAGCCCCTCTTCACCACTTGGCCTACCTGGACTGGCCGACTGCTGCGAAAGCGCCTCGCGGATCAATCCTTGGGCACGGTTTTGATCCGCCATCGCCCTAGGCTCCGTGCGCGCGGCATCCGCCCCTCGTGTTTGGGCCTGAAGGGATCGTCTCACATCGACGCCCGTTCGATCGACATCGTAGCGGGCTCGCGCATCCGCATGCCTTGAAGCCTGCCCGTCTCGCAGGGCCGCTTGTTTCTGTTCATGGCCGCTCGCGTTGCCCCCCTGGAACACGCCGAAGGATGACGCCGCCCCGCCGCGTGCCCGGTTGGCGCCAGGCGGACGCGAAAACGTATCCAACAGCACACCGAAGGGCGCTACGTCCGTCACAACCTCATCGGGCGCTTGCGGCCGGCGCGCATCTGCCACGGGACGCGTCGCCGGCGCAGCACGCCGCGCGGCACCAGCGTCATGGTTGAGCGAATCGGCGTTAATCACTGGGAACTCCCGTCATTGCTCATCTCCCAGTTCCGCGGATTTGGTAGGTGAAAGGGTGCGAAGCGTTCTGAGAATCACCTGCATTCTTCGCGCATCGTCGGGCGTCTTGGCTGCTTCGACGATCTTTTTCGCCTTTCTTGTCTCGATCTCTAGCAACATACCGGCCGCCTCCTCTTGATCGGGCATGCTCAGCAGGTGTTGGATCGCCACCTTGGGAGCCAGCGCCTCGAAAATCTCCACCTGCTTGGTGAATCCGACCGTTTCTCGCTCCCCCTCGGCCTGCTCTCGACGAGCAACTTCCGCCGCCTGCTCTCGCTCGAAGGCTTCCCGGTCCTTGGTGATCCGTAGCAAGATGCTGTTGTTCAGCGCCAAGCGCTGATCCAATTCGGCCTTGATCCGCTGAGCCTCTCGCCGCATGATCTCGGCGGTCAACCCCACCGCGCGCGGGTTCGCTGTCTTCTGCGCTGGAGCCGCCTCGACGACCGGCTGACCATTCGGCTCGTCGGCCCCCTCGTCGGGCGGCATCTCGGCGGCGTTCACGAATTCGATCATGGAGCGCAGTCGCGATCCCGTTATCGTCTTCGTCGCAATCAGGTAGGTGACAAAACCAAGCATGGCAGCCAAGTTGAGCACCGCAAACATCGCAATGGCGTCATACGTTCGACGGATAGGAGAATGTGGCGTCATGATGGCATTACCGATTTGTCTTGGTTACGCAATCGAATGTAGGCCGTCGTCGCGATCTCATTGGTTGCGGCTAGTTCTTCCCGCTGCAGGTCCTTATGGTGCCGCAGCAGCGCCCTGTCGCGAAGCTTTTCAATCACTCTGAGCCGCCCGGTCGCTTGCGCCAATTCCTGCCGAACGCCCTGCACTACGGCTTGCCGATCGGCCAGCGTCTGGGCGTCCTCGAGCAACCGGCGCTGAAGCACACCTCGATAATACTGATGTCCTCGCATTTCAGTCATATCGACCCCGCCCGCCGAACCGGCATGGCGCGATCCTTCCACGGTCTCCCGCAATGCCCCAGAGGTCCGCTCGATGCGCTGCTGAACACCGACCACCTCGGCGAGCGCGCCGGCGAGTTCGCGCCGCTTGGCATCGCGCTCCCGCCGGCGAATCTGCTCGACGCGTCCAAGTCTAAATCGAAATTTCTTTGCCATGGCATCCTCGTGTCATCAGGCCGCTGTGGAGGCCTAGGTGCCGCCAAGCGACTCACGCGTGCTCGTGATTTCACCCGCCAACGCGGTCAACGCCTCAACGGTTTCGGCCAAATCAGCATACTCGTCCGACGCTTGCCGCAAGAACAGGTCGATTTTCGGCTTCATGGACACCGCCAGATCAAATTCGACATTCGCGCCCTTCGCGTACGCACCCACGTTGACAAGGTCTTCGATGTCATTCCAAACGGCCAAGACGCGACGCACGCACAACGCCGCTTCCCGATGCGCCGGTGTCACCACGTCGGTCATGACGCGGCTGATGCTCTCGAGCACCGACACGGCGGGATAGTGCCCTCGATTGGCCAGATCGCGCGACAGCCACACATGGCCATCCAAGATGCCGCGGACGGCGTCGGAGATCGGCTCACTGATGTCATCGCCCTCGACAAGCACCGTGTACAAACCTGTGATGCTGCCTCGCGCGGTCTTGCCGCTTCGTTCCAGCAACCGGGGCAAGAGGCCGAAGACGCTCGGCGGATACCCTTTGGTCGTCGGCGGCTCACCGGCGGCGAGCCCGATTTCGCGCTGAGCCATGGCAACGCGCGTGGTGGAATCCAACAACATGAGCACGTTGGCGCCCTGATCGCGAAAATATTCCGCCACGGCCGTCGCCACAAAACTCGCACGAACGCGCAACACCGGCGATTCATTCGACGTGCTCACCACGAGCACCGACCGTGCCAGCCCGACCTCGCCCAAGTCCTTGCGGATGAAATCACCCACTTCGCGGCCACGCTCTCCAATCAGCGCCACGACGGTGACATCCGCATTTGTGTTGCGCGTCATCATCCCCATCAAAACGCTCTTGCCGACGCCCGTCCCCGCGAAAATACCGAGCCGCTGCCCGCTCCCGACCGTATGCATCGCGTCGATGGATCGAACCCCGGTGGCCAGAATACTCTGGATGGGGCTTCGATCCAGGGCCTTGGGCGCCGAACAGACGACCGGCCGGTAGGCCTCCGGCGTAAACGCCTTCTTGCCGCCAATCGGTCGCCCCAATCCGTCGAGAACGCAACCCAACATTGCTCCACCCACGGCCACGTGCTGCAACCCCGGCGCGCTAACCACGGCATCGCCAACGGCGATCCCCAGGGGTTCCTCCAGCGCCATGAGCACCTGGCGATCCCCTTGCAGCGCAATGATCTGTGCCGGCACAGCCTCGCCATGCCGACGAGTGATGGAGAAAAACGAGCCAATCGGCATTGGCAAACCGGTTGCGACGATGCTCAGACCGCTGATCTCCACCACGCGGCCGGTCATGCGTGTGAAGCTGGCCGACTCGAGCAATGCTGCTTGGCTGGTGAACAGATCAGGCACTTGGTCGCTCGCTTCCCAACAACAGGGCCACCATCTCGTCTACTTGCGTTTCCAGCGTGGCGTCGATGTTCGTGGTGTCATTGGCGACGCGACACCCGCCCGGAGCGATCCCGTCGTCTGAAACGAGTTCGACCGACGGAGACGACTTAGTTTTTGGAATCAACGTGTTGGCGAAGGATACCATCGCGTCGTAATCGATCGGATTGACGTGAATCGTCAGATCGGTCTTTGTGCCGACGAGCTCGATCGCACGCTGAAGATTGCCCTGCGCCGATCCTCGATCCAACCGACCGATGGCAAACGTGAGTTTGGTCGCAATTCCGATCGCCAGTTCGAGCACGTCCCGAACCGCGTCCAAACGAAGCCGCTGCTTCATATCATCGAATTGCGCTATCGCCTGCTCCATGGCCGAAACCAGGCTCGCGTGCTCTTTCTCAAAGCGCGCAATCGCGTCCGCGTAAGCACGCTCTTTACCGCCTTCTTCTCCAGCCAGAGCCCCGTCGCCATAACCGGCGTCATAGCCTTGCGTCTTGGCTTCGGCCAAGACCTGGTCAGACTGATTGCGCGAGGTCGCAAGAATGCGGCTGGCCTCCCGCTTGGCTGCGCAGACCGCCGCGGTCGCTTCGGCCAGGTGATCGGTCAAATCGAGCGTGGAAAGATGTGTCCTGACGCTGGCGGACTGCCCCGCCTTGATGATGGTGGACATCAGCATCGCTCCAACGAGACGCTACGCGGCTCGGTTTCGATGGCTCCAAACGCCTCAGGCGGGCATACACCCAGCCCCATCGTCCCTAGGAACGCGGACTTCCAGCTCGCTTGGGCGGCGTGGCTCATGCATGAAAAACGCCAACGCGGAGATTCAAACCCGCCTCCCAGCGTCGCACTAAATGACCGCATCTTTCTCTCCTCCTCGACCGGAGATGATGATCTCTCCGGCATCTTCCAGCCGACGCACCGTGTCCACAATCCGTTGCTGGGCCGCCTCGACGTCGGCCACCCGTACCGGCCCCATGTATTCCATGTCTTCCGCGATGAGTTGGGCCGCACGTTCCGACATATTGCGGAAAATCTTGTCTTTGAGCTCGGG
>CAZYXP010000152.1:0-9703 GCA_964651325.1 uncultured Phycisphaeraceae bacterium
CGCGTAGCAGGTGTGGAAGGTGCGGCAGTTGGGATGCGCGCGGGTCAGTCGTTCGGAGATCTCGCTCTCCTCGTTGGAGCGGGTGCATGCGGCGCGCGGTGCCTGCTCAGAGATCTGGCAGGTGCATACACCAACGACACCTGTACCCCTGGGCTGCCTACGGCCGAAGTATGCGACGCCGCGGACAACGATTGCAACGGGGTCATCGACGATGAGCCCGCCGCGTCGAGCTCCTGCGATGATGCATTGTTCTGCACTGGTGTGGAGTCCTGCGTCGCCGGCCTCTGCCAGTCGGCTCCAGTCTGCGGGGATAGCTGCGAGTCGTGCAATGAGACTTCCGACTCGTGCGACTGGTGCGTCTTCGACGAGAACCAGAACGGAACCATCGACGGCCTCGATTTCGCGTTCTTCTCGGGCTGCTTCGGCCTCTGCTACGCCCCGACGGACGCTTGTGCCGCCGCCAACTACGACGGCGATCCGCAAAACTGCGTAGGTGGTGGCGATTTCGCGGCCTTTAGCGGCTGCTTCACCCTCGCCTGCGGATCGTGTCCGCTGTGCTTCCCCGGTGGGGGCGGCGGCAGCCCGGGTGGCCCGGCGGGCGAGGCGCCCCTTTCCGCGGTGGTTGAGCTGGTGGCGGTGGCCTCGCCGACCGCTGATGGCCATGCCCCAATGCTGCCCACCTCGGACAGTCGGATTCAATCTAAGGACTTCTACGTGGAACTCTGGGCACATCGTTCGGCCTTGAGCCTGGACGGTCTGGCGTCGGTATACGTGGATGTACGCTTCGATCCATCGAGTCTTCGCGTCGATGAAATCCTGAGCGACCAGGCGTTTGCAACGCTGGCCACCGGGAGCATCGACGCCGTGGGTGGCATGGTCAGAGACGTGGGGGGATGTGCCCCGCTCGGCAACGGTTCAATGGGGGTCGATGAGTGGGTTCGCGTGGCGTCGCTGCGTGTGTTCTCGATCGGCAGCGGCCGCACCAACGTGGTCCTCTTCCCATCGGCGCCTCCCTTCGGCCTTTCGATCTTTGGCCGGTTTGGCGATCTCGGCGTGAGCCAGGTCAACTATGGCCAGATCACGCTGCAACTCGGGAATGCCGACGGCGGGCACGCGAATCTGAAGTCACGAGGCAGCAATCGGCCGCGTCGGTAAGACTGCGCTGGAGGTAAATGACGCGTTACGTCTTGCAAGACGACCAACGGACGTTTTGCAAGACGGCTAACGGGAATCACAGTTGGAGGTTGGAATGATGTCTATGCTCGGTACACGTGCGTTGCGGTTTGGCCCCCTGGCTTTGCTTTTGGGAGCCCTGCTCGCACCAGCACAGCATGCCGCCGGACAGGTCGCGGTTGAGGTCTTGGCGCTGCCCGCTGCAAGTATCAATGAGGAAATGACGGCGTTGCCGCCGTCGCAGACCCTGTTCGCGCTCGGCGACACGTTTTACCTGGAGGTCTGGGCGCAAACGACCGAACCCAATGGGTTCGCCACCGTTGGCGTTGACCTCACGTTTGACCCGTCGTTTACGACCGCCGGCATCGTCACGCATTCCTCGATACTGGGTCTCTTCACGCACGGCGTGGTGGACAACGCGCTCGGCCTGGTCGATGACCTCAGCGGCGGACATCCGCCGGCCACGCCGCCCTGCGTTGACCAAGTGGGTTTTGCGCCGAAATGGGCTCTGCTGGCTTCCGTCGAGGTGACGGCCGACCTTGTGGGCACGGCGACGTTTCAATCGTTGGACACGGCCAGTGGCATTTGGGTCACGTCGATCTGTGGCACGTCCGTCTTGCCGACGGTAACGTACGGCGGAACATCGATCACGATTGCTCAATGCGGCAATGGCATTACCGAGTTGGGCGAACAGTGCGACGACGGCAACGTCCTGCCTGGCGATTGCTGCGATGCGACGTGCCAATTCGATGCTGTGGGCAATGCTTGCGGCGATCCGAGCGACACCGATTGTGACAACCCCGATACTTGCGACGGCGCCGGAAGTTGTCTGGTGAATCTCGAGCCGAACGGCGACGCACCGGTTGGCCTCTGCGATGATGTCAACGACTGTACACAGAATCTGTGTAGTGCCGGGCTGTGCGTCAATCCGAACGAGCCTACTGGGACAGCGTGCGGCGACCCCAGCAACACGGATTGCGACAACCCTGACACTTGCGACGGCGCGGGCGGATGTCTGCTGAACAACGAGCCGGACGGAGCTGCCCCCCTGGGCCTTTGTGATGACGCCAATGAATGCTCGAAGAATCTCTGCGGCGGTGGGCTATGTGCTAATCCGAGCGAGCCGGTCGGGACCGCGTGCGGCGACCCGAGCGACACGGATTGCGATAATCCCGACACGTGCGACGGTAGCGGTGTCTGCCTGCTAAACAACGAAGCAGACGGCACCGCGCCAGCGGGCCTGTGTGACGACGCAAACGAGTGTACGCAAAACGTCTGTGGAGGAGGGCTCTGCGCCAACCCGAACGAGGCCGCTGGAAGTGCGTGTGGCGATCCGAGCGATACCGATTGTGACAATGCCGATTCGTGCGATGGCGCCGGATCCTGCGTCGCGAATTTCGAGCCCGACGGTGCCGCTCCTGCAGGCCTCTGCGGCGACGCCAACGACTGCACGCAAGACCTCTGCAATGCGGGACTCTGCGTCAACCCAAGCGAGACCGCAGGGACCGCATGCGGCGACCCGAGCGACACGGATTGCGACAACGCCGATACATGTGACGGCGCGGGTGTTTGCCTTGCGAACAACGAGCCGGACGGCGCGCCGCCAAACGGGCTGTGCGACGATGGAAACGGATGCACGACCGATTCATGCCAGGCAGGCGGTTGCCAAAGCATTGACAACACCGATCCTTGCGATGACGGACAGCAATGCACCCAGAACGACACGTGCGGCGGCGGACTATGCATCGGCACGCCGACCCCCGACTGCGCGAAGTGCGCGGTCGCGGGCGATTGCGACGACGGCAATGCGTGCACGACGGATTCATGCCCGTCCGGCGTTTGTATCTACACGAACAACGCAGACGCTTGCGACGACAACAACGCCTGTACGACAAGCGATACGTGCTCAGCCGGTAGTTGCGTCGGGGGCGCGCCCCCCAACTGTGACGACGCCAACGCCTGTACCGACGATACCTGCGACCCCGCCACGGGTTGTGTCCAAACAAACAACACCGCCGCCTGCAGCGACGGCAACGTGTGTACCGTAAACGATGTATGCTCCGGCGGCGCATGCGCGGGGACCTTGGAGGCTCAAACACCGCTGGTCTCGACCGTCTTCGGCTCGAGCACGGCCATGCGGCGCATCCAAGTGACCCCGCTGAGCCCCCCGCCGGTCGGCAACCCCGCGTGCAACGCCAACGCTGGCGCCTGTGATCAAAGCAATGGCACGCCAGGCTGCAACGATGTGGTATGCTGCAACATTGTATGCCAAGCCGATCCATTCTGCTGCGACACATCGTGGGACGCGATTTGCGCTGAGGCGGCCTCCACGGCGTGTGTGGGCCAGCCGCCCAGCGACGGCAATCAGCCCATCGCGTTGTTGCTTACGTCTCCGGATTGGCCGTGCATAAATCTGTATGTGCAGGCGGACGGATCATTGTCGATCACTCCTGCCCTACAGCTCGCCGAGGCTTGGGGCACCGTTGTGGTTGAAGGGTTTGAGATCGCGCCGGAATCGGTGTACCAAGTGCAAGCCACCTGCGGCACGTCAATGACTGTGGCCGGTTCGACCACGACCGCCCCGTGGACGGATGTGGACGGTGACGGAGCGGCGACTCTGGCGGACGTTCAGTTCTTCGTATTCGGATTCCAAGGTGATTTCTCGCAACACCCCTTGGAGGTGCTGGACATCTGGCCATGCGTGCCCGACGGCGTCGACAACTTCGCCGATATCCAAGCGGCCGTCCTGGCATTCCAAGGCTTGACGTACACGGCTGCGGCGACGGCGTTGGAGTGCCCACTGCCCTGCCCATAGAGCCCCACGCACCGAGACTGCCCCACGCACCGAGACTGCTTTCTAGGCGATTCAACCCACGCCGAGCCGCGGGCGCAAGCCCGCGTGGCGCTGGGGGGAATGGTCTCCATGGTACACGTCAAAAAAAAGTCCCTGGCGGATATCGTGCTGCGGCGCGCGATGTTCGGGTTTGGGGCTGTTAGCGTGAGGGTGGGTCATCAGCTGCCGGCGTATCACGCCCAAACCGGCGCGTCGCCCAGTTTCTAGCCTCGTCCAAGCGTCCGCGAGTTGTTGTCGAGCGCGTCGCGGATCCGACCCAAGAGCAAAACGGCATTGTACGGTTTCACGATGTAATCAAAGGCGCCGGCGGCCCGTGCCTCTTCAACCCACGCAACATCGGAGCATGCTGAGACGATGATGGCGGGAATGTCAATGTGTCGCGTAGCCAATTCCGCTAGTAACTCCAATCCGGACATCCCGGGCAAACGCATGTCGAGGATCAAGCATTCCGGCCGATTCGGCGCGTAGTCTTCCAGGAACGCGCCGGCGCTGGCGAAAGGCTTGGCGGTCAGCCCCGTTACGGCTAGCAGTGTCGCAAGGGAGTGCCTGAAACTGGCATCATCGTCCGCGATAAACACGGTCCCGCTGCGCTGCGAAGTCGTAGAGCCGCCTGCGCCGGAGCCTACTCCGGGGATAGCGATCTTCATCGTATGACCTCCGAAACCTTGTTCAGAACAGGGGATGGTGTGGCACGATGGCCACCCACCTCCTCAGACGAGGATATCAAACGGCGTACGCTTCCACAATAGGCATCCCCCCTATGCAAGTGAACCGCGTATGCAGGGTGCCGCTTGGTGACGCTGCGAGCCGTGTCTTCGCCACACAGACTTGAAACATGTTCGCCGTTGCAGTCTCAACCGGGCGAGCGGGTCGGCAGCAATGGATTCAGTGGACGAGGTACACGCGGCGCGATACCCACCGCCCGAAGGCTAGAGTGCCCTGCAACGGCCGCTCAGGTCCAAGGGCTCAAACATTCTGATGAGGTCAACCGAGGAGAACACACCCAACTTGAGCCTGATATGGCCGACATGGACATCAACTGTCTTGCGGCTGATCCCAAGGGCGTAGGCAATCTGCTTAGGAGGCTGGCCGTCCATCATCAATACCGCGATGTCCGCTTCACGCGGCGTGAGCAGGGCGAAGTGAGCCTCCGCCTGTGCGCACCGGACCCGAAGCGCTCGATTCTTCTTGTCGAGGTCGATCGCCTGGCGAATCCGATCCATCAAAACGATCGTGTCGCAGGGCTTCGTGATGAAGTCGATCGCGCCGTTCTTCATCGCCCGCACGGCCGCTTCAACGCCGGGTTGCGCGGATACCATGACGATGGGGATGTCAATGCCCCGTTCATTCAACGCCTCTTGAAGTGCCGTCCCTGACATCTCCGGCATGCGCAAGTCAAGCACGAGGCACCCTGGGGCGGTGGAGTCGTAGCGATCGAGAAACACGTTCGGGCTTTCATACCGCTCGGTGACATGGCCGTGCGATTCCAGCAGCGTGCACAATGAGTCGCCAAACGCGACATCATCATCAACGACGTATATTTTCGGCAACACGCTCATGCGGAGTTTCTTCCTTCAGTGCGGGCAAGCTTAACAACAAGACGGCCCCGCGGGGCTCGTTGGCCGCTGCCCATAGACGGCCATTGTGGGCTTCAACTATGGATCGACTGATCGACAGCCCCATGCCCATACCATCGGACTTGGTTGAATAGAATGGTTCGAACATGCGGTCAACCTCGCCATTTTCCACGCCGGGGCCGGTGTCCAGGATGGCGCATTGAACCTCATCGGAGCCCGAACGGGATGTCTGGATCACGACCGATCCGGAGGGATCGCCGGCGCTGGTCGCGGCCTCGACGGCGTTGCGCATCAGGTTGATCAAGACTTGCTCCAATTGGATCGAATTGCCGAACACGTGAAGCGGCGACGGAGCAAGCTCGCAACCGATTCGCAGCCCCCCCGCCTGCTTCTCGAAGTGCACGAGTTCGACGGCCCGGCGCACTATCGCGTTCAGATCGACGCGGCTCGGCTTTTCCTCTGGCTTGCGACCGAAGGAGTGCATGTGCTGAATAATCGCTCCCGCTCTTTGGGCTTCGTCCGCGGCATGGTTCAGGATCGCCGAAAGCTTCGCGTCAGTCGCGGCGCCGGACCGGATATGCTCGACGCAGGCGTGAACATAGTTCACGATCGCGGCCAGCGGCTGGTTCAATTCATGCGCCAATCCTGCGGTCATTTCATTCAGCATGCCCACCCGTCCGAGGTGCGACAACTCCGCGAGCCTGGCCCGAGCGCTTTCTTCAGCGACGGTACGCTCTGTAATGTCCCGAGTGACGGATCGATAGCCTACGTATTCCTCGTCGTCATTGAAAATCGGGTGCCAAGCGATCGAGCACCAGGCGATTTGACCATCCTTTCGGTGCATCCGAAAACGCTCGTCCTCGGAGGACGTCCGCTCGGTGCGCGCCGTCTCCATGGCCATCGCGATGCGATCCCGATCATCTGGATGCACGAGGGAAACGGGGTAGCCCTCCATGGCCAGGCAGGCTTCAACGCTATAACCGGTTACGCTTTCCACGGCTGGGCTGATCCACTGGATCCGCCCGTCGGGGGCGATCCAATTCTCCCAGCTAAAGGTGTAACAGGCGATGGCCCGAAAACGCTCCTCACTCTCTCGCAGTGCGGTGTCGGCGCGCTTCCGCTCCGTAATATCGCGTACAAACCCGGTGAACAACCGACGCCCCGGAAGGCGCACCTCACTGCACGATAAGTCGAGCGGGAAAACGGTTCCGTCCTTGCGCACCCCCTCCACCTCCCGCGTCAACCCCAACACCTTCGGACACTGCGTCTGGTCATATCGTGCGAGGAAGTCATCATGATGCTCATCGGGTGGCAGTGCGGCAAGCAAATTGACGTTTTTCCCGATGATTTCCTGCTCCGTATAGCCGAATATCCGCTCCGCCGCGGCGTTGAAGGACTCGATCATCCCGCGTTCGTCGATGGTGATAATTCCCTCGGCGGCCGTATCAAGGACGGCGCGGGCCCGGACATCAGTCTCCTTCAGCTCCAGGGCGTACTGCTCCGATTCTCGGCGGGCCGCATGTACGGCCAGTATGAACCGACACAGAACAACGACCGCAGCGCCGAGCAGCAGAATCAACAGAGCGTTGGCAATGGCCGTAGCGGCATGGGGGAGACCAGATGCCGCAAGCAGCGCCCTGGAATCGTATAGCGATGCCAGAAACCAATCCCCGCTGTCGCCCACTTTGAGTCGGGTCCAGTGCGCCGCTAAGCGGTCGGCGCGGAACGACTCATCTTGACCGCCGAAGAATCCCTTCACGCCTTGAGGGTCGAACTGCGCGTGAAACCAGGGTTGTACACTGGCGGGAATGTCCTGGCAGCTGAATTCGTCTCCCGATTCATTCACGATATACAGCGCGTTTTGCACGCTGCTGTGTTCGAGGACATCGGAAATGTTCGCCGACGGCACCATCGCCGCTACGATGCCCATCAATCGCCCTTCGGATCGTATGGGGACCGAGAGCACCAATCCCGGTGCCCCCACGCATAAGGAAACCGGCGGCCCAAGTAGCCGGGTGAGCGATGGATCTTCGGCGAAACGACGGATGTGCTCCATCTGTACAGCATACTCCTGCTCTTCACGCTCTAGGGAATGCAACTCGCTCGCGTCGCGCTCCTCATCACCGCGCTCGAATGCCATGAACGGGCGTGATCGACCGTCAAACTCCTTCTGGATCACATAGATTTCCGGTATCTTGTGCTGATCGTAGTTGGCCTCGTAGATGCCGCGCAGGAAATCGTAGGAATCGGTATTGAACTTCTGCAAATCTGGGTTGGAACTCAAGATCCGCAAACAGAGCCAAACCTCATTGAAGTAATCCTCTGTCTGGCGTTTGGCTAAGGCCAGCTTCAGCTTGTTGCGGCCAATGAGATGATTTCGGGAGCGTTCGCGTTGCTGATAGTGGTTCAGCAATACCGAAAAAGAGATCACTAGGGAAATGGATGCAGCGAAAACCTGCCCCCACCGCAGCCCAAACTGAGCCTTCTTGCCAATCCGGTTCAAACTAAAGCCTCCCTGGGTCCGGATGATCGGACGATCGCACAGGACAGACGGAGCTTACTGCCACACGATGCAAAAACGATCGACGCTTCCGTCAAGACACGCCATGGGTAGCCATTTCGCCCGAACCCACTGCTAAGTCGGTGGCCGCACCTCGCTAGCTTGCCGATGTTCGAATCAGCGGACGATCAATCCGTTGCGGTCATTCCACGGAAAAATGATCGTGACTCCGGGCTATGCGGCTGACCGGCAGCAAACATATTCCCGTGCTCGGTCGCCTGCGTGCCTGAACAATCCCAACTGAGACCTGCTTGCTTAACCCGTCCGACGCAGTTCCTTTCTAGCAGAATAGATTAGGGGACTCAAGCCACAAATCAGCACCTTATCCATATCGTCATTACAAATTGCTCAGTCTCGGCTAATCAACAGAATAGGCGGAATGGACCGGTAGCAAGGGCGCTGACACCAGGGATTCTCAGAATCCCGTTAAGAACTCCCCTGGGAGCATGAGGGATCCATCCTGAGCGTGTGGCAATGTGGAGCAGCCATTGTGGAAGCGTGCGTTGGACGCTACCGGGGGGCGGATTTTAGGCTGGGAATCATCTGGAGATCAGTCGTGGATAGCCCAGGCCCTATAATGCGATCGACGCTTCCTCTCATTCAAGGATCAGGTGTTCCAGCCTTATCTCCCCTACCACCACCGAGACCTTAGCTCCTCGCTTTACGAAACCGCCCGGGTTAGCAAACATCATGAAGTAGGATCGACCGGCCAGGGGCTTTCTCGATGTCTGTCTCAGTGGCCCAACCTTGGGTGGGCTGGGCGAAAAGAATCTCGCTCCAGACGCCTCGTCAACCAGGTAAGTTTTGGCCCGTCGGTTCATCCAGGGGATCGCCTTCTCTGAATCCACGACACGATAGCGTACGTCGATCATGTAGTTTGCGGCAGTTAGCCGCACGCCGAGCACTTCGATTCCCAACTCTGGATATGAGCGGATCTGGCCAAATCCCGTTGCGGGCTGGGGAACGGGGACGGGCTCCGCCCCCGGCCGCACAGGCTTGGAGTCCTCGTTCGCAACGTGGGAGGTTTCCGTTCGGGGCACTGCGCCGTCGACGCTCCGCGACTCCGCGCCGCCGGCTGCTTTGCCGTCGGAAACGCTCGTTCCGGTCGACGTGCGATGTGCCGTACCCGACGTCGCGCAAGCCGGACCAATCGTCAGCATCACAGCAAACGGGGCAGCCCATAAGGCCACAGCCGGTCCGCGCACAGCGGTCCAGCGTTTCAGCTCTAGGTTCTCTATAAGCCTCATGTCCTTGCGCGCTCCTTTGACCGCATGATCGGCGATCACCGCGACACAATCAAGCCTGAATTTCGTCGCACTTCGCAGGCGTGCATCCGTTTATGGGACTTGCGCCACGCGGATGCGAATCGCTGAGGCGCATCAACGCGTAAGCGCTACGGCAAGACTAGTGTCGCGCCACTCGAAAATGTGCGGGTTCGCACGGCCGCGCGGGCTAAAGCCCGCGGCTCGGGTGGGGCGCGACTTCCCGCAGACTCAAGCGTGACCATGCACTAAAGTCGGTCGTATTTCTTGGGTGTAT
>CAZYXP010000153.1:0-9504 GCA_964651325.1 uncultured Phycisphaeraceae bacterium
GACGACCTTGAGCTTCCCGCTTCCGATGGCCGCGGTGAGGTTTTCGACCCAGTCCCCCGGGATTGCGCCAAAGAGATAAATGACCGCGACCACCGCCCCGCCGATAAGAAACAACGCTTGGATCGCATCCGTCGCGATGATCGATTTGATTCCGCCGCACGTGGCGTAGGCGACGGCGACGGCCGCGCTGATCAGGACGATCCATTCGAGCGGACAATCAAAGACAATCGCCAACGCCATGGAGGCGACCAACAGGCGAATCGCGCTGCCCAGAATCCTCGATGCAAAGAACATCAGCGAAGCGGTCGTGCGCGTCCAAGGGCCGAATCGCGTGCCGAGATACTCGTACACGGTCGTCACGTTGCCGCCGTAGAACACGGGAAGCAGCAGGTAGACAATCAGCAGGCGGCCGACGATTGACCCGGCGTACATCTGAAGATACCAGCAGTTTTCAGCGAACGACCGGCCGGGAACGCTGAGAAACGTCAGCGCACTGACCTCGGTGGCCAGGATGGATAGACCGACCAGGAGCCAGTGTTGACGCCGACCGCCGAGGAAGAATTCCCCAGTATCGCTGTCTTTTCGCCCGAACCACAGGCCCGCAATCAAGATGGCGGCAAAGTAGACGGCCAGCACCGCAATGTCAGGCCATTCAAGCGCCAAATCTGGGTTCCTTTACTTCGTTGAATCGCATCCTACCGAGGCCGGCGCGGCTGCCGACGATCAGCAAACGGTCCGCCGAACATCTTCTACCATGCGCTTAAGCCCGGCGACAATGTCAGCAAGGCCCGAGGGCTTGTTGCGCTGCGTCCAGTTGTCGGCATAAGACTCCACAGCCAGGCGAACATCCGCCGCCCAGCCAACAAATTCCGCATGCGTGGCGCGGCTCCCCTTTCCGTTTGATAGGATCAGGATTTTGCGCGAAAGCAAGGCGTCAAATTCACAAGCCAAGCGCAGCTCCGCAGAATCCAAACGCAGCTCCGCAGCATCAAGGTCGAATTCCTTGGCGTCCGAATTCGCTGCGGGAAGTGAGTCCACGATTGCGATGGCCAGCTCCAGATGCTTCTCCGCACTATCCCTAGGTGGAAGTTTGGCCGCTTCAATCAGGGCTCGTGCGGACTTCCACAGCAACGGCCAAGTGTCGTGGGCCTCGCCCCGCCGCCCCAGTTCTCGAAGATTGCATAATACGTCCGTCGTCACAACTCCCATGGAGCGCGCCGCGAACGCCTCGTCAAACGCGCGACCTTGCGGATGATCCGCGTCCCAGGCCAGGCTGGCGCCCAGGGCCATGCCGTGGTGGCTACACGCCAACGGATTGAAATGTCCGTGATCGCCCCAATCGGTCGTGATCATTCCCACCGCGCCGGCCTTCTTGCCGACCCGGGCGAAGCTGGCGATGTTTCGCTCGGCCAAGTCCATCGCCGGAATGAGGCGTTTCCAAGCGGATGTTCCGGGGCAGACAAACGTGTTTACGCCGGCCCGTGTCAGTTCGAGCGTTGTCTCATACTCCGCCTCATCGTCGTACCCCCAATGCAGCACGGTCGCGTCTTGCGGGACTCGCTCAAAAAGGGCCGGATACCGCGTAATTACGTCGCTCCAGAAATAGCACTGTCGCCCGGCTCGCGCGCAAAGCGCATGCGTGCGAGCGATGTGGTCCAGATACACACGACCTCTGGCGTCACCTTCAAGAGGCTCGTGATTCGAGCCTTGGCCCAAATCCCAAGGCTCGTCGCCGCAGATATTCACCACGGGAGAGGAAAACGCGTTCAGGATGTCGGACCAGATTCGTTCGACGAGTGCCCATGACTCCGGATGCTGGCAATCAAGCGTCAGCCCGCGGGCTCGCGTTGGCCAGTCCATCTCTTCCCACGACACACGCGACGGGATCTCCGCCAACTCCTGATAGCGAGACATCGAAAGGATCTTGCCCATGTGGCCCAGAGTTGCGACCGCGGGAACGAGTTGCACAAAGCGCTGCGTTGCATACGCATCAAGCTCGGAGACCTCACCTGACGTTAGCCCATGGTCGCCGCCGCAAATCTCGGGATCAAACGAGTACACGAAGGCATGTTCCATGTACAACTGAAGCTGGTTGATCTTTAGCGCCGCCAGCCGATCGACGAGCTGCTTCAGGGTCTCAAGCGTGGGGACCTTGCCTCGGGTTACGTCGTGCAGAATGCCCCGTGTTTGGAAATCCGGAGCGTCGTGAATTGTGCAGCAGGGAATCTCGCCATTTGTAGTGCTACATAGCTGTTGCAGCGTGTGCAGTCCGTAGAAACAGCCTTGTTCTTCGGACGCGGCAAGGGTGATCCGGTCGGGTGAAACGTCCAGGCAATACCCCTGAGGTCGAATCCCGGCGGTCTCGGCTCGAACCAGCACGAGTTCCGAGCCGCTCGCCGTCTCGCACGTTCGCCGCGAACCCCCACGAATCGCCTCCACCATCCGCACGACCCGCGGATCGGCAAACTCGATGCGTAGGCGGCTGTCCCGCGACAGTAGGCATCGCCCGGGTTGACGATCGATCCGATGCGGCTGGGGTAAAATCGACGGGAACAGGGGTTCAACGTGGTCCGCCATGATCGAGGTCCGCATCCGAACGGTCAGTCTCGGCGATTCAGGACGTGGGAGCCAGCCCAGTGGCCACGGAACACCTCCACGGCCGGGCCGGTCATTTCGACCTGATCATCGGTTCGCCACGCGATATTGAGCTCCCCGCCGGGCAGCTCCACGACGACCTCCCGGCCACACCGATCGGTCAGAACCCCCGCCACGACGGTCGCACAGGCCCCCGTGCCGCAGGCCCGCGTGGCGCCGCTGCCGCGCTCCCAGGAGAGCATGGTCAGATGCTCGCGGGAATCTACGCGAACGAAATGCCCGTTGATCCGCTCGGGGAACTCCGGCGCATGCTCCAATAACGGCCCGACCTCGTGCAACGGCAATTCCTCCAGCGATTCGACAAAAACAACGGCGTGTGGATTCCCCATGGAAACGCAGGTCACTCGATACTCGGCCTCACCGAGTCGAATCGGATGCTCAACGATTTTATCGCCTGAAATCGATGAAGGCAGCGACGCCGGCGCCAGCGACGGCGTACCCATGTTCACGCGGACGGATGCCACGCGCCCCTCGGTTAGGAGGCACACGGCCTCTTTGAGCCCTGCGTCGGTCTGAATCACCATCTCCGCACTGCCGCTCAGCCCGCGCTCGAATGCATACTTGGCCACACATCGAATTCCGTTGCCGCACATCTGGGCTCGGGATCCGTCGGCGTTGTACATTTCCATACGCACATCCGCGTCATCAGATGGACCTATCAGAATAAGTCCGTCCGACCCGATTCCGGTGTGTCGATCGGAAACCACCCGCGCAAGCCCGGCCGGATCCGAGATGTCCTCCTTGGGAATCTCGACGAATACGTAATCGTTGCCCAATCCGTGCATTTTCGTGAAGTCCATGGCCATGATGGTACTCGGGATGGGGCGTCAAAGGCAGCGATGAATCGCAGCCGAATCAGAGCCGCTGGCGCAAGCCTGCGGACCCATACGCGGCCGGATGTAACTAGGTTTGTGCTAGGTGCTCCAAGAGGATGTCGCCATGAACTAGGCTTCAATATCGAGGTGGACGTGACCGTCCTCGTCGGTGGTCACCCCGCCCGGCGTATCGGGTTGCGTGTCGGGCGACTCCTGGGATTCTTCCTCCGAGCGGCCCTGGCTGCCGGCCCCTTCGGCGTCGGAAAAGACGGCCGTGTCTGCGTCACCAGCTTCGACGGTGTTGTCCAATTCGCCAACTTGCTTGATCTGTCGTTGTGCGGCGTCGGCGGCCCCGGATCGGCGTGCTTCTTGCTCTTTGGCTACCTCCCTGGATTGCAACGGGGAACCCGCCACCGAGGAGGCGAGATGGGAGGGAATCTCTGCCATGGCGTGTCATCCGTGGTTTGGCCGCCCTGATGGCAAGGTGGCCGTCCCGTCGGCTGGAAGTGTACGTCCCGTCATCGGGAAGTCAGGTCACAAACTCCTTTTGGCGGAGCGACAACAACGATTTCAATCTTGCGAGAATACTCGAATGCATCTGCGATACCCGACTCTCGGAAAGATCCAACGTGGCTCCGATTTCCTTCATCGTCATCTCTTCGTAGTAGTAGAGGATGAGAATCAGCCGTTCCGCTCGGCTCAAGCCGCGCGTAATGAGTTCCCTTAAATCGCGGCGTTGGATCTCTTTGACCGGATTCTGCCCTCGTCGATCCTGGATGACGTCGATTTCACAGACTTCCTTGCTCGAATCCGTGTCGGCGTATTTTCGTGATAGGGAAACCTGTGTGACCGCAATGGCATCGCGCATCAGTTTTTCATACTCGGATCTCGACAATGCCATGTATTCCTCGGTCTCGCCTTCGGTGGGCGCGTGCCCGAGCAATCGCTCCAGCTCTCGATGTGCATTTTCCAGCTTGTGGGCCCGGCTGCGTACAAGCCGTGGAACCCAATCCATGCTGCGCAACTCGTCGAGAATCGCGCCGCGGATCCGGGGGGCACAATAGGTCTCGAACTTGACGCCGCGCGCGCTGTCGAACGCATCGATGGCATCCATGAGCCCGAATACGCCGGCGGAGACAAGATCGTCGCGATCCACCTCGTCGGGCAGTTTCGACCCGACGCGCTCGGCATTATACCGCACAATCGGAAAATATTGCTCCATCAGCCGGTTGCGCAACGTGCGATCACCGCTTTGCTTGTACTCTTTCCACACTTGAACGATCTCGGGAGACGTTTTCTTCCCTCGCATGGACTTCGCTCCTTAAAGCTTCCGTGCTATCGACCCCATGAGCGTAGCTCGCGCCGAACTACGTCCGCTCTTCCCAGCATCCCGATGGCACCGACCAACCGCTAGGCGGCGGAGGCTTCCATCGCTGGCTCGGATAGAGCCTCTTCGCCATCCTTGGCTTCTGAGGTCAAGTCCCGCCGGTATTGACTCCGGATTTCCGATTCTCGCGTACGCATATGCTCGGTGACCACCCGTTGAGCGACCAAACCGAGGATGTATCCAATGAAACAAAACAGGAACAAAGCGGTGATGCTGCGCGAGAGGGTTGTGGCAACGGGGTTGCTCGCCGCCAGTCCGGCCAAGACCGCGACTGCAAACGCGAAGAGTCCAAGGCTCGCTGCGATGTACCGCGCGATCATGGCGCAACATCCTTGTCGCATCGTTTGCCGTCAGGCCTGAGGAGAACCAATGAGATCGGAAGGGAACTGCGACGATTCCTTCCGTGGAACCATTCACCGTCGTAAGGCCCAAACTTCGCCTTAGGCCCAAACAAGGGCCAAGGCATACCCGCCGACATCCATGTCGGCAACTGCAACCAACCGCGAAGACGCATCCGTGAAAGCTCGCCCGCGTGGGCAAGCATTCCCGAACCGCGCCGCTCGAGAACACCGTATGCACATGCCGCTAGAGAAACAAACCAGCGACTCGCTTCAGCAAGCCACCGCTGCTTTGGCCGCCGACCTTCCTGGTCAAGCGTCCTGCCATAGCCGCGACACACGAGCTCGCGTTGGCGTCTGGATAGCGAAGCACAAATGGGCTTCGCTGTCGAACCGCCAACTCGACCTTACTATCATGCAACATAAATCCGCCGTCCGCAACAGAGAAATCTAAAAATCTCTTGGCCACCCCCGAAACGCGCGAATGAGTCGCCGCGGCCTCCTCTTGGTTGGCGGCCATGTTCACGAACAATCGAATGGGTAATTCGCCCACCTCTCGGTGGATTGCCTTGATCGTGGCATACGCATCGGTCATCGCCGTAGGCTGTGGCGTCGTCACGACAACCACTTCGTCGCACGAAAGCGCAAAGTGAATGACATTGCTGGAAATGCCGGCCCCGCAATCCAAGACTACGATATCAGCATTGACAGCCAGGTCGCGCAATCCCGTGATCAGGCCGCGCCGCTCAAAATCGCTCAGGTTGGCCAGCAGGTCTACGCCGGAAGCGCCCGGGATCATCTTCAAGCCAGAAGGGCCTTGGACCACTATCTCGGAAAGCGAGCGCACGCCGGACACCACGTGCGATAGCGTGTAACGCGGTTGAATGTTGAGCAAGAGATCTGCGTTGGCCAGACCAAGATCCAAATCGACCAGTACGACACGGCGACCCTGGGCAGCCAGATAGACGGAAAGATTCACGGCAATGCTGGTCTTGCCGACCCCCCCTTTGCCACTGGTCACGGCAACAAGCATCCCTGAATGCCGTTTGCGTCTAACCAAATGTCTGAGTTGGCTTGCCTGATCCATCAGCATCCGTGCCATAATCAGCTCCATCTCGCGGGCCGTGCGTTCATCCCATCGCCACCTGCCCGACGGCTCGGGCCACGCGGATCGGGGCGCGCAACCCTACCCGCTCGCAGCATCCACGACCGCTTCCTCGCGACCGCCCATTCCATCTCCGGCCATCACAAGGCGCGCCAGCGCCTTGGATTCGCCCACCTGTATATCATCCGGAACGTTTTGTCCTGTCGTAAGATACGATAGCTGAAGGTTGGCGCGATCCAGACATTCCAGAATCACGCCCAAGCCAATCGCCTCATCGATCTTCGTGAAGATCAATCGGTCAATGCCGATGATGTTGAAGCGGTCGATCGTCTCTCTCAAGACGCGCTCACCACTCGTGCTCGATAAGACTAGGTGAATTTCATCCGGTGGCACTTCAGAAAAATAGTCCAGCAATTCGCTGATTTTCTTGGCGTCGCGCTGGCTTCTTCCGGAAGTGTCCAGAAAAACGAGTTCACAATCGGCCATTTGGCGCATCGCGGATTTCAACTGCTGCGGCGATGACGCAACCGCCATCGGAATATCCATGATTTCTGCATACGTTTTTAGCTGCTGCGTGGCGGCAATCCGGTAGGTGTCGATGGTAACGAGCCCGACTTTGATGCGCTCGCGCAGGGCGAAGTTGGCGGCCAGCTTGGCGATGGTTGTGGTTTTGCCGACCCCGGTTGGCCCCACCAGCGCGATTACGGTGGGTCCCTCCTTGCGGCACAAGCGCACGGGGCCAGCACTGGGCAACATCGATTCGAGCGTCTTGGCCAACGCTCGACGCACGGATTGAACGTCTTGGAGGCCATGATCCCCAAGACTACCCCGCACATCCGCCACGACACGGCGCGCCATAGAATCGGCCACTGCATTTTGGACGAGCGATTGATAGGTCTCAAGCAGGCCCGCCGGCACATCCGCCGGAGCCGAGGCTTGTGGCTGCCGAAGCAACCTGCCCACCAGCGACTTGAGCTCACCGACTTCCGAAAGCACCTTCGAGGAAACATCGGATGAGCGGTTACATGATTCCGAGGCAACCCTCATGGCAGCTCCATCTGCCCGGACATTCGCCCCCGACTTTCCTGCGATTCTAGTCCCTTTGACCACGGGCGGCAAATTGGATGCATCCCGCGCGGCCGTGATCTCGACCTCTTTGCCCTTTCCGATCCCCAGCACCTTGTTTCCATCCAGCGCGCGGGTACTCAAAATGACGGCGTCCTTGCCGAACTCGCACTTCACTTTGCCCAGCGCCTCGGCCATGGTTGCTCCACGAAACGTCTTAAGCTTCATCCGCTAACACCACCATTCCGTGTGACTCAACTTCAAAACCGCGCACCACTTCGTTGTACGACATGACCGCCACGGACGGCAGGCGCACTTCAATCATTTTCCGAATCCAGTACCGTATCTGGGGCGGACAAAGGATAACCGGCGGACGGCCACCCGCAATCGGTGTGGCCTTGTCGACTTCAGCCTGAATTGCTTCGACCACGCGCGTTTGAAGTTGCGGCGGCATGGTGAGCGTCGTGCCCTGATCGCTGCGATGCAAGCTCTTGCCCATCAATTCCTCGAGCGACGGATCGAGCGTGATGCAATGAACGCGACCATCGTCGCCCTTGTTCTGGTGGCATAGCGTTCGCGACAGCGCGTTGCGCACATATTCGGTGAGTATCTCGGGGTCCTTGGTGCGCGAGGCGTAGTCGCCGAGCGTCTCGAGAATGGTTTCCAAGTCGCGAACCGGAACCCGCTCGCGCAACAGCGACTGCAAGACCCGCTGAATCTCGCCGGGCTTGAGCACCTCTCCGACAACCTCCTCGATGAGCTTGGGGGCGCTTTCTTTGAGGTGATCGATCAATCGGTTGACCTCCTGGCGCGTCAGCAATTCGTCCGCGTGCTTGCGGATGAGGTCGGTAAGAAACGTGCTCATCACGCTCGACGGTTCCACCACCGTGTAGTTGCGGTGTTCCGCCTCGTGTCTCTGATTTTCTTCGATCCAAACCGCGGGCAAACCGAACACGGGCTCCTTGGTCTCCAGTCCGGAAACACGATCGGTCACCGCCCCGGAATCAATCGCGAGCAAATGGCCGGGCAACACCTCACCGGTTCCAACTTCGAGCCCCTTGATCTTGGCGCGGAATTGATTGGGCTCGAGCTGGACGTCGTCGCGGATGCGGATCGGCGGCACGACAATGCCCAGCTCCTGGGCTACCTGTTTGCGCATGTTGGTGATCCGTTCCAGCAAATCGCCACCCTGCTTGCGATCCACGAGTTTGATCAGACCATACCCAACTTCCAGCTCCATCGGATCGGGTGATAAGTGCGTCTCAATCTTCTCGGCGCGATCGGGCTTGGCTCGGGCTGCGGCCGCGTTGGCGGTCACCGCGGTGGCCGTGCGCTGATTGAGGAGGTAGACCGCGGCGATGCAGGAAGCCCCGAGCAGCACCAACGGCGGCTTGGGAAGCGGCGTCAATCCCAAGACGAACAAGAATCCAGCGGTTAGCGAGAGCGCTATCGGCTGGCTCGTCAATTGGCCAATCAGCTCCTCACCCAGATTCTTTTTGGCAGCAGATCGGGTGACGATCATCGCGGCCGCGACGGAGACGATGAACGCGGGAATCTGCGACACCAAACCATCACCGATCGTGAGAATCGTGAACCGCCGCAGCGTCTCGTCCAGTCCGAGCCCCTTTTCCATCATCCCAACATAAACGCCGCCGAAGATATTGATCAACGTGATGATGATCCCGGCAATCGCATCGCCGCGCACGAACTTGCTCGCACCATCCATCGCCCCGTAGAAATCCGATTCACGTGTGATTTCAGAACGGCGCACCTTAGCTTCCTGCTCGGTGATCACGCCGGCATTAAGATCCGCATCGACGGCCATTTGCTTGCCGGGCATGCCGTCCAACGTAAACCTCGCGGCCACTTCGGCGATGCGCGTGGCCCCCTTGGTGATCACAACGAACTGAATCACAACGATGATCGAGAAGATAATAATCGCCACGACCAGCGAGCCGCCGGCCACAAACGCCCCGAACGTGGAAATCACATGCCCCGCGTCCGCGTTGGTCAGGATCAATCGAGTGGTGGCAGTGTTGAGCACGAGGCGAAACAGCGTTAACCCCAGCAGCAGCGATGGGAACGACGAGAATTCCAACGGCTTGTTGATGAACATGACCGTCATCATCACGATCCCGG
>CAZYXP010000154.1:0-7837 GCA_964651325.1 uncultured Phycisphaeraceae bacterium
GCCGCTTGTGCGGGACCCACGGCTACTGTAGCTCAGCCTTTCAGGCTGGAGGAATATAGCTCAGCCTTACTGGCTGGAGTGTAGTTCAGCCTTACTGGCTCGAGGAGAGAATGGCATTGACGCTGCCACAAGTGTCATGGATGCGGCGGCCCGTGCAAGATCATCGGCTATTCCTCAAACGCCGATATTGCGCACAACGGCCTTCAAGAAACGGCGAGATGCCGAGATTACCACGTTCACGCATCTTTCATACAATCGATCCGACAACAACCGAGTTTACCACCCAAGCCGATCGTCCAGCGCGTTACCGGGCGTCGAGGGTCTTGTTCCACTCGGCGAGTTGGCTGCTGTTGGCTTCAAACAGGGCGTCCGCATCGCCGTCAATCGCGACGCTCTTGATCTTGTCGCCCTGGGCGATCGAATCGACCACGTCTTGCCCCTGGGTCACTTTGCCAAACACGCTGTGCTTCCCGTCGAGATGCGGCGTCGGGCCGTGGGTGATGAAGAACTGGCTGCCGTTGGTTCCGGGGCCTGCGTTGGCCATCGAGAGCGTGCCGGCGGTGTCATGTTTGAGGCTCGCGTCGAACTCGTCGGCGAATTGATAACCCGGGCCGCCTGATCCGGTGCCGGTCGGGTCGCCCCCCTGGACCATAAAGTCGCTGATCACGCGGTGGAAGCTGATGCCGTCGTAGTAGCCCCGCCGGGCGAGGTTGACGAAGTTCAGCACCGTAAGAGGCGTCTGGTCCGGATAAAACTCTATGTGGATGTCGCCTTTGTCGGTGGTCATCTTCGCTGCGATGTTCATATCGGTCCTTTCTGGTTTCAGTTCTTGGCACGCATCAGCCCGCGCGCCAGAGCTTGGCACGTAATACGGCCCAAAGAGTCCGATCATGTTAGCGTTAATCCGCCGGGCGGGAAAGATAGTTGCCCACGTGGGTCCAGGTGGCGACAATACATGACGTGGGCCGAATGGGCGATGCGTGAACGCGAGTGAGTAGGAGATCGGGGGACGCCAACGCGACGCCATGGGCCGTTGCAGGTTCGGTCGGCCGCGCGGGCTGAAGCCCGCGGCTCGGACGGGGCGCTGTCGCCTGCGGAATCATACGCGACCTAGCACTGGCCCTTCCGAATGGCGGGCCGTTTTCAAGGAAGGCGACCATGCGAGAACCTTTTCTGGACGCAGTGGCCAAGCGGGTGTTGCTTGCGGACGGAGCCATGGGCACCCGGCTCGTAGAGGCGGGGCTGCCCGTCGGCGCGTCCGGCGATCAGTGGTGCTTGAGCAAGCCGGACATCGTGGCCGACATTCAAGAAGGCTACGTCGCGGCGCGGGCCGATCTGCTGATCACCAACAGCTTTCAAGGCTCCCCGGCCGCGCTGGCGCGGCACGGACTGGCCGAGCAGGCGTATGACATCAATCTTGCAGCGGCGAGAATTGCTCGGGATGCCATCGGAGCGGACGGGTACGTACTGGGCGACGTGGGACCGTTCGGCGGCTTCCTCGAGCCTCTTGGAACGATGACCCGCGCGGAGTTGGAGCGCGGCTTTTGCGTGCAGGTGACCGGCCTGCTCGATGGCGGGGTCGACGGCATCATCATCGAAACGATGACCGCTCTGGAGGAAATTGAAACGGCCGTACGGGCTATTCGCCGCTGCCGGGCCTCGGTGCCGGTGATCGCTTCGGTCACGTTTGACCGGGTCGCCGACGGCGGGTTTGGGACGATGACCGGCGTCAGTGTGAAAGACGCTGTGGCGTTCATGGTGCGGCTCGATGTCGATCTGCTGGGCTGCAACTGCGGCACGGGATTGAGCATCGACGACTACATCCAGCTTGTGGCGGAATACCGCAGCCAATCGGATCGCCCCATCATGGTGCTGCCCAACGCCGGACAGCCGCGATTGGATCGGGGGCAGATCGTCTACGACGAAACGCCCGAAAAGATGGCGGCCGGCATTTCGGCACTGGTGGACGCCGGGGCTTCGGTGGTCGGAGGCTGCTGCGGCACCACGGCGGAGCACATCAAGCTGTTTCGCCAGGAACTCGACAGGATTTCGAAGTAGTCGGGATGGACCCCGTGATGGCGTTAGGCTGGCTCAATGTCGACGATTTCCAATCAACCCAACCCGCGGCCCGGAGGTGGCAAACCACCCGCGCAAAAGGGCGTGAGCAATCCGCTGAAATCGCTGATGGCGCACGGCAAGATGCCCGTCGTGCTGGAGCTTCATCTGACCGAGTCGGACAAGATCGGCTATCAGGAGGTGCGGCAGCGTTACCTCGCCGACGCGATGGCGTTGCCCAAGCTCACGCTGTTGGGCCAATACCTGCGCCAGCTCGACGTTTCCCGGAGCGATCTTTCGCCGCGCGAGCGTACCCTAGCGACCAAGCTTCAGGCCTACGCCGATCTGGCGGGTTCGGGGCGGGTGGATCTGATCGCCTTGGACGACGCCGCGCGAGGCCGCGACACGCTCGATAATGCCGTTGCCGCGGAATTGCTCGCAGGGCTCGGCGTCGATCCGGCCCGGCTCATCGTTAACATGGTCGCAAGAAATCGCTTCCCGGACCAAATCCGAAGCCGCTTGATTCACTTTGCCGAACTCGGCGTGCTCAACGCGCTGCTGCTCACCGGTGACCTGCCCGTGGAACCCGGCAAGCGGGCGGTGTTTCCGCTGGATTCGGTCGGCATGTGCGCGCTGGCTCAAGAGATGGTGATCCAAGGAGACTTGCCCGACGAGTTTCTGATCGCCGCCGCGGGGCATCCTAACGCCGACGCCGATCCCGATGGGCTCAAGACGCTGCAAAAAGCGCTGGCCGGCGCGCGGGTCATCATGACGCAGGCTATCTACGACGTTGAAGCGTTTGCGGCATGGATGGAGCGTCTGCGGTCGCTCGGCGTGATGGACATGGTTCACGTGCTCGCGGAGGTCATCCCGATCACGTCCAGCCGTCAGTTGGAAATCATCGGGGATGTGCCGGGCATGCGCATCCCGCCCGAACTCGTCGAGACCTTGCGCGGCGCCCATCAGCGAATCGAAACCACGGCCCAATCGGGCGGGCACCCGAAGGCGTGGATCCACCAGCGCCGCAAGCAGGAAGGCGCACGCATCACGCGCACGCTCTTGCATCGGATACGCCATGTTCCCGGCGTGCGCGGATTCTACCTTGGCTGCGTGGCCTCGTTTGAACCGCATTTGGAGCTGCTGAAGGAAACGCCGCTGCTGCCGGTCGATCGCGGCACGCCGCCGCGACTCACCAAGCTTTCGGGGTCGGCGCGTCAGCGCGTGCTGGCCCAGATACCAGCTATGGAGCAATTCCTGAACGATCTAATTGCTTCCGCACAATCCTCGCGTAGCGGATGGCTGAAGAGATGTGCCCAAGCCGCTTCAAGGGCGCCATGGATCCAGAAGGGGCTCAAGATCGTAGAGTGGCCGAAGGTTCCCATTTTTGGATGCAAGGGGTGCGATCAGTGTGACCTAAGCCCCGACGCGATGATTTGCCCAAGGGGTTGCGCCAAACAGATGTCTCACGGGCCGTGCGGCGCGCCGCGGCTGGTCGACGGCCGCTACCTCTGCGAAGATACGTCTCGTGAATGCACTTGGATCCGGATTCGCGAGCGAAGAGACGACATCAACATCGCCATGGCCGAGCGCCTGGCCATTCGCACGGCCCCACACCCAGACTTTTACAACGGCAAGCGGTTCAGCGCGTTGGCGGCGGTGTTGGCGGGCACGAAAGAAGCGCCGCAACTCGGCCTGGCTCTTCGAGCTCCACTGGCCGCGATGCTCCGGCGCGCCGGCGGACGCCCCGAGCGGCCCCCCGACGCCCAGCCGGTCGACTTGATCTCGCTGGTCCGCGCCAAGAAAGAATACCTGCAGTCGCTCCTCGCCGATCAGCCTGAGATGTGCCAAGAGGAGCTGCTCATCAAAGCGCTCGCGCTGGTGCAAACGCCCGAGGCGCTGCATCTGATCGAATGGCGCATGGCCCAACTTGGCATCCCCGCCGAGGGCACGCTCTCCGACCTGTCTTTGCGGGAATTGTTCTTGCTGGCCCACGCCGTACCCGTGGTGCGCCGGCGGATCGACCAAGAGCAGCGCGACGCCGCCGCACCGATCAGCCCGTTGGCGCGCTGCGATGAGTTGCTCGCCATCTTGCCTCGTGGGAAGCAGTTGCGCCGCGCGATGAGACGCGAATTGGCCAGCGGGTTGATTCAGCACATCGCCTCGCTCGGCGTCCCCGTGACCTTCACCGAAGCCATGCTACAGCGGCCAAGCGTGGAACCCTTTCTTCAGGTGCTTTCAGCTCTGCGCGATGAGTTACCCATGGCCAAGTCGCTGCTGCGGCTCGATCAACGCAAGCTGACCATCCACATCGACCGCGTGCATTACAAGGGCCATTTTCGCAGCCCCATCGCGCTGCGCCGATTCTGTGATGCCGACGCGTCACCCGGTCCTGACACGCTCGACGCCTACGAAATGGCCATAGACATCAAGCAGTTCGACGGCACGGGTCCGTTCAAAGCGCGGCTGCGCGCGGCGTTGAATGAGCTCGGCACGGCAGGCCCGCGCCAGGGCGATCGAATCTTGCTGGAGCCCTTCGGCGGCGAATCGCAGAGCATCTGCTGGGCCTTCAATCATGAATTCTGGCATCGGCTCAACGACTTCGAACAGGCCACGGGGATCAACTACGACGAATCCATCGGAGGATCGACGGATCACAACCTCGACTACGTCCGTTCGACGGCCAGAGCCTATTTCGATCGCGTACACGACCACGACCTTGGCGGGCAGCGGTTGTACGTCGCCGAAATCGGCGTCGCATCGGTCGTTCGTGCGAGGACGTTCCTGGATGAATACAAGCGAATCTGCGAGGTCGCCGGAACCGATTCCTACCGCAACACCGTGTACGTTCTAGCCGACTATTCCGCTGAAATCCTCGAACGCGGCCGGGCGGAACTCGCGGAGACGCACGCCAATGTCGAAGCCGTCCGGATTGACGCCGCGGATCCAACCTCCGCGTTTGAGCCCTACACCGGCAGCATCATGCACATCCACCTCTGCAACGTGTACGACAATCTGCCGACCGACAAGGTGGCCTGGCTGTCTGAACGGCTTTTTCTGATGCAGAGCCGGGCGTGTATCGCCAAGGATGCGGTGGCGGCGCTGGTTGTCAAACATGGATTGGACCCGGCCGACGCCGAATCACTGCAAACCCGATTGCAACAACTAGACCGAGGGTCGTCTGGCGTTGGCGCGATGCTGGATTGGATCCGCGAGCGCATGATCGCCGCCGAGCGGCCGGCCGAGAACTATGTTCATCTCTGGATGGATTTGTTTGCGGCGATTTCGTTCGAGGAACGCTACGTCGCGATGGAGGCCGATGCATACAGCCAAGGCTTGAGCCTCCCCAACCACGCACGCTTGGGCGAATCACTGACGGGGCTATTTCGCGGCCGGGGTGACGTCCGCGTCCACGTCAACCAACACGCCATCGCGGGATTCGTCAAGTTGCTCGACAGCTTGCACGCCTACGGTTCGCTCGAGGTCGTCGATCTGTTCGTCCAGCGCATCGACGAGTATGAGCATCGCCACAAGGGCCCGGCCAAGTACGACGGCAGCACGGTAAACTGGCTCAACGGGCCGCTGTTTCGGGCGGTGGCCGAGCGCATGGGCTTCGAGGTTCGGTTCAACTCGTTCAAACCATTCGACCCCAAATCCGCCTCGGTAACGATGCTGACGTCACGCGGCACGCCCGCGCAAAAGGACAGCGCTAGATTGTCCAGATGAAACCGAGCCGCGGGCTTCAGCCCGCGCGGCGCCCCGGCTCCGGTAGCGCTCCGGTGGGTGCCCCGCCGGGGCCCCGTCAACTACAGGCCCCCTAGCGGCTCGGGCGCCACGCCGCGAATCTTGCGGAACAACATCAGCCCTTCGATCATCATCCAAATCTGAAGCACCGAAGCCAGCAGCCCCATCGAGGCGAGCAAATACGCGCCGCCTTGGATCCAGCCGTGCGGCCCGAACAGTTGCACCGACAAAACCCACGCGGGCAGGATCAGCATCAAGATCATCGGCGGCACCAGAAACCACACCGGCTTGTTGTGCCGGAGCAGGTAGAAGCAGATCACCAGAAACGACAACCCCGCGAGAATCTGATTCGTCGCCCCGAAAATCGGCCAGAGGATCAAGCCGCCGCTGCCCGGCCCGGTCGGCCCGGCGATCATGGCGATCGCCCCCCCCGTGCCCACCGCCACCGCCGTGGCCACGTAGCGATTGGACAGCCGGCCAATGTGCAGGGCCGCGCCGAGTTCCGAAACGATGTAGCGCTGCAGCCGCGTGGCCGTGTCCAACGTGGTGGCGGCAAACGAGGCGACGAGCACCGCCATGATGCCGATCCCCATCGTGATCGGCACACCGATGGTCGTCATGATGTTGGCCCCGCCTTCGATGAAGCCGCCGATTTTCTTGGGCAATGTCATGCCCGACCACGCGCCGCTCCCGTAATACTTGCCCCACGCAGCCGCCCCGACGACCGACGCGCCGTCCACATCGGTGATGGGCACGTAGCGATGGATTCCGAGATCATACTGATAGACGCCCAAGCCAAGCCCGGCCGTACAGGCGAGAATCACGACCGTCGCTAGCCCCCCCTCCAGCAGCATGGCTCCGTATCCGATCGACGTGGCGTCGGATTCGCAGCGGATTTGCTTGCTCGTCGTGCCGCTGGACACCAGGCAGTGAAACCCACTGATCGCGCCGCAGGCGATCGTAATGAACAGAAACGGAAAGATCGGCGGCGCATCCGCGGGAGGCGACGTGTTGATCGCCGGGGCTACGAACGGCAGACCGTTTCCGACCAAGGGCGCGACCATCAGCCCGGCGAAGAGCAAGCCCAACGCGACGAGCAGTTCATGGCTGTTGATGAAATCCCTCGGCTGCAGCAATGTCCAAACCGGCAGGACGGATGCGACGAAACAATAAACAAGCAACACAACGGTCCAGAGGACCACGGCGTTGAAATAGGCGCTGTGCCCCGCCGCCGTCGCCGCGCTGCCGCTTGCGGGCACCCCCCAACTCGTGAGATCGACGGACCAGTGGTACGCGCCGAGGTAGATCGTGACGTACATCAGCACCAGGGCGATCAGCGAGGGGATCAGCAGCGAGCCCTTCCGCTTGTAGACCCAGACGCCGATCACCAGGGCCATGGGAATCTCCGCCCACACGGGAAAGACGCTCACCGGATAAGTCGCGAAGATCACCGCGATCACCAGCCCGAAAATGCCGATCACCACCGCTAGCGCCATAAACAGCAACGCCAGAAACAAGAGCCGCACGCGGGTGTTGATCATCCGCCCAGCCACTTCGCCGATGGTCTGCCCGCGATTTCTCATACTCACGACCAGCGCGCCGAAATCATGCACGGCCCCGATGAAAATAGAGCCGAAAAGCACCCAGAGCAGCGCGGGAAGCCAACCCCAGAAAACGGCGATCGCCGGACCGACGATCGGCCCCGTCCCGGCGATGGAGGTGAAATGGTGGCCAAACACGACCTCGCGGCTGGTGGGCACGTAGTCGCACCCGTCGTTGATTTCTTCGCTGGGCGTTTTGACGGCAGGATCCAACGCGAAGATCTTCCGCGCGAGCCACCGTCCGTAGGTGTGGTACGCGATCAGGTACGCCACCAAGGTGCCAATCGCGATCAAGAACGTAGCCATCCGAATCTCCAAGGCGCGCGGGGGCTCTTATCCTATAATTCCTACCCGAACCCCAACACCGCTATTCCGCAATGTAAGCCAGAACGGGGAGGTCGCAAAGCCCATCGTCGTGCGCGTGCCCCATGCCCAATGAG
>CAZYXP010000154.1:7937-9502 GCA_964651325.1 uncultured Phycisphaeraceae bacterium
GGACGGTCGCCTTGACCGCGCGGGTCTCCAGTGTTAAACCAGAACCCCTACCCGAGGGAAATCGCCGTGCGTCGCAAGGCGATTTCAGATGAGCGGGCGTTTGGGCGATTGAGGGTACGCGAAGACAACCTGCAGGAAGAAACACTCATGGCACCAACCCGCGAGGCGGTCGAAGTTCTTGATCGCGAATTCCTGGAAATCCGCCACGGCCTCCTGAACGTCGCGGCCTGGCTTGACCGGATCGATGCGGCCGGCGATCCCCAACGCGCACGGGCCGATTCGCGCATGGCCCAGTTCGGCGAGGCCGTTTCGATTCTAGCCGATTCTAAGAATTGCAAGGCCGAGCGAATCCAACGTGCGTTTTCCTTGGAATACGATGCTAACTGGCGAGCGAAGTCCTGAGGGAAAGCTAAGATCGAGATGAGGTCGCTTCGGGCGTCGGCCCTCACGTCGCCCCGATGGCAACGTCTTGCTGGAGCATGAGCATGGCCATAAGAATGGTTTCCGAGTCGATGGAGCGTGTCATGGCAGAGGCAACTCAATTCTGCGTCGGATTGGAACACAAGCCCGGCATGCTGACGAAGCTTTGCCACCTGCTACGCACCCAAGGCGTGAACATAGATGCCCTCTTTGTCTCGAACGATGAGGACGTGGCCTGGGTCAATTTCGTGGCCAATCCGAATGATCTGGTCGAGGATGCTTTGCGGGCGGGCAACCACAACTTCTTTTCGGAGACCGTGTTGACCGTTCAGATGGAAAACACACCCGGCGCGATTGAGCAGGTCGCGTCGAGGCTGGCCGACGCGGACGTCAACATCAATTACGTTTACGGCAGCGGCGCCGGCGGACATCCATCAATCGTCGTCTTGAGCGTGGACAATCCCAAGAAAGCAACCCAAGCCCTGAGCTGCGGGCTTTAGCCCGCGCGGCCCCCGGAGCGCGAGAACGCGATTGCAGGATCGTCTCGGAAGCAGTGAGACAAGGCGTGCTATGTACTACATCGACCCCCACATCCACATGGTCTCTCGCATCACCGACGACTACGCGCGCATGGCCCGTGCCGGCTGCGTGGCCGTCAGCGAGCCGGCTTTTTGGGCCGGGTTTGATCGCGGATCCGCCGAGGCGTTCCGGGATTACTTCTGCCAGTTGACCGAGTTTGAACCACAACGGGCGGCCCAGTTCCAGATTCACCACATGAGCTGGCTTTGCATCAACGCGAAAGAAGCGGAAAACGTTTCGCTTTCGCGGGAAGTGATTGCCCTCATCCCCGACTTCCTCGATCGACCCGGCGTCCTGGGCATTGGCGAGATCGGCCTGAACAAGAACACGAAGAACGAAGTGACCATTTTCGAAGAGCACGTCAACTTGGCCATGAAGACCGACGAACTCATCCTCGTGCACACGCCCCACCTTGAGGACAAGTACAAAGGCACACGGATGATCCTGGATATTCTCTCGAGCGACTCGCGGATCAACCCGGAGCGCGTGCTGATCGACCACGTCGAGGAGCACACGATCAAGCTCGCGTTGGACAAGGGGTTTTGGGTGGGCATGACGCTCTACCC
>CAZYXP010000155.1:0-9471 GCA_964651325.1 uncultured Phycisphaeraceae bacterium
GACGGCAACGTGGCATCTAGACAACCGATGCTATGTTGTGGCGAGCGTTTGCGGACGGATCGATATAATTCTTCGCAGCTGTGGGTCCGAAAATCCCATCGCGGCCCCAACACGGCGCAGAAAAAACCCCAAGCGTTGCTGACGCAGGCTTGGGGGGGAGAAATCAATTCGCAAAGGGCATCAAGCCCGCGGGCAAGTTGATCAGGCGACGGCTTTCCTTTGGCGTTTGCGCCGTAGCGCGGCTACCGCACCCAACCCCAGCAGCGAAAGCGTCATGGGTTCGGGAACCACCGTTCCGCGGATCGTAAAGGAATCAAAGCTGCCGTTACCCATTGGAGCATCGTCAATGACGACAAGTATCCAAGCATCCACGCCGCCATTGGTGAATTGGGCAAACCCGGCCGTCGGTTGATCGGGCAGATACGTTCCGCCGACAAGCTGAGTCGCGCCCGGCAACTCCGACGCCGCAATATCGTTGAACACAAACGTCTGATTCTCAATGAGAAAGCCGTTGCCCTTGTCGTCGAAAACCTCAAGCGAGTTGCCGAACGGATCCAGGAGGAACACGTTCAAGTCGCCTGGGCTTGAATGCGTAAGGTTGGTGATTTCCAGCTCGACGTCGGCGATCAACTGGCTCGGCGTGCCGAAGGTGAGCGGAAAAAACTGAACCGAGGCATCATTGATCGCGCCACCTGTGCCGGTGTACGAAAAAGGCGTCCCACCCGCGGACGCTGCCTGTGCTGCGAACAACACAAGTGCCGTTGAACACATGATCTTAAAACGCATCCTCTTATACCCTCCTAAGGCATGCGGAACGCGGGAACACCCCAGCTCCGAACTCCCCCAAGTTTTTGCTTCGTCACAAGACAGCCCAGAACTCGTAAGCCCACAGGCTCTTGTAGCCCCATCTTCACTTCACGCGTGAACCAAGTTTCGGCCAATCCGGCGGAAAACCGTCCCCCGAGCCTCATGATCCACGACCCGATCTGCTGAGTATAGAGCCATGGAGTACCAACATCAAGCCAAAAAAGATCCATACTTGAGCACATTTTGAGCCGCTCTCAAGTATTGTTGAGTGGAGAGTTGGAGTGGGGCTTTATTTTCGGACTGCCATATTGCATTGCACGCCATCGCGCGGACTATTCGGAGCCAGGATCCGGCGGTTCGAATTGGGACGTTTGGAAGCTTCGTCCCGCCTGGCATGGACGGGTGGATCGAACGCCGTTTCGTCGGTTTATGGGAGCGGATCCGGTAAGTCCGAGCGAACAACGGGCATCACTTCCTCCCTATATTTAAGCAGAATAAGGAGATCTGATTTTATGCGCAGAATTCCGTGGTAATGTGGCGGAAATTCGACAGTACCGCTTTTTTGTTGCTTGAAGTTGACGCGATTGACTGCTAAAGTGGGATAATTGGTAGGGATGGGTTGATTGGCTTCGGTGGATGCCCACGTCTGGCAGTTCCCTGAATGGGGACGCAGACGAACATCGCCTCCTCTTAATCCGTCCGCTTTGGGTGCGGGGTCGATTCCTGTCTCAACATTGGTTTGAACTGGGGGGTTCAACGCTGTGAGTCGGTTTTTATATCCAAGACCAGCCTTTTTCCTAATGATCTCGGCTTTGGCGATCTTCGCTGATGTTGGATCAGCTCGTGGTGATGCCGACGTCGTAGTGGCGGATATCACAGGGGTGATGACGCAAGGCACACTCATGACGTGCAGCGGCAGCGGAAGGACATGCACGGATATGGCAGACTGTAACGGATGTAGCGCAAGCGGATTGCCCTGCCTGACGGACGGCGATTGCGATGTGGGCGAATCCTGCGTGATTAGCGGGGATACCTGCACGCGCGAGATCGCCGCGTTTTCCGTCGGAACCGCCGCGTGCAATGTTGGGGATGTTCCCTTGGTCTGGTGTGACCAGCCGTCGTCCGATTGCGCGGTGAACGAACACCCCGTGATCGCCCAAAACATGTACCGTCTTAAAGACAATCGCTTCGAGCAAATCGGACTGAGCTGGCTAAAGCACGGTTTCGCGGCGGTGGACGGCCTTGGGTGCGGCGTCGCATGCCAGCCCGCCCAGCCCGCGCCGAACCTGGATCTTCTCGGGGTCGGGTGCTGGGACGTCTACGGACCTGATCTGAACGCGAGTCAAGTGCTTCTGGGCGCGCGATCCGAGGTGAACAGCCACACGGGGGCGTTTCCGTATCCCTATCAACTCGCATGGCAGCAGACCGGGGACGACATTTTCAAACGCTTGCAGGTAAACACTGACGACTTGAAGGCGGAATTGAATCCGGGGGCGCAATACTTCGTCGAAGGCTTGTACATCACGCCGGACGACGCCGCCGACGGCAACGGTAACAGCAACGCCTCTTATCGTCCGGTGGATATGGTCGGCCCGAACAACCTCAATCGTTACCTAGCGTTTATCCAAGATACCACGATGGACGAACAGCAGGCGATTCGCGCGTGGAAGAGCTTCAATACTGCGGTATTGGAAACCGACGTGCAGATTCCCGGTGAGGGATTGTTCGTCCTGGCCGCCGATGCCGTCGCGTTGGGCAACGGGTTCTACCGCTATGAATATGCCCTGTACAACATGAATTCGGATCGCAGCGCCGGGTCGTTCTTCGTGCCGCTACCGCTCGGCGCCGTCACTGAAAACGTAGGGTTTCACGACGTGGACTACCATTCGGGCGAAGTCTACGACGGGGCGGACTGGTCGGCGAGCATCACCGGCCCCGGCATCACATGGGAGACGGTTCCTTATTCCACCGACATCAATGCCAACGCCTTGCGCTGGGGCACGCTCTACAATTTCCGATTCGATGCCAACGTTGCGCCGGATGTCGCGGGCGCGGTAACGATCGGGCTCTTCAAGCCGGGCACGCCGACTTCGATCAGCGCGGCCACCGTGGCGCCGCTGTTGGCTGTGATCGACTGCAACGACAACGGCATTCCCGATTCCGACGATATCTTCGCGGGAACCAGCACCGATTGCGATTCCAATGCTGTTCCGGACGAGTGTCAGGCGGACTGCAACGCGAACGGAGTCGCGGATACGTGCGATTTGACGGACGGCACAAGTTTCGACTGCAACACGAACAGCATTCCCGACGAATGCGATACCGACTGCGATGCCAACGGAACCCCAGACGATTGTGAAGCGTTCGCAGATTGCAATATGAACGGCATGCCCGATGCGTGCGACCCGGATTGCAACCTTAACGGCGTACCCGATGATTGTGAAGGTAACCCCGACACGGACGAGGACGGCATTCCCGATTGCCTGGATGCGTGCCGGCTGACCAGCCCGCCGGATGCGTGCGTATGCGGGCCGGATACTTGCTGCTTTTTCGATATTGCGCCCGGCGTTTGCTTCACCGGATTCACACCGCAGCAGTGTGTGGATACGGGCGGGACTCCGGATTGTTTCCCTTCCGCGCTGTGTCGCGATGGATGCCTGGTTGGTGACTGGAACGAAGATGCCGTGGTGGATTTCGGCGATGCCGGAGGTGTTCAACAGTGCTTCAGCGGATCCGTCGCGGCCGGGGGATTCGTGCTTCCCAGCGAGGCATGCCGCCGCTTTTTCGACTTCGACTCGGACACCGACGTGGACCTCGATGACTACCTGGCGTGGTTCACCCTCGCTTTTGGAGGAGGCTAGTATTCCGAACCGCGCCCGTCAGGAAGCGGCGGGTTGGCTGAAGTCACCGCCACTCCCTGACGGTCGGAGTTCGGATGGGAAAGAATTGTTTGTAGAAATCGAGGCAGGTATCACGGGTTTGATGGCCCACAGGGTCGCCCGGATGCGTTGGTCTTCTTAAGGAGGGGCGCCGCGAGGTCAAGTCTCGCCCGCTCGAAGAGGGAATCATACTAAAGCGTCAGGATTCGGAGCAACCGGTCCCTAATGAGCACGGGTCTGTAGAAATGAGAAGCATAACACGAACACCACGATTGACTTTGGCGCGTGGCCTTGCGGGAGCGCTTTTTCTCGGGTTGTCCGGGGTGGCCCTGGCTACGCCACCCACGCTGCGCGATTCGGCGGGCGGTCGTATGAACAAGCCTCGCACCGATGCGCGCGATAGCGCAGGATTCTGCGTCACGCCCGAGGATTGCGATGACAACAACGCATGCACGACCGATATCTGTTTCGACGCGATCTGCATCAACAAGCCCATCCCCGATTGCGTGCCCGAGTGCGACGTCGATGCGGAGTGCGACGACGGCGATGTCTGCACGACCGATAACTGCGTGCAGCGCTTGTGCGAACACACGGCCATAGACGGCTGCGTACCGCCATGCCAAACGGATGCCGACTGCGACGACGCCAACGGGTGTACGGATGATTCGTGCAGCAATGGTGATTGCACCAACGTGCCGATCCCCGACTGCACACCATGTACGCCCGGCCTGATCTGTTCCCCGTTGGAGGTCGTGTTCGTGTTCGACACCTCCGGTTCCATGATGGATGAGGGCATCGCGCTTTGCGCCAACATAGGCGGAGTCATCTCAGACCTTCAAACCCAAGGCATTTCCGTGACCGCGCACCTCCTCGGCATCACCGAGATTCCGCCGGTCGGTTTTGACTGCCTGACTGATACCGTGGTCAATCTGCTCGGAGCCACCGTGCCGGGCGTGAATCCCACGTGCCCCTTTCCCAATGGCACAGCGCCCAATGAATCATGGGGGCCGGCCGTGGCGATCGTTGCCGAGAACTTCGCATGGGCGCCGGGCAGCAAGCGGGTCATCGTGCCCCTTAGTGAAGAAGGCCCCTGCAACGGAAGCGTGCCCGAAGGGTGCAACGATCCTGGCGACGACCGCGATGCCTTGGCCAACGCACTCGGCGTGGCCAACGCCAACAACGTGTCTGTTTCTCCGATTGCAGGAACCGGCGCGTCGGCTTGTGTACTGACCCTGGAGGCCGATTTGGCCAACGGCACGGGCGGGACGCTACTGACGACCAACAACGCGGCCCTGGACATGACGCAGAATCTCAACGATCTTCTGGTCAACGCGTGCGAGCAGGGGACGCCGTGCGACGATCAAAGCGTCTGCACCGCTGATTCCTGCAGCGATCTGGGGCAGTGCGTGAACGACCCCATTTATGACGTGGCCGTCGAGTGCTGCGACCCGCAATCCGGCGATCTGCAAGCCATCGACGACGGGGACGACTGCACCAACGACATTTGTATCGAAACCAGCGGTAGCGTCGCCCATCCGCCCGCCGACGCGGGCAAGGTGTGCAATGACGGCGACCCGTGTACCCAAATCGGAGCTTGTGACGGACAGGGTACCTGCGTCACCGCGCCAGTCGATTGCGACGACGGCGTAGCCTGCACCGAAGACACCTGCCTCGGCGGAACGTGCCAGCACACGCCTCTGGACGATCTATGCGACAACAGCCTGTTTTGCGATGGCCTGGAAACGTGCGACGCCCTGCTTGGCTGCCAAGCGGGCACGCCGCCCGATTGCAACGACGCCGTTGATTGTACGACGGACCTTTGCGACGAAGCGCTGGACACCTGTACCAATCAGGCCAACGATGCATTCTGCGACAATGGCCTGTTTTGCGATGGCGTCGAGACATGCAACGCTCAGATCGGGTGCGTTCTGGGAACGCCGCCGGTGTGCGGCGACGAGATCGCGTGCACGGTGGACACCTGTGACGAGCAGAACGACGTGTGTGTTTCCACGCCCGACGACAGCCTGTGCGACAACGGCTTGTTCTGTGATGGGTTGGAAACCTGCGACGCCGTCGCTGGTTGCCTTCCGGGTCAGGGGCAGCAATGCGACGACAACAACGCCTGCACCACGGATTCCTGCAGCGACGTGAGCGGTGAATGTATCTTCACCGAGAACTTCGAGGTGGGCGTCGAGTGTTGCAATCCCTTAACCGGCGAATCCGTTTTGATCGATGACGACAACGCCTGCACCAATGACGTGTGCGACGCCGCGACGGGGATGGTCGGCCACCCGCCGCGCGACCCGGGCTTGTCTTGCGATGACGGCGACCCCTGTACGACGAACGACATGTGCGACGGGCAAGGCCAATGCGCCGGACAAGCGGTGAGCTGCGACGACGGCGTGAGCTGCACCGAGGATTCGTGCGACGGGCAAACCGGCGCGTGCCTCAACCTCCCCGACCACGGCTTCTGCAGCAACGGGCTTTACTGCGACGGAGATGAAATCTGCGACTCACTGCTTGGATGTGTCGCCGGGTCGGCCCCCGATTGCGCCGACGCGATTGATTGCACCGTGGATGCCTGCGACGAAAACACCGACACCTGCACGCACACGCCGAATCCAACGGTTTGCAGCAACGGGCTTTACTGCGACGGTGAAGAACTCTGTGACCCGCAGCTTGGCTGCCTAGACGGGCCTGACCCGGATTGCAACGACGCGGTCGAGTGTACTGCGGACGCCTGCGACGAGGCGGCCGATACATGCACGCACACGCCCGATCACGCTACGTGCGCCAACGGACTTTTTTGCGACGGCGTCGAAGTGTGCGACCCGACGATCGGATGCACCGACGGTCCGGACCCCGATTGCGATGACGGCGTCGCTTGCACGATCGACTTCTGCGAGGAAGCCGGTAGCAGGTGCCTCCACGTTCCGATCAACGGGCTGTGTGGAAACGACGTGTACTGCGATGGCACCGAGGTTTGCGATCCGCAGCTCGGTTGCGTGGCGGGCCCGCCTCGCGATTGCGACGATTCGGTCGAGTGTACGGTTGATGCGTGCGATGAAGTCAACAACACCTGCACACACACGCCGAACCCCACGACGTGCTCGAACGAACTCTATTGCGATGGTGAAGAGATTTGCGATCCGCAGCTTGGCTGCATCGACGGGCCCGATCCGGATTGCGACGACGGCATCGAATGCACAACGGATATGTGTACCGAGATCGGCAACACGTGCATGCACACGGCCGATGATCTCTTCTGCGCCAATGGGCTGTACTGCGACGGTGTCGAAGTGTGCGATCCGCTGCTGGGCTGTATCGACGGACCCGATCCGGATTGCGACGACGGCATCGCATGTAGCTTTGATTCGTGCGACGAAGAGCTGGACCAGTGCGGCAGCGTGGCCATCGACGACAACTGCACCAACGGCCTGTTTTGTGACGGCGTTGAAACGTGCGATCTGACGTTGGACTGTGTGGCGGGTGATCCGCCCGATTGCAACGACCAAAACGCCTGCACTGACGATTTCTGTGACCAACAGGTAGACGATTGTACGCATACGCCGAACTTCAATCAGCAGACCTATTGCTGCAATCCGGATACCGGTGATCTGACCGCCTTGGACGACGGCGATCCCTGCACGTTGGACCTGTGCGATCCGGAAACCGGTATGGTCTCTCATCCCCCGGCGCCGCAGGGAACGCCCTGCGATGATGGCATGGATTGCACGACGGACGATGTTTGCGATGGCGCGGGGCTGTGCTTGGGTACGGACATCAACACGCTCCCATGCACGACTGACGCCGAATGCTTCGGTTCCGTCTGTGACGGGGAATCTGGATTCTGCTTGTGTGCCCGAGACCTATGTCTCGACGCGGTGCCCGCCGGCCATGGCGACGCGGACTGTCACGACGCCAATGAGCTGATCACGATCAACGTGCGGCTCGGCGAGGGACCGGAGATCGTCACCGGCGGACAGTTTGTCATCCCTTACGATCCGACCTTGTTGGACTTCGTGGACATCGCGCCGGGCAACGCCTTCGATCCGCAATCGCCGTTTAACTTCGAGATTTTCCGAAATATTGACGAGCAAGCGGGTCTAATCGTCTACTCCGTCGGCGTGACGATCGGAGATCGGGGCGCCCAGCTGTCCGAGATTATGGCGACCATCACGTTCATTCCGCTCGTGCCGTGCAGCGATTTTGAGCTTTGCCTCATCAGCAACAACCCACTCAACACGCTGTTGACCGATGAATCAGGATCGCGCGTACCCTACGAATCGTGCTGCACGGGAATCGTGCGGATCAACGACGGGCCGCCCGCGATCAACTGCCCCGACAGCATCGACTTGAACCCCACACCGGGACAGCTAAACGTTCTGGTTGAGTGGGAGCCCGTCGTCGCCTCCGACGGGTGTGATGGTCCGGTAGCCCTGGAGTGCTCGGCCACGCATAGCTTCGGAATCAACATCGACAACCTGATCAGCGGCGGTGGACTCTTCCCGGCCGGTCGGGCTGATTTTGCGTGCACGGCCACCGATTCCTGCGGCGTGATGACCGAGTGCAGTTGGTACGTTGACGTAAGCACGCTCAACACGCTCGAGGTCGCCGTGCAGCTCTCACCGACCATGGTCGATGGACCGCTGAACCGCTGCATCGAGTTTGAACTCTTCTCGAGTTGCGTGGAAGCGCCGCAAATCATCGAACGCACCTTGCAGTTCGGGCTGCCGTTCCATTTGCCCGGGCGGGTCAAGAATATTCAGTTCAAGATTCCAGCCGGACAATACCAGTGCATCACGGCTCGAGATCCGCTGCACACGCTCCGTGCGACGGCGGGCATCGATGTGCTGGGCAATATCTATGTCGCCCAGTTCAAGGGCGATCCGTTCTTCGGCGGCAACTGGCTGCTCGGCGGCAACCTGGATGGCAGTCACGTCATCGATGTCTTCGATGTCGCCATTTTCATGGCTCAGGAATTCACGCAGCTTGATCCGGAAACGCCCTGCGGCACGCCGGGCCCCCATGCCGACATCAACGGCGACGGTGTGGTCGATCAGCTAGACTTCTCGTTCGTCCAGGCCAATTACCTTGCAGAGGACAAAGACTCATGCTGCTCAGGGTCGGGGGCGTCCGCTATGCAGGCGGGCGTACGCGAAGTTTCCGTCGTGCAACTACGGGCCATGGGTCTGGCCGACCTTGCCATCGCCGACTTAAACCGCGACGGCTTTGTCAACGACGACGACATCACGCTCTACATGCGCGGCGTCCGGCCCACGCGCGAAAGCGACGTCCTGCGAACCATTGCACCACGTCGCCGCTAGAGCGCGGGTGGACTGGGCGACGGCGGCATTGATCCGGTCAAGATGGAGCGTTGCCCTGGCTTGGCGATACTTCGCACGCAAGACACCTCAGGCCGCGGCTCTGGTTGTGCCCAACGAAACGGCCTGAACATTGCAGCGTGACCTGGAGGCGCGCGGGATCGACTACCAGACGCCGGACGGGTTGTTCCTCGACTTCCACGCTCTGCGACACCCGTTCCTCACCGGAATGGGCTACCACGCCCAATCGTTCGCAGACCTGCAAGCGCTGGCCAGACATTCCAAGAATTCTGCCGCGATCACCATGAGATACGCACATTCCCAGCAAGCCGCTATGCGCAAGGCTATCGAGTCCGCCAGTCGGGCGGTAAAGCGGTAAAATAGTCAGATGCTCTGGCACCTCCTCTCACACGCCCTATGCCGTAGCGTGCCGTAGTATTCCTAGTTTGACATCCTGAACA
>CAZYXP010000156.1:0-9418 GCA_964651325.1 uncultured Phycisphaeraceae bacterium
TTCCAAAGCCGCAGCAGGTATTTCAGGTCTCGCTGCAGCTCCCGTTTGGATTGCCCCAGACCCGCCGTGCGAAGAATGAACCCGATGCCTTGAGGAAGTTCCATGTCGCTGAGCATGTCGCGCATGGCGCGGCGCGTGTCTTCATCCTCGATCTTCCGCGAAACACCGTGTCGGCTCATGCCCGGCATCATCACCAGGAAGCGGCCCGGCACCGACAAGTAGGTCGTCAGCGTCGGCCCTTTGGTCCCCACGCCCTCTTTGATGACCTGGACGATCACTTCCTGGCCGCGCTGGAAACACTCCTGAATCGGAGGTCGGTTGCGCCGGGGAATCTTGCGCCCCACGTCCTCCGGTTCGCCGTTGTACGAAGGGAAGTATTGAGGCTGTACATCGGAGATATGAAGGAATCCGTTCTTCATGATGCCGAAGTCGATGAACGCGGCCTGAATACTCGGCTCCACGTTCATCACCGTGCCTTTGTAGATGTTGCCGACCCGCGATTGCGACGCCGAGCGCTCTATGAAGAGCTCCTCCAAACGCCCCTGTCGGATGACGGCGATCCGACATTCGTCACCCGCCGACACGTTGATGAGCATCGTGCTCTGGCCGGTTGCCTTTGGCGCCGATTCATCGTCGCCGACAACGATCTCGGTGGATTCGGCCTCCGCTTCCCTGTTCCGGGTAGAGCGTCTTCCCGACCTTCGAGCGCCCCGCTGGCCACGAGAACGGCGCCCTGTCTTGCCTTCCGTTGGTTTGGACGCGGCGTGAGCGATGGAGGCGTCGGCGTCGGGTTTTCCGGCATCACGATCCGGCTCGCGGTCCTCCGCTCTTTCCTCTGCAGGCGTCGGGTCCGTATCTTTGTCGGCCCATCGCGTTCTCGCTTTAGGTTGGTCCCGTGTTTCAGATTCTGTCTGTTTAGTCGGCTCGTCGGTTTGCTGTTCCTTTGGCACCGAATCGGACGCGGCTTTGGCTTTGCGCTGTCGGGGACCGCCTCTCTTTCTGGCGGGTCGCGGACGTTTGGGCTGGGGTTCGGATGAGCCGGACGCTTCGCCGGCCTCGCCCGCTGCTGGTGTCGCGGTCGAGTCCCGAACAGGCGGGGCAGTGACGGGAATGGCGGCGAGGGGCTTGTCTTCGGATTCCGATGGCCGCTTGGGCGGTGCGGCGTCGCCTGAATCTTCAGTCGCGTCGGGCAAGGTACCCTTCGCTTCTTGCTCAGCGGGCTTTCTCGCGGCCGGCTTCTTCGTGGTACGCCGCTTGGCTTTGGTCGTCCGTTTCCTGCCGGAACGAGGTGTCTTGGCTTTGGAAGCCGTGGACTTGGGTTCCTCCTCCGCCTTAGGGGGCGCTGGCGCAACGGCTACTTGCACCACATCGACCTGCTTGGCCTCGGAGACGTCCGGTTGGGCGGAGCTACTCTCGGTGTGGGTCGTTTGCTTTGCCGCAGGCGCGGCGGAAGTCTTCTTTTTCTTTTTCCTTCTTACTGTCTTGGTTCTCTTCTTCTTCGGTGGAGGGGTTGCCTCAAGTTGCATTTCTTCAGTCATGTTTTTGCCTTACTGCCATCGGACCGACAATCGACGGATGCAATGATTGATGGATTTCGCTTCGTAGCCCAGCAAACCGGCGATTTCCGCGGGTCTGGCTGTCCCGTGCCCCGTCACGCGCAACGCGAACGCTACGGTTCGCCCGGTCATCGACAGGCCTACGAGAAACGGTCTGATATCCACCGTGTGGGGCGCAGTCCACTTGGGTGAAGTGCGCATCACGGGAAGCGACTCGGCATCGAGCAGGGACTGGATCGTCTCGGGCAAGTTGTTCGGGGGCGCGTCGCCCCCGTCCAACTTTCCAACATCTAGACGGTAATGCACCTCGGCGGGAGCCAGTTTCTCACGGGGCGCCAACATCCGGGCGACCTTGATTGAGATGCTCGGTGGCATCTCGATGGCAAGATCGTTGCCGGATTGCTCCGGATCGACCGGTCGATCAAACGCGACCACGACGGTTTCGTCGTCAGAAGCGATGCCCACCGGGCGGGGTAGCGGGATTGTGATTTTCGGCTGGGGGTTAAACCCCTGCGAGAATCGAACAGGGAGACGAGCCCGCGCCAACGCACGTCGAAACAGACGCAACGTGTCGTGGTGCGAAATAAAACGAAGATCGTCGCCTATGGAAAACCCAAAAGCGCAGCGATGCACAGAGCCGTCTTCCGTCTGTCCAGGAATCCCGATTGTTCCCCATGAGTCAGTCTGGCCGGCCGCCATGGGCGACCGGTCGCAAGGTGCTTACCCGTAGTCCCGCCGAGCGAGCGTCGCTCGTCTAAATCGGGTCCTCCGGCAAAACCTTTCTTGTTTCGTCGCGCAGGTAATTCGTTACCTGCCTTTCCGTATCAAAACTTAGAGCGCGCCTGGAGATTCGCTGAGCATGCGACATCTTCGACAGGCGAATGAGCTTCTTAACCTCGGGGATATTGGCGGGCGCCATCGACAATCGACGCAAGCCGATCCCCAGCAGGAACAGCGTGTAAAGCGGCTGTCCCGCCATTTCACCACACATACTACACTCAACGTCCTCTTGTGTACAGACCCGGACTACATCCCGTAAGGCACGCAAAACCGCGGGGTGAGAGCCGCTGAATCTCTGGGATACCCGCTCATTGCCTCGATCCACGGCCAGCAAGTATTGAATCAGGTCATTGGTGCCGATGCTTATAAAATCGACCTCTCGGCAGAATTCCTTGACCTGCAACGCGGCAGCCGGCGTTTCTAGCATCATGCCTATGGGTAAGTCGCGGGCAAAGCGTGCTCCCGACTCTTCCAAATCCTCCATGGCGTCGAAAACCGTCATTTTGGCCTGCCGGAACTCCATCAGACTGCAGATCAGCGGGAACATCATCCGGACAGGTCCGAAAACCGATGCCCGAAGGATCGCCCGAAGTTGAACCTTGAACATGTCAAGATTCTGCAAACTGTACCGAATCGACCGCAATCCGAGCATAGGATTACGTTCTTGCTCATATTGACGCTGCTGGGTGTACTTGTCCGCACCCAGGTCAAACGTACGAATCGTGACCGTTTCGCCCGCAGCGGCTTCGATCACCTCGCAATATGCCTCGAACTGCTCCTCTTCGCTCGGCGCCCCCTCCGGTCGGAGGTACAAGAACTCCGTTCGGTAGAGACCGACGCCCTCGGCGCCTTTCCGCTTTGCAATCTCAGATTCATGCGGGAACTCGATGTTGCTCAAGAGGTAGACCCGTTTGTCGTCTCTGCTGACGGCCGGCAATTCCCTGAGTTCATCCAACTCGCTAGAAAGCCGACCGTAGGCGGCCTCCCGGGAGCGATATTCGGCAAGCGTGGCTTCATCTGGATTGCTGATGACCAGCTGATTCGACCCGTCAACGATCATCAGATCACCGCCACTAATCCGAGTCGATACGTCTCCTAGTCCTATAACTCCAGGTCGGCCCCAGGATCTCAGAAGGATGGCCGTGTGAGAGGTACCAGCTCCAGCGTCCAGCGCCACGCCAATCACTTTGGTTTGGGCAAGTTGGGCCGTTTGAGTTGGAATGAGGTCGTGGGCGATGAGGATCACAGGCTCGGTTAGATGCGTGATGGTTTCCCTGGATTCTCCCAGAATGTGGCGGATCAACCGACGCTCGATGTCTTGAACGTCGCGAATTCGCTCCACGAGCAGGGGATCGGTCATTTGCATGAACCGCCGCTGGTAATTGCGCATGATCGTGCTTGTCGCATAGGCGGCGGCCGCGCGTTGACCTCGAATCAGCGCTTCGATGCTCTCGCGGAGTGCTGCGTCACTCAGGACACCCATATGCCAGTTGAAGACGTTGGCGGCGTCCGCCCCCAGCCCTTCTTTGAGGACCTCGGTTTGCTGTTGAAGCTCTTCAGTTGCGTCGAGGAATGCCTGTTCGAGGCGTGCGAGCTCATCGCCGACGGCCTCGGACGGCACCGAGCGGTAGGGAATGCGGAAATCCTCAGCTTCCAGCACCACCGCTGGGCCGATCGCGACGCCCGGCGCCACTGAAATCCCCCGAAGAATCTCCATTCCGCAACATCCGACTAGATTATCTTGATAAGACCAACGGGCCGGCGAGATGGCGCCGTTCCGAATCCGTGTTCAACCGTCCGCGCTACCAAGGCGTTTTACCGCGTCGCTTGGAACTTGGCGGTAGCTCATCCGCGCCGGCGCCATAAATGAGCCGCGCTATTCCCTTGTGGCCTTTCGAAGCCACGATTGACCCGCCCAATACGAAGTAAAATCATGCGACCTTGAAACCAGCTTCAACGAGTCGGGCCAGCGCGTCTGCGGCCTCCTGGGCATCGGCACCTATTGCCTCGATTCCCAAGACGCACCCTTGTCTGCCTTCGAGAAGCATCATCTGCATGGCACTTTTACCATCGACGCGCTCGCCGTTTCGGGTGATGTTTTGGACAACAATGGTTGACGAGAATTTTGATGCCAAATCTACGAATGACATCACGGGACGGGAATGGAGCCCTTCAGCGTTGGGAATCTCGACCTCGCGAAAGGCCTTTTGATCATCCAGTGACACACAAAAACCGCCTATCAGCAGAAACGCCGGCGGATGGGGGCAAACCTGCAAGCCAGGTACCCGACGCCACCAGACACCCTTTTCCTACGCTACCCGTCTTGCAGCTCGTCCGCCTCTTGGATTAGTTCCATGATACTCTCTCGGGTGTCTGCCTGCCGGAGAAACTTTCGAAAGCTCTCACGTTGCAGGTAGCGAAACACCTTTTCCATTGCGGCGAGATGATCTTCCGGCTTGTCGGCAGGACTCAACAGAAGAAAAACCGTGTAGACGGGGGCACGATCAAGCGATGCGAAATCGACACCGTGGCCGGATCTACCGACCGTCGCCGTGATCTTCTTGATGCATTCATGCTTGACGTGCGGCACGGCCACACCCTTGCCAAACCCGGTACTTCCTTGGTTTTCTCGGTCAATCGCAGATTTTGCGACCGTTTCCATGTGCTCCGCGTCCAGTGCTCCGTGCTCTACCAGCGCTTGTACAAGCTCGCGGATGACTCCATTTCGGTCGGTGGATTGTAACTCCGGAACCATGGAATTCGTGTGCATTAGGTCGCCAAGTTTCATGTCAGTCCTCGTCATGTTCATTTGGAGTCTCGTCTCGTCCCACGCCGGCGGGGCGTCCCGCGGTAGGTAGGCTTCCTACTCAGGTTCCGGTTTGATCTCCGGCCTGCCGTCATGCTTGTGGTTTCGAATGATCTCTTTGTGCTTTTTTAGTTGCCGTTCGAGCTTTTCAACGATCAAATCAACCAATCCAAACGTATCTGGACCCGATTCGCTGGCAATAAATGTGTGTTTTCGTTCGGCGCGAACAATAATCTCGGCCGTAAACTGCTCCGATTCGTGCCCGAAAACGACGCTTACTTCCTGGATTCGGTCATAATAGCGGTGTAGCTTCGCCACCTTCTCCTCGGTATAGGCGCGAATGTCCTCTGTCATATCGACATGACGCCCTGATACGCTTATTTGCACTGAAAACCTCCCTGGACCGTTTGTCCTGTTTTCGCTCTGCTTCGGCGCCCTCCGGTTAACCGGGAAGAGCCTGGTTGTCGGACGAATCGTCGTCGCTCGAATTCGCCGGCCACGCTGTACCGGGTTTGATGACGCCGGCACTCACCGTGAACCTCAAGGCTTCGTCGATGGTCAGGTCCAGCTCGATGACATCCTTCCGCGGCACCTGAACGACGTATCCGGTAATGGGCGTGGGCGAACTCGGGATAAACACCGTCACCATCTCTTCGCCTGATGCGCCGCCTACTCCCGAAATCGCTGCGCCCGTACTCAGCCCAAGTGACCATGTGCCCCGTCGGGGATATTCCACCGCAACGACACCGGACGCCGCTATGTTCTTGCGCTCCGACAGCAGGAAGTCGGTCACCTGCTTTACATGGGGATAAATCCCCCGGATTAGCGGCATTCGATACAATACGCCCTCGCCGGCCCGCCACATCCGTCTTCCCAGGAAGCTGGCCAGGAAGAATCCCGTGAAGTATACGAGAATAACAGCGATCAAGAAACCAAGCAGGTGCATCTTGTATTTGACAAAGGCGATTTGCCAGAGCGCTGCATTGCGTGCTTCGATGGCGTGGGCCCGGGCGGCTTTCGCTACCTCCGGAGAAAACCCTTGATTGTCGTGTAAGATTCTATGGGTTATGATCTTATATTCTGTCGTCAGGCGCCGTCCGTCTTTGCGCCATTCGTCGATCGGGGTGCCGTAGGTCAGTGGGTCGTTGTCTTCATTCACGAATCCTGGCGCCGGCTCGTCACTCAGCGCCGCGCACAGCAGAACCAAGGCTTTGGTTACATGTACCCCGACATGATCGTTGACTAGCGTGAAAACCCAAACGAGAATCGCCACGGTCAACAGCGTTGGACCGAGGGCGGCGAGCCCGCGTAGGAAGAATCGGCGAAAATCATCCATGAAGTAGTGTGCAACACCTTGAAAACACCGAAGCAACCACCTATTTTCACGAGATCATTGCTAAACCTATGCAATCGGTCGGTTGTCGTCAACGGTCGGCTATTGTGGCCCGGCGACAAAGCGTCTTGTGGGGGAAACCGTGGAAGTCTATAGCGCCATCAAGCCCGGTCATCGCCGGCGAACCTTGCTCATAAGCCTGCTCCTGCTTGCGATCACGACGGCATTGGCGGGCACGATGGCGCGGTCGCGCGCTCAAAACGTGCTCGGTGAGCGGTTTCACGCATTGGGCTGGGAAATGGCTGTACGGATTCCTCGGTATTTTCACAAGGATGTGGTTTCCGCCAACGCCGCGTCGTTCGACGGTTGGACTCCCACCGGCCACCCGGCCCGTCTGATCGCGTGGCGTATTCCGCTTCCGGAGAAAGCGTCGGTCTCCGAAGTCGTGGCAGGCGTCATGGAAAAATATGAGCTCGCCGAGCGGAGCAGATTGCTCGGATCGACGCAGACGCGATCCGACGAGCCCATGGGCGAGAAAACCGGGGAGCAGCTTTTGGATCGGCAACTCGGGGTCGTCGTGCGGGCGGTTACCTCCACGTCGATTCCGGCTTTCGTTATGACGCTGGGCGTCGACGGCCATGCCATCGACGATACCACATACGATCTATTCGATCAGGTCTGCCGTTCGATTTCCTTCGCCACCGCCGCGTCGGGATCATGACATGTCTGCTGGTGCTGGCTGAGTGATGGGCCGGGGGGGCTCTGAGACATCGGCCGCCCGATTCTTTCAGATCACCACCAAACCGAGTGCGGCTGGGTTGCAAACGCAAGAGCCAACTGCTCAAGGCTAGCGTGGCGCAACATCGGGATTCGGCCGCGCAACCGCCGGCCGCGCGCGCTTGAAAAAGGGCGCGTCAGAAACCGCTTTCGCGCGTCACTCGGCAGTGGTATAAGGGGTACTCCCACGGTTTCGATGTCATTGCTCCAAATCTACTGAGCGGTCGTTCGATGGGACGTGCATGGCAAAACTTGAATGCGAAGCTTCCGTCGCGATCCCCTAACCGGTCGCGGGGTTTGACGATGGTAGACGTGCTCGTGGTCATTGCGATCATCGTTCTTCTGCTGACGGTTCTGGTGCCTTCACTGAGTCACGCCAGGGAGCAAGCTCGGCGCGTGTTTTGTGCCGGCAACCTGCGCCAATGGGGCATCGCCACACGGTTCTATCGCGACGACTACAATGAATACCTCCCATCCGAGGGGACGTACTTCGATCTCAACAAGCCGCATTCCTGGTTCAATGTCTTGCCGCCCTATCTGGGGCTGCCCGCCTACACGGAGATCGAGCGCATCGAAGACCAGATCAAGGAGCGTCCGGCGCTTCACGTGTGGATTTGCCCCTCAAAAAACCTGACGGACGCCTACAAGAGTCGTACGGGCAAAAACCAATTTCACTACGGGCTCAATCAGGTGCTCGATGGGCTCGGCACCGCGCCCAAGGTTTCCGCGGACACGCCAGGCTACGTCTCCGATGTTGGGCATCCGATCTCGGCCTACCCCTACGCCACCGAACCCCGTACTGTTTGGATGTTCGACATAGCCCCAAACTCGCCGGCCGGAACGCCCCGAAGCGTGGCCAACCGATACCAGACTGACTTTGACGGCTTGCCCATGGGCAAGTTTCACGGCGACTACGCCAACGTGCTCTATCTAGATGGGTCTGTGTCCAATTGCGACGCCGAAGACCTGGTCCATGATCGTGATTTCAGGCATGGTGCCGTCGTCTGGACCCAGCGCAAGCTGTTTTGGGGCTACCGACCGCGCCAGAATCAAAGCCAATGACACCTACAAGACGGTTGGGGACTTGTCGGAGTGCAGGTCAAAAGCGTCTTCTCCAACACACAGCCCGCCGCAATCGAGCCTCGGCCCTCCTTGCTTGGCGTCGCGGCTGTCGTATAATCTCCGCACGGTCGGATTGCCTGCGGGACAAGCAATCAAACAACCGATTCGATCATGCCCCCTGAGGGCCGACAAGATTCGAGGTGCGGATTGATTGTAGGCATACTTTCAGATAGCCATGGCGACCATCTGATGGTTCGCAAGGTCGTCAGCCTGTTCGACTCGCTTGATGTGGCTCACATCATCCATTGCGGGGACGTCTGCGGGACCGACGTATTCGATGAGCTCGTCGGCCGACCGCTCACCTTTGTTTGGGGCAATTGCGATGTGGCTAGCGACGCCACCCTCGCCTATCTTGATGGAGTGGGATTGGCCCCGCCGAACCGTATTCCGACGATCCTGGAACTGGACGCAAAACGCTTCGCGGTGTTTCACGGCCACGAGCGTGAGTTTCAACCGGCGGTCCATACGTTGGACGTCGACTATCTTCTCCACGGCCACACGCACGTCGCTCGCGACGAACGCATCAATGGGAAACGCATCATCAATCCGGGTGCCCTGCATCGCGCTGACCCCAAAACCGTCGCAACGCTCGACACCGCTACGGACAAGCTTACGTTTCACGAGATGGGCGGAGAATAGGGAATGAACCTAGTAGGCGTTGCGTGGAAGAAGATGTGATGGGGCGTCCGCTCCCTCCGGGCGACACCTCGCCCAAACGCGGCCAGACCGCAAGTGAATTCGTCAACCACTCCAGACAATCGTGACTCGGCACGAGTGCGACCAGCAATTGTGGCAGGGGCATGAACCATCAGGTGTGGCAGGGGCATGAACCTTCAGGCAGATAGAGCGTCTATCTTTCTTTCCTGCAGCCTGAAAGGCTGCGCTGTAGTAGCCGTGGGTCCGCCTCAGGCGGACCCACGGTCGCCACACAGCCCAAGGGGTTCGACCCTGGAGGGGTCGGCTAACAGTACAGCGCAAAGTCGTCACAAACCCGGAGCGCAGGCATCTTGCCTGCATCATCATCGCGAGTCGTGCAGGCTGGAA
>CAZYXP010000157.1:0-9349 GCA_964651325.1 uncultured Phycisphaeraceae bacterium
GTTTCGCTGTTTTCCAAGCGCCTGCAGCGCGGCCACGATCCGCTCACACTCCGCCCGCGAGCGCGCCGCCCGGCCACTGCCGCCGTAGACGATCAATTCTTGAGGGTTCTCGGCCACCTCGGGGTCGAGGTTGTTCATGAGCATGCGCATGGCCGCTTCCTGCTGCCAGCCTTTGCAGGATAGCTCGGTGCCTCGCGGAGCGCGAATGATTCTGGATCGATCGATCGTTGCCGAAGCTGTGGACATGGGAACTACCTCAAAACGCCGACTTAGGTTTTGCGCCCCGAACACGGACACCGTACACAGGCCAGGGTTCCCTGCAGCCTGAGGCTCGCGACGCTTCATGATTATGCCAGCCCGATATAATAGAGCATGGCACACGGATTCCAAAACGGGGCCGTAGGTGCTGCGCGTGTGCCGGAGTGCGGCTCAGAGCCGCTGGCGCAAGCCTGCGGACACTTGGCGCAGGCAGACCCTTCGCGGGAGGTCGGCGTTCCGTGGCAGGCAGGCGTTTTGCGGTAGTTTGTCGCCAGGCTTGCGCCAGGTGCTCTGAAGTGCGTCCGCCCAGACTCGCTACGCCTGTTTCGACGCTTGGGTGAAACTATCTGCGATCCGCCACGTCTGCGAACTCTCGACGTTTTCGATGTCGATTTGATCGCCGGTGGCAAGCTTAGGGGTTTGGGGAAGGGGGATGATTTCCGGAAGGTCGATTGACGGCTGTTTGGCGGCTGGTTTTCGGCCGACCGCGGAATCCATGGTGCGAATGCGGAACGTCGCTCCGCCGATGGACACAACATCTTCGTTTTTGAGCACGCTGAACGCGACCGGCTCGCCGTTGACCAGCGTATGCTGTTTGCTGAGCAGATCGACGATTGCAGGGTGGCCTTGGTGCGTGATAAGCAGCGCGTGAACACGTGATACGTGCTTGCTTTCGATGAATATATCGCAGCCCTTGCGGCGCCCGATGATGCAAACTTCGCGATTGGGCTGCAGGAGTCGGCCCGATTCGATGTGCTCGAGGGCCACAACCTGCGGGGTTGGCTCGAAATCGAACGAGCGGATATCCTCCGCGCCTTCGCCGTCAGGTCGCTGCAGCGTTACCCGAAACTCCCACGGATCGATCGTAATCGTGTCGTCGTCGCTGAGGCGTTCCTGCTCCAGGTTGAGCCCGTTGAGCTCGGTTCGTTGCGCCGATACCAGATCAACAGCGGTGATGTGTGTACCGTGATTCACCAACGCCAGATGCACCGGCGAGACGGCAGGATGGTTGAGCAAGAGCTTGCAGCCCGGTCTTGAGCCAATCAGCGAGACCAGGCGGTGGCAATCGATCTTCAGTCCGGCTTGGGTTCCTCGGACCACTTCGAGCCGGGCGTGTAACGCCGTCGGCGGTGCTGCGGCGATCTGATCAGTTGGCCTTGCGTCAGGCGACAACGGCGCTGCTCCTTTTAGGGGGTGAATGAAACGCGGACCAAAGTTTCAAATTTCCGCGAAGCCACCCAAGCACTCAATCGGCTTCGCAGTCCCCCATCATAAGTATACGGACTACATGCCCCGACTTCCAGAGTCTACCACGGATATGCTTCCCCCACGCCAGTATTAGTAGGGCCTAATGTTGTGCACTTGCAAAAAAGTGTGGTCCAGCCGCCCTCGGCTGGTACGCTGCCCAGGCATCACGCAGGGGCTGTTTACCACGCGCGATGCGTCCCCAGACACAGTGGAGGGCCGCTGTGCTACGCGGGCTACGCCGTCAAGTCAGACTTGACGCTACACTAGCCGCCGTTCAGCTGCAGGAACTCAGCCATGTATTGATCATACGCGTCGCCGCCCTGCTTCGTGCTCAAGACCAGGCCCAACTCATTGATCACTTTGGTGCCGGTGGGAATCCATTCCTTCCAACAGGTCGAGCATGTCTTGGCGTATATAGTCTTCCCAAGAGAACCTTTAAATGGTGGTTTGGGCAGTTGTCCTTGGGGTTGACCGCATCTTGCGCATTTGAAGCCCGCTTCCGATTCTGCCATAGTAGGCGGGTCCGACTCGCTTTTCGCAGCCCTAATCGTCGATTCCGGCACCTCAACGCCCCATTCGCGCAGCATTGACGCCATGGCCACGCTTACGACGCGATCCCCCTGCTCGTCGGCCACCTTGAATCCGTGGGTCACCGACTCGATGGCTTTGGCGCGTTCGCCGCTCTTGTCGAGGGCCTCGCCGAGCAATTGGTGCGCTTTGGACATCCTGGGATTCAGCTGGACGGCTCTCTGAAGTGACTGCACGGCCTCTTTGGAGGAACCGTTTTCCAGCAATGCTTTACCCAGGCTGAAGTGTCCCAGTTCGTTTTCCGGGTCAGCCTCGGCCATCTGTCTGAACTGCGCGATACGCGTATCATCTGTCATGACGTTTGCCTTTATACGAAAGAGTTCTTTGGGCGAGCACGAAGACCCCCTGTCCACCGTCGACCGCAGAAACGGATTATCGCGAATTCGTCGTTGATCGTCCACCGTGCGTGACGTTGCGAACGGCTTGCCCCGGGGGGCCGTCAAGCACTTTGAAGGCAAGGTGCCGATCTTCCACGCTACACGCGGAGGAAGAATTCCAGCAATTCATGCCCGGGATCGATACGCAAGTCACTCTTTTTGGTCTCCAGCTCGTTGAACGCATGACGCAGCACACCTTGAATCCCCGTTCCGGCCATGCAAAAAGGCGGCGGCTTCATGCTGTGGGTTCGAGTCGAAACCGGCGTGGGGTGGTCTGGGGCGATAAGAACGCGCCATTCATCGAATTCTTGGAGCTTTTCCAGAATCGGTTGTACCACCCAGCAATCGATCTCTTCAAGCGCTCGGATCTTGGCATTGGCGTCGCCGAGGTGGCCCGCTTCGTCGGGGGCCTCGACATGCACGACGACCAGATCGTAGCGATCCAGGGCATCGACCGCAGCCTGCCCCTTGCCTTGGTAGTCGGTATCCAGGAATCCGGTTGCCCCGGGGACGTCGATCAGATCCAGCCCCGCGCAAACGGCGATGCCGCGAATAAGATCGACCGCTGCGATCGTTGCGCCTTTGATTTTGAAGCGATCCCACAGTGATTTTAGCGGGCGGGGTTGCCCCTGCCCCCAAAGCCAGATGTTGGTGGCCGGGTTTTCGCCCATGTCCGATCGGACCAGGTTGATCTCGTGGCCGGTGAGCAGCTCCTCGCCCCGCCGCATGATCTCGCGTACCCGGTCGCTTCCTCGTCCTAAGGGCAGGTAGTCGGAGGCATTCAGCCCTGGGATGTCGTGGGGCGGTGTACACTTGAGCGACGCATCCGCGTTCAAGGCGCCCGTCATGAGATTCCGATACGAAACGCCCGCGTGAAACCGGAATCCAAGATCGCCGAGGGATTCGTTCAAATCGTTGATAAGCCGGTCCGCCTCCGGTTGGGAGATGTGCCCGGCCGTAAAGTCTTCCATGGTTTCCCCGACTAGCGTGACGAAGTTGCAGCGGAAGATGAGATCGTCCGGTTCGACCGAAATGGCGCGCGCCGCGGCTTCAAGCGGTGCCCGGCCATCGTAGTGGGTGTGGGGGTTGTAACCCAAGAGGGAAAGCGTCGCGACATCGCTTCCGGGCAGGAATCCCGTCGGTACCGTGACCACGCGCCCGCAGCGGCCACTTTGCGACACCCAATCCATGTTGGGAATTCGCGCGGCTTCGAGTGGCGTTCGGCCGCCGAGGGATTCCACCGGGTCATCCGCGGCGCCGTCTGGCAGTACGATGGCGTATTTCATCAGATTCCCAACCGCAGACCGGAGCCTGACGCACATAGCACAGCGGCCCTCCGCTGCGTCGGCATGTTAGCCTATACAAGTCTTTCGCACGCAACGCAACCGCCATCCGGCGGGTACCGGGCATCGACGCGTCTGCGCTACGTCATGGCTACCGGATCAACGTCAATAATCGAGGTGGCCGATCGGCACTTGGTGGCGCCGGCGGTCTGCAATGCCGCAAGAATCTTCCGAAGCGTGGATGCGTTCGCCGTCCGTAGCAGCAACTCATGGCGATAGACGCCGCGTAGCCGGGCCAACGCGCATGGATTCGGGCCGATGCAATCCGCCCCATCGAACCCACCACTTGCGATCACCGCCCGGAATCGACCGACCATCGCCTCGGCCTCCCGGGCTGCAATATCATCATGTTTGTGTGCTACGACCACCCTGGCAAGTCGCGAAAATGGCGGCCAGCCAAGGTGCTGCCGGTCGGCCAACTCCTTTTCGGCGAACGAGGGGTAATCGTGCGTCGGGGCAAACTCCAACGCGCAGATGTCCGGAAAGGTCGTCTGCACGACCACACGGCCCGGCGTCTCGGCTCGCCCCGCCCTGCCGGCCACCTGCGTGACCAACTGGAACAGGCGCTCTTGGGCCCGAAAATCTGACACAAGCGACGTCGGATCGGCGTTGACGACGCCCACAAACGAGACAAACGGGAAATCGAGCCCCTTGGCAATCATTTGAGTTCCCACGAGCACGTCGATGCGGCGTTGCTGCAATGCCTCAATCAACTGTTCGTACTTTGTCCGATGCGTCATGGTGTCGCTGTCCGCCCGTGTGATGGATGCGGACGGGAAGAGCTCGCCAAGCACCTGCTCCACCCGCTGCGTGCCGACGCCGGCGTGTTTCAGCGCCGCACCGCACGATGGGTTTGCGCAATGGGTCGGCGTCGTGATCCGGCGTTGGCAGTAATGGCACTTGGATTGGCCGGTCGCGGCATGCACGACGAATCCAACCTGGCAGTTGGGACATTCGACGCGCATTCGACAGGCCGGGCAAAACAGGCGGCTGGCGTAGCCGCGCCGATTTACGAGGATGATCGCTTGTTCCTTGCGGTCCAGCGTTCTGGCCAGCTCTTGCTCCATCGCGCGCGAGATCACCGGCGAGAATTTGCGTTCCGCTTGCTCATCGCGCATATCGACCACCAAGACGTTGGGCATGGGCAAGTCTTTGACGCGCCGGCCTAGCGTGACGCGCGTGTAATCCGGATGCGTTTCGCTGCGATGCCAGACTTCCACGGAGGGGGTCGCGCTTCCGAGGATGCAAGGGATGCCGAGCTGCTTGGCGCGCGCGATGGCGACGTCGCGAACATGAAACCTCGGCGCCTGCAGGTTCTTGTAGCTGGTCTCTTGCTCTTCATCGACGACGATCAAACCCAGATTCGGGCACGGCGCGAATACCGCGCTACGCGTGCCGATGATCACCTCGCGGCTACCACTTCGGATTTCGCCCCACAGCAAAGAGCGATGGCGATCGGTCAGCCCGCTGTGATTCACCGCGACGTGTTCAAATCGCGACGTCAGCCGGTGGACCATCTGAGTCGTTAGCGCGATTTCCGGCACCAGCATGATCCCCTGCCGCCCTTGTCCGAGCACCTGTTGAATCGCCCGGATGTACACCTCCGTCTTGCCTGAGCCACTGACGCCGAACATCAGCGTGACCGAAAAGCGATTCTGCTCGATCTTGCCGCGAATCACCCGCAACGCTTCTTCCTGCCCGTCGGTCAGGCTCAACTCCGGGTCGATCACCGGTCCGCCCCCATCGGGCATGGCCGGGATTTCCTCGCGGATTTCGGTTTGGATCAAGCCCTTTTGGATCAGGCTCTTTAGCGACGCGCTCGATGCTTCGGCCGCCTTCAATAGCGCGCCCGCCGCCATCGCCCCATCGCAACCCGCAAGCACCTCCAACAACTTGCGCTGTTTCGTCCCGCGGACCTCGGCCATGGCCTCGCCGGACGAAGTCGCCAGCCAAGCGTACGTCACCTTCTTGATCCCCGCGCGATCGCGAACCGCTCGGGGAACCAGGGCGTTGAGCGTTCTGCCCAGCGGGCAGGCGTAGTGCGCGGAGAGTTCCCGGCCCAGCTCGATCAATTCGCCGTTCAAATAGCTTTCGGAATCCGCCAGGGAATCAATCGGTCTAAGGGTCGAATCCCACGTCTGCCGGTCTATCGCCACCACGAAGCCTTCAACCAGCCGCCCCTTGCGGCCAATCGGCACATGGACCCGATGCCCCGGCTTCAGGGCTGATTCAAGGGCGGTCGGCACGAGGAAGGAATAGGCTTTTGAAAACGGCAACAACGGCGCAACCTCGGCCACCAGCGCGTTGCGCGCTTCGCCCGCTTCGATCCAAAGGAATTCGGTATCCGCCTTCGCCAATGTATCACCCATGACTGATCAGTATGGCCTTGAAGCCCATAGACCTGTTTTCCGATCTGGCGCCCGATGGCCGCGTTCGCGGGCCTGCCACTGCTTATCAGGATGATCGCGCGGGAAGGGGCTACGCCGCCTCGACGGGTTTGTGATGAAGGACCATGAACTGATCGGCTCGAAGCGCCAGCATGGCGTACGTCTTCCCGTCGTCGCTGCTGAACTCGACCTCAAACATGTCTGCGCCAAGCATTTCGACGACGGTACCGACCTGCCCCCGCACCAGCCCGCGATCGGACAAGTCCAAGAGCAGTGCGACTACATCCAGTAGTTGAATACTTCGCTCCATTGATGCATCCTCACGGTTACAAGACGTAGCAAGAGGTTAAGCGAGGAAAAGCCTCATTCATCCGGACAATCCAGAGGGCGCGTATGCTTCCGCTCGCCTTTGGACCGGCCATGTTGAAGTCTAGCACATATCGCTTTCCGAATCCATCTTCTTCACCCAAGACCGCTTCTTCACTGTCACGGGCGGCTTGCAGCAGGGCCGCGCGGAGTAACTCAGCCTGGCGGGCGGTAACGCCCAGCGTCGCGGCAAACACGCGGGCCTTGTGCCGTCCGCACAGATGTGCCGGATTCAGACAGTAGTCTCTCAGCTTGGTGAGATCGACAACGGCTCGATCTCCCTTTGGTAGTTTCACAACGCCGTGACCTCCTCGACGATGGCGATCTCATCGTCGGTCAGATCGTAGAGCTCGCAAACCAGCCGGTCAATCCGCCGGTCGGTGGCATCGATCTGACGCTGGATGGTGGGGTTATTCGGGAGCGGGCCGGTTGGGGGGCGTCTTACGTGTAGACGTCGTGCCCCGACGCGCTGCTTGCGTTGCACCACTCCCGGGCGATAGGCTTGAGGCCCGCGCGGTGCATCGGAACCGTGTAGCGCGCCGACCAGCACGGAAGTGTCACGAATCCGTTCTGGCGATCTCGTTGGCTGCAGTTGGTATTCTGCTTTCCGGCGTGGAGTCAGGTGCGCGACACGACGTATTGGTAATCGCGGTATTCACGTGCTATCGCAGCGGTGGCCCCTCTGGCGGATTGCCGTCGCCGCGCTCGGGGCCTCGTTCGGGTTGGGCGTGGAAGCCGGTGATTTGCGGGAAGTCTTCCGGTTTGGAGCTGGGATGAACGGCGAACACCTCGACGCGGACGATCTCTTCAAAGGGAACGCTGACCACGAACGAGCCGACCTTGTATTGCTGATCCATCGGCTCGCATTCAAACACCAGATGGGACTTAGTCTCGACGTCGGCGAATTCCTTCACCTCGTAGCTGAAGCCATCACGCAGATAGACCAGCGATCGGATCAAGAGCGAATCGCGAAACGCCAGGGCGTCCTTGTGCTCGTCGATGGTCTCCCGCGTAGCGTCCTCAAAGTGCATCAGCGTGCAACGCCACATGGCCTCGCGGCATTGATTCTCAAACGCCTGTCCGTGAAACCAGTCGTAGTCAAACATCGACATGGGTCAAAACCATCCCAGGCGGCCTGCGCCGCTGCTTCATCAAAACGGCCGGCACATGCCGGCAACGCGAGCGGAACCCTATCCACGCGGACTTGGGCCGTCAACGAGCCGCGTGTTCTTTCTATCGACGGCCCAACCGCCTAGCATGGCTCTTCATGACGCCATCTGAGCAGAAAGACTGGATTCAGCGAGAGGCCGAGAAAAACGGCTTTGATCGCGTTGGCATCGCCGATGCCGGACCTATCGGACGCGATGCCTATATTCGTGACTGGCTTGAATCGGGGAAAGCCGGCACGATGACGTACCTGCATCGCTATTTCGATCAGCGGCTCGATCCGACGGTGCTCCTTCCGGGAGCTAAGAGCGTGATCCTGTTTTCTCTTTCCTATCATCAGCCGCGCCCGCCCGATGGCGCCGCCAACGATCCCGCCCGCGGGCGCGTCGCCATGTATGCCTGGGGCAACGACTACCACAAGATCCTGAAGAAGAAAATATTTCGCATCGTCGATGCGATGCGCGAGAGGTGGTCGGATGAGTTCGAGGCGAAAGTGTGCGTCGATACGGCGCCGCTACTCGAACGCGAATGGGCCGCACGGGCCGGCATCGGCTGGATCGGCAAGAACACGCTTGTGCTCAACGAGCGCGACGGAAGCTACTTCTTCCTCGGAGCTTTGGTTACCACGCTCGACCTTCCGCCGGACGAGCGTGCGCTGGATCATTGCGGAACGTGTACCGCCTGTCTGGATGCCTGCCCCACCGAGGCTTTCCCGGCGCCCTACCAGATGGACGCCAGCAGGTGCATCAGCTATCTGACCATCGAACATCGCGACGACATCGACGACGCGCTCAAACCGGCCATGGGCAGCTGGATCTTCGGCTGCGACATTTGCCAGGAGGTCTGCCCGCACAACCGCCACGCTCCGCCGACCCGCGAACCCGGCTTCGCCATCAGGCCGCCCGGCCCCACGCCGCGGCTCGACGAAATCGCGAACTGGACCGAAACCGATTATCGGAACAAGCTTCAAGCCAGCGCGGGAAAACGGGCGAAGCTGCACATGTGGCAACGCAACGCCAGGATCGCAATCGAAAACAGGAGCAAACAAGGCTGACGTTGCTCAGGCGTTCCGCCAAGCATCAGAGCACCTGGCGCAAGCCTGGTGACATCTTGCCGTGGATCGTACTCGGTGCGTAAACCTTCTGATCGGCACGGGCGGTTAGGAGGTGATACGCGCCAATCGGGAGATTGGCGGTCGCGGGGTCCGCAGGCTTGCGCCAGCGGCTCTGAATCGGCGCGGATTCCGCCGCCGCCGTGCGGGCTGAAGCCCACGGCTCAGGGGGCCGCCCGCATTACAATCGCTTACTGGTTTTCAACTTGTCGTTGCCCCCGGTGAGGCGTAAAATACAGTATGATGTCGGTGTATGCTCGACCCCGATCGGTTCGGGGCCGAAGAACCCTTCGAATCGGCGTTGCATTTATGAATCGGCCATCCGCCCATCATGGCGTTGTCTCCTACAGCCTGAAGGGCTGCGCTGCAGTAGCCGTGCGTCCGCTCCTTGCGGAGCCACGGTCACCGCAGAACCCATTCCATTCGACCCTGGAGGGGTCGGCCAAGCGCCCTGTCGCAGACATCCCACAGAGTAGACGACCCTTTCAGGGTCGGGCGGTTGGG
>CAZYXP010000158.1:0-9252 GCA_964651325.1 uncultured Phycisphaeraceae bacterium
ACTGGTGAGTTCGGCGGGCGGGGACCTCGGGCAGAGCGTGACGGCCCCCGTGGCTTTGGAGAGCACGACAATGTCGAGCCAACCGTCGTCGTTGATCTGACCGAATTCGATGTCGGCCATGACCGCCAGCGGCGACGTACCGCCGAGATTGATGGTTCGGAAGGTGACGTTGCCGGCGGCGTCGCGGCGCTGCAGATGAAGCTGGATGGGCTGCGATTGATTCCAAGCGGTGACCAAATCCAGCATACCGTCTTGGTCCACGTCCGCAGACCGGATGAATTTCGGGCCGGCGCTGTCTTCTGCGTCGGGGTCGATCTGGAACGCGGTGAAGAAGCTTCGCGTCGCCTCGCCACCCTCTGCTTCCTCGGCGGCTCCGGCGCTGCCGCCGCCACCGACGCCAAGGCCTCCGGGCGACACGGGCGCGTCGCTGAACGTGCTATCCACGGTAGCGAAACTGCTTGTGGGGGCGGCCACACTCGTTTGGTTCGCCTGCTCACCGGTTTGCTGGATCGCAGTCGAACACCCGAGCGTGACAACAATCACTACTACCGAAATCGAAGTCCATTTGATCAACATTCTTTTCATGGTCATCTCCCGTACCGCGTCAAGGTCGGTTGTCGAGGTTGTTTGTTAGCTTCAACCGGGTTATCGGCGCATTAGGGAAGTGACTTGCGAGCCCGTTACGTGCGCCGGTCGGGTTTTACGGTGCATTCGATTCGGGTAGAGCCCGAAGGGTCCGATAGTGCGCGGGCGTGCTTGGGCTGTTTGCCACCAAGACGCGAAGGCACCAAGAGGAGGGGGGGAAAGATGTGGCCTGGATTCGCCGGCCATCAGCATTCGCTGCGCGGGCAGTTGTCGCGCCGGCCGAGAAGGTTAGGATCAGCGGGCCGCGGATCGCTAGGAGTACAGCGCAAGGTCGTTCGGAGCGCAGGCTTCCAGCCTGCACGACCCGCGATTATGATGCAGGCAAGATGCCTGCGCTCCGGGATTGCGACGACTTTGCGCTGTACTGCTAGTTGAAGGGGTTCTCTTGGATGGGCGAAGACGTTAGATCATGGTTGCACCTTGCGGATGAGGCCCTACAGGCGCAATGTGAGGTGGATCATTACCGAGCGCCAGGGCCGGGGGGCCAGAAGCGGAACAAGACCAGCTCGGCCGTTCGGTTGCGACACATCCCAACGGGCTTGGCGGCGAGTGCGGAGGATGATCGTTCGCAACACGTAAACAAGAAACGGGCGCTTCGACGGCTGCGGCGGACGATCGCGATGGAAATCCGCGCACCGGTTCCGCCGGGGGAATACGTGCCATCCGATTCTCTTCGGGATGCGATGACGCGGGATGGACAGATTCGCATCGCCGAGAAGAACCCGAATTACTTTCCCGTGTTCGGCGAGGTTTTGGACTTGATCTTTGCGTGCGAGTTGCGCGTCTCCGATGCGGCCAGTAGGCTCGACATCTCGACCGCCCACCTTGTTCGGTTCATCGAGCAGGACATTCTCGTATGGCGTAGGGTCAACGAATCACGGCGGGCCGAAGGCCTAAAGCCGCTACGCGGCCCGCGATCGGGTTAGGGGTGGATCCGAGCCGCGCCCATCCGGAAGCGGCCCGGCCGCGCAGGACTCCCGCCACTCCCTACGGTCGAGGTTCGGATAAGAAGCCGCCAATTCGAGTCCTGGAAAACCAGACGTGCGGTTGGGGCGACGCGGCCATCCGGATATACTGCGGCAAGATCGATTTCCGGCTCCTATCGCGCCAAAGCCAGTATTGGAAATTACGATGTCCACCCGATCTCACGAGCAACAGAGCGTAGCCGACCTCAAATGTGCGGTGATCACCGTCAGCGACACGCGTACGCTAGAAACCGACAGGAGCGGCACCTACATCGTCGATGCGCTGAAGCGGGAAGGGCATCGCGTAGTGACCCGCGAACTCGTCGTAGATGAGCCCGACAAAGTTCGAACCATGGTCGAGCGGATCTGCCGCAGCGGTGAATGCGACGTGGTACTGGTGACGGGGGGGACGGGCGTCTCGCCGCGCGACACGACGTTCGAGGCGGTTAGTGGCCTTTACGATAAGCCACTGCCGGGATTCGGCGAGCTGTTCCGAGTACTCAGCTACGAGGAGATCGGTCCGGCCGCCATGCTCTCCCGAGCGAGCGCGGGCATGCTTTGCCAATCGGCGATCTTCTCCATGCCGGGCTCGCCGGGGGCCGTGCGCCTGGCCACGGAGAAATTGATCTTACCCCAGATCGGCCACATCGTATGGCTGCTGAGCGGCCGGACGTAGTACCTTCTATTAAGGCTCGCGCGACGATTACGAAGTGAGGGCTCACGATGCCACGCGGCCCCATGAGCCACGGACTCAACTCGCCCCATCATCGGTTCCCCCAGGTCCGAATGACATGGGGGAACGCGCAAATGATTGCAGGCTGATAGCCTGCGTTAGCGTAGCCGGGGACAAGCGCAGCGCCGCCCACGGAAGCGCTCGCCACCCAACAGCCCGACGCTGCAAGGGGCGTCCTTCTGTGCGCCGTGTGCGACACAGCGCTTAGCAGTACAGCGCAACGTCGTTCGGAGCGCAGGCTTCCAGCCTGCACAACCCGCGATGATGATGCAGGCAAGATGCCTGCGCTCCGGGTTTGTGGCGGCGTTGCGCTGTACTGTTAGCCGAACCCTGCAGGGCCGAAGGGTATGGGTTGTGCGGTGACCGTGGGTCCGCCCGGAGCGAACCCACGGCTACCGTTGTGCAGCCCTTCAGGTTGCGGAAAGGAACGGCAACCAAGCCGCCCGACGAGCCGCGCACCTTCGCTCAACCTGCGCTGGCGCGACGGATGGGGCACTCGGAAGCAGTCGGCCGTAAGCGACCATTCGCTTGTTCCGCAAGGCTTCCTTGACTGAGCGCGTCGCTTATCCCTTGATCTCAATCTTCCGCGGCAGCAACTTCGGCGATTTGGGCACAGTCACCGTCAGGATGCCGCCTTTGAGTGTCGCGCCGATGGCCTCTTCGCCAATGGGCGCGGCAAGTTGCACCGAGCGGGAGAAGGTCCGCCGCACGCGCTCTTGCGTGATGTAGCCGCTGCGCTCCTCGGTCTCGGTCTTCTGCTCGCCACTGATGGTAAGCACATCGTCTTGCACGGTGACCTGCAATTCCTCGGCATTCATGCCGGGAACCTCGGCCTCCACGAAGACGTGCTCGTCATCTTCCCATACGTTCAGCGCGGGCGCAGCCTGCCGGGCGAACGGTCGGAAGGCGATCGCGCTCGGAAGACCTTCCAAGGCGTGGGTCATCGCACGATCAAGCTCGTCGCCAAGGAACGGTACGGGCACCATTGAATTGAATCTTTGTAGCAACATGTCAGATCCTCCTATTTGAGTAACGGTTTGCCATCAATTCTGCCAGATCGAAGCGGCGATTCCGAAAGTACCAAGCAGCGGTACGGACGGACTCACGTCGCTTCAACCGTAAGTGGGCAAGAGGCATGCCAAGAATCCGGCACTTTTAATATCTTTGTAAGTTGTTTGTGCTGCATAAGTTATGGCGGATGCGGCCCTTTCGGTTTCGAGCCATCGTGCCAAACTGACAGATCGGCGTGGCAGGTGGCAGGCAGTGAGCGGCGGTGGGGAGGGCGTCTCAAGGAGTGAGCGCCAGTTGGCACTGCGGCGCGGACCGCCTTGGAGTGCAGGCTGGTAGCCCGCGATCCGGCATGGTGCCCCGCGCTTCGACCAGGCGGCCCACCTCCTCCCGGGCGTGGTGAACGCGACATGATTCCATGAAAGAGGGGCATCCGCCGCCTGATATGCTCGGGGATGGTGGGTCTTACGCGTCGCCCAGCACTTCGAGGGCGAGGATCGTGATGTCATCGCTGGGGTTGATGGACCCTGATTCGTCGTCGAGGACGTGGCCGAGGTGATCGATCATGTCGCGGACGGGATGCGAGACCGCCGTTTTGAAGGTGTCGAGGTAGGCCTCGGTGTCGAGTTTGTCCGGATGACCCGATTGAAACGTCAGCTCGACGCCGTCTGTATATACTATGACCTTATCGCCCGGAGCGAGCTGGATCTGTTGCGTGGGAAACGTCTCGTCGGGAAACAGCCCGAGCAGCCCGCCCGTGGATTTGAGCTGATCAAACGCGCCTTGGGCGGTGGTGTGAATCGGATAGGGGTGGCCGCCCCGGGCGAATTGCATGGTCAGCGTTTTGTGATCGATGGTCGCGTAGAACGCGGTGACGAATTGGCAGTTGGGAAGCCCCTGATCGGTTAGAGCGTTGTTCAAGGCGGTCATCGTCTCCGACGGCGTTAGAATGTCGTAATTATGGCCGCGTACCCGCTTGGCCATAATGCTTCGCTTAATGAACATCGTCAGCAAGCTTGCGGCCACGCCATGGCCGACGGCGTCGGCGACGTAGAAGCCCGTGTGGTTTTCGTCGATGCGGAAGACGTCAAAAATGTCGCCGGAGACCCAGGATGCCGGGCGATAGAGCGCGGCGAAGCGGATGTTTTGGATCGGATCGATCAGGGTAGGGAGAAAATCCTTCTGGAGCCGGGCGGCCAGTTGCATTTCCTGATCGACTTCACGAAAGTGCTCGTTGAGCCGCTTTCCCAGTTGCTCCATTCGGCGCACCTCGTCTAGAAGTAGCCGAAATCGCTCGTGGTACCGGTCGATCATGACGAACCGCCCGTGAAGCTCGGCGACCGGGGCATCCGGAGCGATTCGCTCGACGATGCCGCGATGGGCGCGCAATTCAGGTCGGGGGGCATGGCCGACCAACAGGGCGGATCCGTCCCGGTTGGCAATCAAGTCGACTAGCTTGTCGAAGGAAGCCTTGTCCGGTTCGTCGCGGGCGTCAGGAGCGGGTAGGATCGTGATGTCGAACACGCGCTTCTTGGCCGCTCGGTACGCAGTTTCATAATCCGGTGCGGACTCTACGTCCCAGCCGAACTCATCGGCGAGCGCACCTGCGCTAGAAGAAATGGTCGGGCGATCGGATTCGACGAGCAGCAGTTTCAATGTTTTGTCCTAGACCGGCTGATGCGCCCCGACTCTGAGCCGCGGGCTTCAGCCCGCGAGGTGCCCCGCAACTTCGCATGCTCATGGGTCGCCCGGAGACACCCCTGAACCTTGTCAGCTCTAGCCGCGCGGGGGAACAGGTGCGATACCTGGCTAGCGCGCAGGATCTTATCGGAACCGAATCGCGGCTCTTTGGCGCCGGCGCTGATAGGTATGGGTCGACGGCTTAGGGCGCGGGGTTTAGGACGGATCGCGGAATCTCGATCGGGTCATCGACTTTGAGTCCGATTTTCTTCCAGACGTCGGCGTTGACTTCGATCGCAAAGCGCGCGGGAGACTTGGATGGGTATTGCCCGGTGCGCTCGTCCAGCGGGGCCATGGTGTGCGTTGCGGTTACCTTGCCCGCGGTGGTGACGTAGGCGATGTCGAGGGGAATGATCGTGTTCTTCATCCAAAAGCTCAGGTGTTGGTCGCTGTCAAACACGAAGATCATGCCGCGGCGGGTGCCGTCGGGGAGGTCGGTCATCTGTTCGCGCGAGACAAACATGAGCCCGCGCGTGGACTCGGCGTGGCTGTCGGCAATCCAGAGTTTGAACGACTGGCCTTTGATCGTAACATCGACGGTGCCGAGTTTGTCGAGCTCATTGGGTTCGGAGGGCGAGCAATTCATGGCGGTGACTATCGTTGTGGATGCAAACAAGACGACAAAACGAGCCATCGCGAATCCTCGAGACTTCCCGAGCCGATGGCAAGCTCGGTTTCCCTTCCGCCTCCCAGCCGAGGGATTCAGCCCGCGCGGCGTCGGGGCGTCAGGTAGATTGCCCATCAGTGTACCGTGGTTTTCGTCCATCTTGCCCCTCATGGTTTCCTTATCTCCTTCGGGCCAAGGGCGGCCCTGCCAGACGGTTCAGCCCGCCCGGTGCGCCAATCGGCCACGGCCTGGCGCGTCTGCCGCGCGTCCTTGACCGCCAACACGCCCAGCCATACTACCAGCGCAAGCATGATGATCCAGTAGATCGCGTAAACCCTCGGATGAGCCGGCACGTCCACGATGTTGACGCCTACGGCGAACATGATCGCCAGCAAGAGGCAAATCCCAGCGCCGAGGCGTCGCCCCGGTCGATCTCCTGCGAGACCCACTGGCGCCGATTCCTCCACCGGGTTCGCCTTGCCCAGCGCGGGCTTGAACAGATAGCGCGCCGCCACCGCGACTCCGAAAACCAGTAGAATCACCGAAGCCGCGATCTGCATGAGTCTTTTCTTCCGCGGGTCGCCGTACGCCGCCCGATCCGTGCCTAGGCAGGTCCCGGCGGCAAAGCAAGGTTGAAAATCACGATCGTACTACTATCGCTATTCTACGCGCCAAAGTGACAAGATCCAACCGAGACCGTGCATTCGCCGCGCGACGTGCGATGGGCAGGTGACGCAGCTCCGGCGGGAGGGCGGCGCCGACTCAGTGCCGCTGGCGACAGCTTGCGGACCACGCGCCTTATCCCATGCCCGCATCCCGATCCCATGCGCTCTCGCTTCCACGTCTTGCGTCGTTGAGATTTGTTTCAGCCCCGGCGGTTAGCCTGATCGATCAGATGTCGCTATCGTGTAGCGCGCTGGCAAGCAACGCCGCGCAAGCTGAAGCATGAGGCTCGGAAGCGGTAATTCGGGGGCCGTGTGGACGTCCGACCCGGGCGCATGGCCGAGTAATGGCTGATGGCTGATAGCTGAATGCTGATCGCCGACACCGCTCAGGTTACCCGGCAAGAGGTCGTCGGTGCAGCGCAAGGCTCAAACGCATGATGGAGGTGGCCTAAGACGCATGAATTCGTCAGAGGAATATGGAAACGCGTTGCGGCTCATCATCGACGGCCCGCTCGATGGGCCGGACAACATGGCACGCGACGAGGCGCTCATGCTGTGCGTGGGCGCGGGGCAATCCCCGCCGACGCTGCGACTTTATCAATGGGATCCGCCGACGATTTCGCTCGGCTATTTTCAACCGTTTGAAGCGATCGCGTCTTTGCCGGAGCCCGAAGCGTCGCTGACCGTCGTGCGACGGCTGACGGGCGGCGGGGCGATTCTGCACGATCGCGAGTTGACCTATTCGCTGATGCTTCCCGCGGTCCATCCGCTGGTCAAGGGGCATCCCAACCGCCTTTACGAGGTCGCGCACGACGCCGTGATCCAATGCTTCAAGGCGCAGGGCATCGACGCGAACCGCGGCGGCAAGACGGACGATTCCGGTCCGGCCAAGGGGCCGTTCTTCTGCTTTTCCAGGCGGCATTGCTTCGACGTGCTCATCGGGAACGACAAAGTCACCGGCAGCGCCCAACGTAGAACCAAGACCGCGCTGCTGCAACACGGTTCGATCATCCTGGCGTCCAGGTATGCGCAGCAAGCAACCGCCTCGCCAGACCTACCCTACAACGACGCCGTCGCGGCACTCCAGAAATCCTTTCCGGCGACGTTTGCGGCGCTGACGGGTCTGGCGCTGCGCAACGACGATTGGACTGTCGGGGAACTGGGTAAGAGCTGCGAATTAAGGGCCAAGTACGCAGAGAGCGAATGGGCGCGGCGGGTTTAGCTTGGTTGGGGGCACTTCGGACGCACCATTTCGGGGGGGAACGCGTTTGGCGGCGTCCACGGAGCGTCGGAGCCCCGTTTACGGGGCATTCCCGCGAAGCGGGCTACTAGCAGTACAGCGCAAAGTCGTCACAAACCCGGAGCGCAGGCATCTTGCCTGCATCATCATCGCGGGTCGTGCAGGCTGGAAGCCTGCGCTCCGAACGACGTTGTACTGCTAGGCCGGTTCTTCAGGGCCGGTCAAAACGCTCGGTCAAAGTCTGCCCCAGCCCGTTTCAACGGGCTTACCCCAAGCCAAGAAAGCCCGTTGAAACGGGCTGACGATCAATGGGAGAGGGGCCATTCCCGGGCGTAGAACGCCCGGGCTAACAGCCCTTCGGGAAAGACCGCTTAAGCGGCCTGCATACACGAGCCCCCGAAGACACCTCGTAATCACATTGCTCGGCGTGACAGGCGAGGCCCGCGCTGATCCTGTCACGCACCGTTCGGCGGGTTTACGGTCGAAATCTGCCGAACTGAGAGGGGGGTGGCCATATTCTGTGGCAACATCGTTCCGGGTCATGCCGTGAGGCGCGTTCAACTCACTTCAGGGCCGAGGAAATCAGGTAGGCTCCGCCCGATGCGAGTCGCTGCGGAATTCGCCCTTTGGGCGAAGGAACCCGCCCTACCCGTGCGTGCCACAATCGCTGGTCACACCCCTTCTTCCCGTCCCCCGTACTTCTCACTTGACGTGACGCGGCGATCCGGTATTGCGTATCTCCACGAGCGATTTGTCGTAAGCCCGGCGGGATTCTATGCTTATCGTTCTTGGCGTTGGGGGGCAGCCGCGTGGCGTGTGCCGGTTGCTTCGTCCGATTTTTCTGTCTTTTTCTGTGGAATAAGGTGTCCGACTCAAACGTCCCTAATCCGGAGGTAGGTGCCCACGCCGATCCGAACGCCGGCACGCGGCCAAGCGCTGATGGCGCGGTGGATCGCGCGATAGCGTCGGACCGAATTGTGACGCCGGACCTGGCGGTGGCGGAGGTCGCTAGCCGGGCGAGGCGGGGCGACGGTGAAGCCCGACGCTGGCTGTTTGAGCGGTTTCGTGAGGTCGCGTTTCGGGTGGCCTTGCGCATTACGGGCAACGAGGCGGACGCGATGGACGTCGTGCAAGACGCCTACATCAAGGCATTCGGATCGCTCGATTCGTTGGCCGATGGCGGGCGGTTCAAGACGTGGCTGCTGCGGATCGTCAACAACAAAGCGCTGGATCTGCTCCGGTCGCGCAAGGTCCGAAAAGCCGTTTCGCTACAACCCGACGATGAGCAGGATGGCGGCCTGCAAATTCCCGCGGACACCGAGGATGACCCGTCCGGGGCGCTAAGCGGGCGTGAAACTCAGGAGCGCGTGGCCGCGGCGCTCGAGGCGCTGCCGCCGGATCAGCGGTCGGTGTTGTCGCTGTTCGCGGCCGGGTCGATGACCTACGGCGAAATCGCCGAGACTGTCGGCGTGCCGCTGGGCACGGTGATGAGCCGGCTCTATCGGGCACGTCGGCAGATGAAAGAAATGCTCCCCGAGTATGACGTGGCGGCGCGAAAAAAGGCACCGCGAAAAGGGCCTGTTCGAAATGGGGGCGGCGGGGCCGGGGCAAGGAAAAAGCCATGACCGGGCGGTTTGACAAGTCGGACA
>CAZYXP010000159.1:0-9208 GCA_964651325.1 uncultured Phycisphaeraceae bacterium
TGTTGCCGTCGTCGATGAGTGTGATCGGGCCGACCAGATTGCCGCGGTTGCTGGCAAAAACGTGAAGCTCTTCGCGGAGGACGTCGATGGCGACCTCAAGATCTTCGATGACGGGATCGGATTCGGCTTGGTCGTCGAACGTTTTCTCCTTGGTACCCTTGATGGTGTGCTTGGCGAGGTAGTAGATCTGACGAATGCTGGCCGTCTTGTCCATGTCGATCAGGTCCCTGCACTTGGAAGCGACGAGCACGGTTTGCATGTAGCGTTTGGCTTGGCCGTAGTTGAAAAAGCTACGCGTTTGCTTGCCGTCGCCCATTTCGATGCGGCGGGAGGATTCATTGTAGGCGACGTTGGTGAGCGTTCTTGAGGGAATGAGTAGTTCCGGATCTCGCTGCCGCCGGGCCAGCTCGACCGCCCCCTTGGCCAGCGCTTCGATCTTTTCTTTGGTGGCCTTGGCGTTGCGGCCGGTGGCGGAGCGCCGCCCGGGCGCTGATTTCTTGGTCGCCTTTTGTGCCGGGGCTGGTTTTGTTTTCTTCTGGGCCATAAGTTCTATCTTTCTTGCCGCCGGTGCAGCGTCACTCTTTCTTGTTGCGGATCATTCGCGGCGGCGGCCGCGAACTCGGGTGCCGCGGGATGCTGTACGGCGCACGGCCGCTTCCTTACGGGCGCGGTTCGGATGGAACCGCCGCGCGTAGGCGCTGCGCGCTACTTGCCTCTCTTTTTCTTGGCGCGATTGCCTCGTGACGCCGGCTTCTTGCGTGCCTTGCCGCGCTCGTCGTGCGCGGCGCCTATTGCCTTGCTTTCATGCTCTGGCGTCGTGGTTTCGCGTTCGGGCTCCGTGTTCACGGCAGCGGCGTCGAAAAGCGACTCAGAATCCTGTGCGGGGGCGTTGGGATCAACTACGATCGTATCCGCCAAGCCAAGCTCGTTGCCCGGGCAATTCTTCTTGATGACTTTGCCGTGCTCGTCGAATTCCATATCCGCTTGTTCGGTGTGGGATTGCGCCAGGGCGATCAGATCCTTGCGGAAGTCCTCCTTGTTGATCACGGTGATGGCGCGGGTGGCTTCGACCAGTTCGCCGATGTAGCGCGTGAATACGTCGCGCCTCTTGGTGAAGGCCACCTTCTTGCGCTTTCGACGTAGCAAAATGCCCAGCCGTCGTCCACATTCGGCGATGCCGAGGCGCACCTCTTTGCGGATTTCGTCGTAGTCGGCGATGGCCTCCTTGCCTTCGGAGATAAACGGCACCCAAACGCTGGCCATGTGGATGAGGATGGCCATGGGGGCCGCCGGCAAGGAACCGGAGGACTGTGACAGTTGGTAGTTGTTCCATTTCGTTTCCAAGACCGCTTTGAAGGTGCAACAGGAGCTCTGCTGATAGAGCAGTGGCACTCGATTGGCGAAGCGGATCACGCGCGCCTGCATGGGCGATCGGTTCTTCTTGCCCGGCTCGTCTTCGTGGATATCGCGTTTATCGTTGCCGAGCTGGCCGCCGTAGGCCAGGCCTACTTCGATCTGAAAGGGGTTGCCTCGATAGACCGACGGCGGCCTCGTGCTGGCGGTGTAGAACTCGGCTTTGATGCCCTTGAGGAGCCCCGTGAGGATGGCCTCGGCGCCCATCGGCGCCAGGCAGTTGGTGGCCGGTGCCCTTAGTTTGGCATTTTGGAGGGTATTGTAGAGTTGCTCCGCCTGGATGGATTCGATCGCGCTGACCCAAGTGGAGGGCGTAGCGCCGGCCTGCGTGCATACGCTCTTGGCAACCCCGGGGCCGACTCGACAGAATTCGCTGGTGAGAAACTCGCCCAACTTCTTCGCGCGCGTCTCCTTGAGCATCTTCATGAGCGTGCCCAACTCGATGCCGTAGGGGTGTGGCTTGATCTCTTGGGTGGGCTCAGGAAGCACGTCCATGCCTCGCGCCAATTCGACGGGTTCGCCGACCGGAGGCCGGTAGACGAACCGCGCGTGCGGATTGGCGATGGCGGTCAGCTCCAGGTAATCGTCAACGCTCTGCCGCCCCTTGTTGTACGCCGCCACCAGCTCGATCGACACCTCGGTGCCGTGGGGCCAATCCACCTCGAGCGTTTGGTCGTCGATGATGTCGGGGCGGTTCTTCTGCGTGTCGATCGCGAGCTTGTACATATGTGCCGCGGCGCGGGCCGAGGTTCGACTCACGATGCGAACCGGCTTGCCCGTGGTGATGAGCCCGTACATGCCGGCGGCGCTGATGCCGATGCCCTGCTGCCCGCGCGACATTTTGAGTCGATGAAACTTGGAGCCGTAAAGGAGTTTCCCGAACACGTTGGGAATCTGCGCCTTCACGATGCCCGGGCCGTTGTCGCGCACCGTGACCCGAAACCGTTCCTGGTCGGTCTGCTTGATGCTGATTTCCAGATCCGGAAGAATGCCCGCTTCTTCGCAGGCGTCCAGGCTGTTATCGACGGCCTCTTTGACCGTCGTCAGGAGGGCTTTACGCTTGTTGTCAAACCCCAACAGGTGACGATTCTTGGCAAAGAACTCTGAGACGGAGATTTCCCGCTGCTGGGCGGCCATGGATTCCGCCGTGGCCGGGCGTCGCGCCTTCGCTGGCTTGCGGGGGACGGGCTTGCGTCGCTTCTCCTTCTTTTCTGTCTTCGCCACGGCGGTTTCAGCGTCGCTCGGGGCGAACGCCAACTCCATTTGGTTAGCTTCGGTTGGTAATGCTGGAGGGGTTGTCCGACCGGCCATCCTTGGCAATCCTTGGAACGTCTCCCTTGTTCATTCGCTGGTCCCTATTCTAATAGCCCCGACCCGTTGTTCAACCGAGCGCCAAACGTTGGACGGTTTTGCTGGTCCTGTCGCCTCGCAGTCGGATCAGCTTCACGCAAATCGCCAGGGCGGATGGGGCTGTCGAACGGCCGATGGTCGGCGGCGGCGGCCCAATTCTCTCGCGGTAGAAAACGCGGATTGGCATTGGCGTGGCCGCTGTTTTCGGGTAAAATGCACGGATCGGCAGGGGCTGCTTGGTTTGTCCTGTAAGCCGTTGTGGCTAATGGGCTTATCGCACACTTGAGGCATTGCTCTTGGTTCTTCGCCCCGTTGTCGCCAAATGCTTGAGAAAGGGCTTTGTGGAAAACGCCGCGACGATGTTGTGGGACGATCTGAGCGGTCAGGTCCGCGTTAGCCGTCCCGACTTGGTTCGCGGCTGGTTTGCCGACCTCGAGCTCGCGGACGCGGACGCGAGCGTGCTTGTGGTGCGCACGCGAAACGACGCCCAGGCGCGCTACCTCGAAGAGCACTGCCGACCCACGTTCGTCGCAGCCGCTCAGGCGGCTACCGGCCGGCTTGTATCCGTCGCATTTGAGCCGGTCCCGGTCGAGGATTCCGCCGAATTGAAATCCGGGTTTCCCGTACTCGCTGATGGCCTGATTCCGCTCAACACCGACTACACGTTCGACAATTTCGTCACCGGGCCTTGCAATCGCCTTGCGCAGGCCGCCGCTACAGCCGTCGCCGGCGACCCAGGCCGGTGCTACAACCCGTTTTTCATACACGGGCCGGTAGGTTTGGGCAAAACGCACCTGCTTCAGTCCATTTGTCACGCCGCCCGCGAACGCAACCCGCGAATCCGGTACCATTACATCTCCTGCGAGACGTTTACCAACGATTTCATCGAGGCCGTGGAATGCGGCGCGCTCCACCAGTTTCGGTTTCGGTACCGCCATGTCGATTTGCTCGTCATCGACGACATTCAGTTTCTTGCCGAGCGGGAGCGCAGCCAGGAAGAATTCTTCCACACCTTCAACACACTCTATCAATCGCAAAGACAGATCGTCCTATCGGCGGATTGCGCGCCCGCGGACATCCCCAGCCTGGAGGAACGGCTCGTCAGCCGCTTCAATTCCGGCTTGGTCGCGCTGCTGGACCGCCCGTGCCTGGAAACCCGAATGGCAATTCTCCGCAAGAAAGCGAAGCTGCGCTGTATCGAAGCCCCGGCGGACGTGCTTCGATACGTCGCCGGCGCTACCGGCGCCAACGTGCGCGAGCTAGAAGGCGCCCTGATCAAGCTGGACGCTCTGAGCCAAGCCCACCGTTGCCCGATCACAATCGAACTGGCGACCAAAGCCCTCAGCGGGCGCGCTCAAGAACCGATAGATATTCCGGCCGTTCTGGGCGTGGTTTCCAGACGATTTGGCGTTAAAATCTCCGACTTACAAGGGAAGAAGCGATCCAAGGCGATCACGCACCCTCGGCATGTGTCCATGTACCTTGCCCGGCGTCTGACCGGCCAAAGCCTGGAGGACATCGGCGGCTACTTTGGCGGGCGCGATCACTCCACAGTCCTTCTTGCCAGCCGGTCTATTGGGCGATCGGCGGAAGAAGACCCAGAAATGGCGACGCTCTTGGAGACCATGACCAAGGAGATCAGGAACCGCGGTTAGCATGTCGCGATGGCATGCTGGGCATGTCAGTTCTTTGGAAGGATCGCGTGTCGATTCGGTCGTCTTGGCAAACTGTGAAAACGGCGACCGATAGCAACAGTGTTGTTCACAGGCCGGCTAGCCAAACAGCGGCCAGCTTTGGCGCCTTAGTTCTTGAGTAGTAAGAGTTTGGTGAATCGGTCTTGAAAAATATCTCTATTGTATAGCCGCTTACTACTACTTCTAATAAAATATAGATAAACTAATAAGAAAGAAACAGAAATCTCTTCCCTACTTCTCTTCTTCGAACAGGTGAGCCTATGAAGCTTCGATTCAACCGGCAGGAAATGGCGGACCTCCTCGCCCCGTTATGCGCGGTGGCTGCAGCACGCACCCCCAAAGAGATTCTCCGTTGCGTCAAGCTGGAAGCGAAAGCGGACGTGCTTTTCTTGTGTGCCACTGATCTTGAAATAAGTTTGAGGTGTGCCGCGACGCATGTGGAAGTCGACGAGCCCGGCGAGACCGTGATTGTGGCCGACACTTTTGCCCGCATCATGCACGAGTGTTCGGACGAAACGTTGGCCGTCGAGACAGATGCGAGCGAGCTGCACGTGCGGGGGGCGGGATCCCATTTTCAGATCCTCACGCAGGACGCCGCGGAATTCCCAGCCGTGGGGGCGATGGAAGAAGAGCCGCATTTCACGGTGCCTCAAAACGCGCTGCGACGACAAGTCGAGTGGACTTCGTTGGCCGCGGCCAGGGAGAGCACTCGCTACGCGATCAACGGCGTTCTCTTTGAGCTGGAGGGGGATCGGCTGACCTTGGCCGCTACCGATGGGCGGCGGTTGTCGGTAGCGCCGGGTACGGTAACGCGGCCTGATAGCACGCAAGAAGTGGGTTCGGTGATCGTGCCGACCAAAGCGCTGGCGGTCTTCAGCAGGCTTGCCACGGGCGAAGACGACCTGGTGTCCGTGCATATTTCGAGCAATCGGATGCTGGTGAGCGTCGCTGGAGCGCAGATCGGCACGTCGCTGGTGGAGGGGCATTTCCCGAGTTACCGGGATGTGGTTCCCACCGATTGCGATCGCGAAACCACGTTGAAGACGGCCGAGTTCGCCGCGGCGCTCAAGCAGGCGGCTTTGCTCACCAATGAGGAATCACGGGGGGTTCGATTGGCTTTTTCGGATGGGGATTTGACCATAACGAGCAGAGCGCCCGAACAAGGGGAGGCGACGATTTCCATCCCCGTTGTGTGCAAGCATGAGCCGATGGAGATCGGGTTCAATCCGGTGTTCCTGCTGGATGTGCTTCGCGTCGTCACCGCGGACGAGGTCACCTTGACCATGAAGGAGGCGAACCGTCCAGGGATTCTCCGAGCGGGCGGAGAGTTTCTGTACGTGGTCATGCCGGTGAACTTGTCGTCGAGCTAGCTGGCTTGTCGGCAGAGATCAAGGGGGCGCGGGAACATGGATTCGCAACACCAGCTCGGTTGGGTTCAACGGAATCGTCGCAGGGTCGATCCGGCCAAGCCCGTTGCAGACTTCGCCGGCGTTATCGCGGAATCCGTCTTGCAGGCGGCGTTGGATCCCGATCTGGCGGATCGCGTGTTGGGGATTGTGGATCAGGCGTTTGTGGAGCAGTGTCGCCTGCTGGTTCGTGATGGGACCACCTTGGAGGTATACGTTGATGTGCCGGCTGGCGTGAGCTTAATGCGCCGGCAGTGGGCATCGCGGCTGTTGTCGGCGTTGGGACGCCGCGGTGAGATTCGGCGCGTGGTGTTTCGCTACGGCCGAAGCGGTTCGAGTTTGCGATCCACAGGGCAATGACCAAAGGGCAATGAGACCACAGGGCCATGATCTGTTGGTTAGGCGACCAAGGGGCGGTAGACCGTTGGCTGAGTAGCCAACGGCAAAGGGCGGCTTGAGATCAAAACATGAGTGACACATCCGTGACCCAACAGCGATACGACGAGACGAGCATAACCGTGCTGGAAGGCCTGGACGCCGTTCGCAAGAATCCGGGCATGTACATTGGCGGCGTCGGGGCGGCCGGGCTGCACCATCTGGCGTACGAAGTCGTGGACAACGCGGTCGATGAGGCGCTGGAGGGGCATTGCGACGCGGTTGTAGTGCGCCTGGGCGCCGACGGCAGCTGTCGGGTCTCGGACAACGGCCGCGGCATTCCCGTCGGGGCCATCGAACACGACAACCCCAAGCTCAATGGCCGGCCCGCGCTTGAAATCGTGATGACCGTGCTCAACTCGGGCGGCAAGTTTGACAGCGCCAGCTACAAAGTATCAGGCGGCCTGCACGGGCTGGGCGTCAGCGTGGTCAATGCGCTGAGCGAATGGCTGACCGTGGAGGTGCATCGCAACGGCAAGAAACACACCATGAGATTCGGCCGCGGGGCGATCACACAGGAATTGACCATCGAGGAGAACACCGACAAGACGGGCACGATCATCGAATTCAAGCCCGATCCCGAGGTGTTCGGTGAAGCGGAGTTTAAGTACGAAACCCTCTACCACCGGCTGCGCGAGTTGGCCTATCTCAATGATCGCCTGAACGTGCGTCTGATCGACGACTGCTCAAACCGCGAGGCAACGTTCTACTTCGAAGACGGCCTCAAAGATTTCAGTCTTCATTTGGCCAGCGGCTCCGAGTTTCTTCACAAAGAGCCGATCTACATCGGAGGCGAAAGCGAACACGAGGGGCTTTCGTGTCAGGTTGTGTTGCTGTTCACCGATTCGTATACGGAAAACCTGCTCTGCTTCGCCAACAACATTCACAACATTCACGGCGGAACGCACATGTCCGCGCTCAAGACGTCCGTCTCGCGCGTGGCCAGCAACTATGCCAAGAAAAACAACCTCATCAAGGGCAACACCAACGTCACTGGCGACGATTGGCGCGAGGGGCTCGTTGCCATTGCCTCGGTGAAGCTTCACGATCCCAAGTTCGAGGCTCAAACGAAGGTAAAGCTGCTTAACCCGGAAGTGGAGACGTTCCTGCAACAGGTCTTGTACGACAAGCTGGGCACATACTTCGAAGAAAACCCGGCGGAAGCCAAGAAGATCGTGAACAAGGGTATCCAGGCCGCCCAGGCTCGCGAAGCCGCACGAAAGGCCCGCGAGCTATCACGAAAAAGCGCGCTGAGCAGCGGCGGCCTGCCGGGAAAACTCTGGGACTGCCGCAGCAAAGACCGCGACAACACGGAGCTTTACCTCGTCGAAGGGGATTCGGCCGGCGGCATCGCCAAGCAAGGGCGGGATTCGTTCACGCAGGCGATTCTGCCCCTCAAGGGCAAGATTCTCAACGTGGAAAAAGCCCGCATCGACAAGATGCTGGCCCACGATGAAATCACCAAGCTAATCTCCGCCGTGGGTTGCGGTATTGGCAAGGAGGATTTCGACTCATCCAAGTGCCGCTACGGCCGGCTGATCATCATGACCGACGCGGACGTGGATGGTTCGCACATTCGAACGCTCTTGCTGACGTTCCTGTTCCGCCACATGAGGCCCCTGATCGAAGAGGGGCGCATCTGCGTCGCCCAGCCGCCGCTGTATCAAGTCAAAAAGGGTAAGGCCATTGACTACGTGCTCGGCGACAGCGAACTCAACGAGAAGCTCACGTCCATGGGGCGCGTTGGCGCGGCGTTGTCCGTGTGCGACGAAGACGGCACAGAACAAAAGACCATTGACGGGGCCGATCTGGAAGCCCTGTGCAAGGAATTGGAAGCTCTGGAATCCCAGCGCCGCATTTTGGCCCGGCGCGGGCTAAACTTCAAAGAGCTCGCCACAAAGTGGCGGCACGACGAACACGGCCTGCCCAAGCAGTTGGTGTACGTCCACCGACCCGAGCAGGAAAAGCCCGAACAACATTTCCTCTACTCCGACGCCGACGTTGATCGCCTCAAACACCAGGAAACCGAGCAGCACGGCGAGGTCGAAGTCATGGACGCCCGGCACGTTCTGCTGGCCGAGAATGGGAAGAAAGCCAACGGCGAAGAGGAGCTGTCGCCCCATCGAATCGTGCGCTATCCGCTCGCGGAGTGCCGCGTTCTCGACGAACTCATCAAGTCTATAGAAGCCAACGGCCTGCCCATTACCGATCTCTTTCTGGTGCGCGAAGAGCTGGTCACCGGCGAATTGCCCCCCGCCCGGTACGTGCTCAAGCCGCAGGAAGGGGATCCGGTCGAGTTGGATAACCTAGCCGCGGTTGGTCCTGGCGTCCGCGATCTAGGCCGCAGCGGCCTGGCGATCAAACGGTTCAAAGGCCTCGGCGAGATGAACGCCGACGAGCTTTGGGACACGACCATGAACCCGGAAAACCGCACGTTGCTGCGTGTGAAGATCACCGAGGACGACACCGACCTGGAACAGGCCGATCTCGACGCCCGAGAGGCCGATCGAATCTTCCGCCTGCTCATGGGCGAAAGCGTGGAAGACCGCCGCCGATTCATCGAAGACAACGCCACCACCGTCAAGAATCTAGACGTCTAGCGCGGTTGCATCGCCGATATCGGCCTTTCGGGTGTCGCTCGTGTAGCACAGCGGCCCCCCGCTGTGGGAGCCGGGCGGCATCTGGCGGCGCGGCCGCAACGCTAGTGGCGATCGGCGCACCACCCGGCCGGGGGCGGCCAGGCCACATTCCCGCCGGGGGTGGCTGGGCTACATGCCGCGGCTTTCGGCCAACGGCGAACCAAGAGGTCGATGAAGAATGGCGAGGGATGGGTTCCATGACCCAATCGGTGGCAGTGATGGCAGGCTGTAGGCCTGCGCTAAAGTAGCCGGGGGCAAGCGCAGCGCCGCC
>CAZYXP010000160.1:0-9104 GCA_964651325.1 uncultured Phycisphaeraceae bacterium
CCGCCTCCAACGGTCCCATGTACATCTCATAAAGTCGAAACGTATCCGCGCCGTGCTCGGCGATGATCTCATCGGGATTGACCACGTTTTTCAGAGATTTACTCATCTTGGCGATGCGTTGGGTGACCGGCTCGCGCGTTTCCTTTAGCACGTATTGGTCGGGGCCGATCTGATCGACCTTGTCCGGGCCAACGATCGTGCCGCGTGGGCCCTGGAATGCAAATCCCTGAATCATCCCCTGGTTGAACAATCGCTTGAACGGTTCACGCGTGGATACGTGGCCGAGATCGAAAAGGACCTTATGCCAAAATCGCGCATAGAGAAGATGCAACACCGCGTGCTCGGCCCCACCGAGGTATAGATCGATCGGCATCCAATGCCGCTCGGCCTCCGGATCGCAGAAACGATCCGCGTTTTGCGGGTCGATGAATCTCAGGTAGTACCAACAGGATCCCGCCCACTGCGGCATGGTGTTCAAATCGCGCACGAAGGGCTTGCCGTCCTGATCGACGTGGACCCAATCCGACGCCCGCGCCAGCGGCGGTTGCGGGAGCGTATCTGCGTCGTCTGCGGCCGCGGTCGGCTTGAAATCATCCATCGGCGGCAATTCGACGGGCAGGGCGTCGTCGGCCACGGCGATCGTGCCTCCGTCCTCGCCGTGCAGCACGGGGAATGGCTCGCCCCAATAACGTTGTCGGCTGAAGAGCCATTCGCGAAGCTTGTAGTTGACCGCTGCGCAGCCCATGCCGTTAGATTCGAGCCATGCAATTGTCTTGGCTTTCGCCTCTTCGGTTGACAGGCCGTTGAGTTGGCAAGGCCCAGTGGGAATCGCAATATCGCTGTCGGCCCCCTCGCCGGCTGCCGGCGGCGAGTTGGCCGCTTGCCCCTCGGCCGTGAAGGCCGTACCCCAACACTCGGGATGGGCTACCGCATGTTCGATCAGTGGCTCAAGGCCGACGCGATCGCGTAGGACGCCGGCCATGCGCGAGCCCAAATCCTTCGTGTTTCGTGCCTTGGCCGCAATCACTTCGGCATGTTCGGGGAAATCGGCGGCGATACTCTTCAATCCGTCGTCCGCGGACGCCTGCGCCTGTGCGGACAACTGCTCGATGCGCTCTTCAATCCATCGCTGCGTCGGCCGCACGACGCACCTGATGGGCAAGTCAAATGCCTTGGCGAATTCGTAGTCGCGCGTGTCGCCTCCGGGGACGGCCATGATCGCGCCGGTGCCGTACCCCATCAGGACATAATCCGCCGTCCAGATCGGAATCCGCTCGCCGTTGATCGGGTTGATGGCGTAGGCGCCGGTGAAGACGCCGGTTTTCTCTTTCACATCCGCCGTGCGATCCAAGTCGGAGCGATTTCGCGCCACGCGAATATATTCTCGGACTTGCCCGCGCTGTTGATCGGTTGTGATCCGATCGACCAGCGGGTGTTCGGGGGCCAGGACCATGTACGTCGCGCCGAACAGCGTGTCGGGGCGCGTCGTGTACACCTTGATGCAGTCAACCGGAAGATCGACATGTGGCCGGTTTTCATCGCCGGATGAAGGGCGCTCCCCGGGTGTCCGGCGTTTCCAATGGCCATCTTCGAGGGTCCAATGATCGGCCAGTGGAAAAATGACTTCCGCGCCGGTGCTGCGACCGACCCAATGGCGCTGCTTGATCTTGATCGGCTCGGGCCAATCCAACCCGTCCAGGTCCGCCAGCAATCGGTCGGCATACTTTGTGATGCGTAGCATCCACTGTTTAAGCGGACGGCGAAACACCGGATGGCTTCCGCGATCGCTTCGGCCATCCGCGTCGACTTCCTCGTTGGCCAGGACGGTGCCAAGAGCGGGGCACCAGTTGACGGGGACTTCATCCAGAAACGCGAGCCGCTGTTGATCCACGGTCTTGCGGCGTTCCTCTTGGGAAAGCTCGGACCATTCGCGTCGAGCGTTATCCTCTTGGGTGCGAACAATGTCTAGCGACGCGGTGACGCCGAATCGCCCAGACGCCAGCTCCGAGATGAGTTCGTCGATTGGCCTCGCCTTGCCAACTACGTTTGCGCCGTCGCTGTCCGTCCACTCATGTTGATCGTCGTACCAACTCTCGAACATCCGGGCGAACATCCACTGCGTGAACTTGTAATAGGCCGGCTCACACGTGACGATCTCCCGATCCCAATCATAGCTGAAGCCAAACATCCGCAATTGCTTGCGGTACATCTCGATGTTTTTGCGCGTGGTCTCGGCCGGGTGGACGTTGGTTTCTATGGCGTATTGCTCCGCCGGCAATCCGAACGCATCAAACCCCATCGGATGAAGCACGTTGAACCCGCGCATGCGCTTGTAGCGAGCGATGATGTCGGTCGCGCAGTAACCCACCGGATGGCCGACATGCAACCCCGCGCCGCTTGGATACGGAAACATATCCAAGATGTAGTACTTCGGTTTGCGCGCATCGAAGGACGCGTCGCCGGGGTTGGCCGTCTTGAAGGTGCTCTGTTGCGCCCAGAACCGCTGCCATTTGGCTTCGATTTCCTGATGGCGATACCGCCCCTTCTTAATACCTTCTACCTTTTCGGCCATAAGCTGATCGCACTCGTGATTGCCCATTTGGGATCTTTGCCGCGGTGAAAACGAGGCAGAAGTCTAGCCTCGCCGCCGGGGATTCGCAAACAGACGCACGATCTCAGGGATCGCGACCCAATCGGCAGCGGGTCCGCATCAGAGCAACGGGCGCGAGCCCGGTGACATCTTTTCAGAGCAGTGGGCGCGAGCCCGCTTACATCTGGCCGGGAAAGGTCCGCAGGCTTGTTCCAGCGGTTCTGGGCCGATTTTCTCTTGTTTCGACATTCGTGCCCGCCTAGAATCGAGTGCCATAATTGGAGGATCCAGCCTTGCCTAATGAAGATGCCCCTATTGCAACGAAGCACCCCACCCAGCCGGAAATGCCTCAGGGCGGTCATCCGCTGGAAATCGCCGCCCGGCGCGGCATCGGGCCGCTCAGCCCTCAAGCTGGCGAAATCTGGCATGGGCATGCCCAGCCGTGCGTTACTTGCGGCTTGCTCGTCTTGCGCGATCAACGCGAATGCGACCATTGCGGGCAGGACCTCAGCGATGACATGATCCAGAAAATGAAAGAACATGCCGGACCCTGGTATGTGCTGGAGCACCTCCGGCCGTTCCCCGGCGTGTCGCTGGATCGAATCATCCGTCAGATCCGTCGCGGCGTGCTCACAGAAACATCGATCGTTCGCGGGCCGGCCACGGACTACCAGTGGCGGTTTGCGATTGAATCGCCGGGTCTGTGCCGCTATTTCGGCAAGTGCTGGCGCTGTCATCGCGAGGTGTCCGGGTCGGATACGTACTGTCCGAACTGCCTTTCCCATCTCGCCTTCGAAGCGCCCAAGCCAGCTGCCGCCAAGGATGTTCCTGAATCTTCCGACGCGATGGTCAACGCCCTACGCGATACGCCTGAATTGATGGAACTATCTGCGGCGCTTCATGCGTCGGATGTGGTGCGGCATGAGTCGGTTTTCGACGAGCCGCCGCGGATCGGCGGGATTCGCGCTACCTGGTTCGCTGTCGCGATTCTGATCCTGGTTATCGCCGTGCTGCTCTGGATAACCCAGGATCGACCCACGGACGTCTCCAACGAGACGGCTTCCGCCAACGTGGCCGCGAGCGGCTTTGTCGCCGCTAGATCGCCGGATGCGACGGACTTTTTCATCTGAGCGGCGGACTCTGGCCCCGAGCCGCGGACTCTAGCCCGCGCGGCGCACAGGCTCGCGTGATACCTAGTCCGTTTGATGCGCTTCTACGAATGGCCGCGCAAGCTGAAGCATGCGGCTCGGTAGTTGGGTTCGAGCCGCGGGCACCCGCAGCCTTACGAGTGACGAAGCCCTAGCGGTCGGTTGGATTGCGGCGGCTGGCCCCGGTTTTGAGTCCGGCGTCCTCGTGCGCGATCCCCAGAATGAGCGCCACGCCAACACTGACGAATGTTAGAATCAGCTCCTCGCCGACATGGAATCCGAATTCGGCGACCATCGCGGAAAGGACCGTCGCCAACGCTACGCGAACTTTGCGTGAAGAAAAAGGCCGTAGCATGTTTGATAGAATGGAACGAATGGTCATTGTCAAACCCTCCTTCGCCGGCCCACCGATTGCCGGCAGATATTCTTCCGTGCCCCGAACCCCGTGCCCTGAGGCCCGAGCCCTGAGCCGCGGGCTTCAGCTTGCGCGGTCGTGCGCGGGAACCCATCAACCACCAAGCGGGCGATGCCACCAAACTACCTGGGGTGTTCCGAATCCCTCGCGCCGATCGTTTTTTCTGCGGGGTCCGTCGATCGTCGAGAACCCGGCGACGCACAAACGCGCAGCGCTCGGCGCACCCGCGCATCACAATGCCAGAGGTAATACACCGGGCTCATGCCTATGAGCCCTCGAAACGCGCGAGCCAGAAACACAGGTGTCTGTCGTTTGACGCGACGTGCGCCGCCGCCGCCGGTTGTTGTGGCGTACCATTTTCGTACGACGTCCATCACGACAAGTCGGACACGGCGATTGCAGGCGATCGCATGCGGAAACTCGGGGGCCAACGGATCCACGCCGATCCGCTTCAGGGCTCGAGCCGCGGCCATCCGCGCCGTCGAAACGGGCACCTGTCCGATACGCCGCATGCCCGCTTTTTCAAAGACGGGGTTCACCGCGCCCATCGACGCCAGGCATTCCACGTAGGGCGTGCCCACCTGCCCCAACGTCTTTTCAACTAGGAAATGGCCCAGTCCGCAACCGCGAACATCCGGGTGAATGACAAGCCGTCTCAAGATGCGCATGTTCTCATTGAGCCGGTCGGGTCGGCCGGCAAATAGGCCGCGGGTAGCATGGTTGCGGAGCGACAGCTCCAACGGACCGTAGGCGTAGACGACGATGCCCAGTCGCGTTCCGCTGTGCCCTTCCCGTAGGACGAAAACCTTGTGGACGAACCCAAGCTCGTCCGTGCTTCGGTAGTGCATCGCCCCAAATGTTTGGTAGTCCTTCTTGCGACCAAGCTCGATCCGCAGGCGTCGCCTCAGGCTAAATCCCGCGGCGCGGTCCCTCGCTGTCAATGAGACGATACCCCGCTGCCCGCCACTAAGGCGAACCACGACATCGGGTGAGAGATCGCGTTCGATGCTTGGATCGTGGCACGCAAGGATCAGGCACAACCCATGATCCTTGGTCAGCTTGCGAAGATGGAACGCCAAGGCATGGGCCGCGCGCCGATGTAGACTTGATCCGAACTCATCGCAGAGAATCGGCGCCGCATTCCGCTGGAAACGTTGGTCGGCCACCGCCCGTGCCAGCCGAGCTCGAAACCGCTCACCGTCGGAAAGCTCGCCAAACGTCCGCAACCACAGACGCGGTTCGCCAAGCCCGCATCGCGTGAGCAGCTTGACGGATTCGGTCAGCGGGCCCCAAGGCGCGACGGCGTCGATGATCGCCTGTTGGGTGGGAAACTGGATTCGATGGACCATTGGCGAGCCTTCGATCTGCCGGTGGATGTCCGCCAGGATCGTGCTTTTCCCCGAGCCTGAAGGCCCCACAATGAGGATCAGTTTGCCGGGCCCCACAGGAATCGGCCTGGATAACCTGATGTGATAGGGCTCGCACGACATCGGAATGCCGAACTGCCATCCGATGGCCGACATGCGATCGGTGCGCACGCGCGCCGCAGGCTGACGCTCGATGGAAATGGTCAGCCGCCGGACGAATGGCTGATCGGTTTCCGCCCGCCCGACGGCGTCTCCCCCGCCATTCGTTGATGCCATCGGCATGCCCGACACGCCAGCACTCCGCACGCGACCCGCAGGCGCTCAACCGGCCCGCCAAACAGATACTCAATAAATCTGCTTGCGCAATATGTTTGCCTTGGTTACAACCGATCGGCGGGTGGCCCAAGTCCTATTGGCCATGGGGAAGCCGATGATTCTCCGGCCACCAGGAATCGAACACCATCCATCAGGACCGCCATGGCGAGGTGGTTGGGGTCGTTGGTAGAAGCAGGCGTCAATCGGTCAAGATCACCAGCTTCCCCACCTCCAAAAAGGACGTGGACCCGAAAGGATGTGGTGGGTCCGCTCAATTCCGAACCGTTTGCATTAGCTGGCGCGGCACTGCGTTTCAGCACGCCACACGAACCCGCAGGCCGCGCGACCTGAAGCCGGCGGCTCAGGGGAACCACGAGTTGTCTAGGTTTTTCCTGTGCGACCTCTAAATGCAGTAATCAGGAAAGTCATCCGTAGGTTCCGAGCTTGAGGCGTCGGTCAGCTTTGCTTGATCGTTGCCCTTTTGCTTCATGCGTAGCTCTGGCGGCTTGAACGTCACGATGGAATCCGGCGGTACGCTTGAAGTCACAAAGACCGAACCGCCGATCACCGAGTTGTCCCCGATGATCGTCTCCCCCCCCAAGATGATGGCGTTGGCATAGATGGTGACGCGGTCGCCCACCGTGGGATGGCGTTTTGTCTCGCGTATGATCCGACCGCGGTCATCTTTGGGGAAGGAAAGGGCGCCCAACGTCACGCCCTGATAAATCTTGACGTGGTCGCCGATGTCCGTGGTTTCGCCGATCACCACACCTGTGCCGTGATCGATAAAGAAATTGCGGCCGATGCGCGCTCCCGGGTGGATGTCTATCCCCGTTTTGTTGTGCGCCCATTCGGCCATGATCCGCGGCATGAGCGGAATCTTGAACTCGTAAAACGCATGGGCCATGCGGTGGACGCTGATCGCCAGAAGACCCGGATACGACAGGACCACCTCTTCAGCGTCCTGAGCCGCCGGGTCACCGTCAAAACTCGCCTGCACATCGCCGGCCAGCGTGGTCCGTATCTCCGGGATGGCCTCCAAGAATGCCAGCGTGACGGCGCGCGCTTTTGCGCTGTACGCCTCACCGACTTGCAGGTTGGGCTCGTGCCGTTCTCGCGCGTAGCAAAGGCACAGTAGAATCTGTTTGCAGAGTGCTTTGCCAATACGCGGAAGCAAATCGCCGACGTGAAACGAAACGTTGTGATTGGTCAGATGTTGCCGGCCGATCAACCCGGGGTACAAAAGCTCAAGAAGATCCTCCGTCGTGCGCACAATCTCCAGCCGCGAGGGCAGGTAGGTCTTGTCGATGTGCTGCGTGCGCGCGTCGGCGTGATAGCTAGCCACGATTCGGTCGACTAGGTCGCCGAGTTTTGCACCGATAATGAAGTCTTCCGTCATGAGTACGAACCTCTGTCTCCAGCCCACCTCAGAGCCGCTGGCGCCAGCCTTCGGACTCCGGGACCACCTATGATCCGATCGGCACGTCCCGTTCCCAATCCATCCACGCCGATCGGGAGATCGGCAATCGGCGATCCAAGGACCATCCGCATTAGGAGGTCACCAGGCTTGCGCCTTGGTGCTCTGTGTCCTCTGTGGCTCAACATCCTCACGCGTCCAAGAGGCCCCACGGGTATCGTCGGTTTTCTACATGTGTTGTTTCAGGCTATTGCTCATTAATTTGGCGGAGCATACTGCGCGATCAGGGTGTCCGCCGTCTTAATGCCGTCCACGGCCGCGCTCACGATGCCGCCGGCGTATCCTGCCCCTTCGCCTACGGGGTAGAGGTTGGCATACCCGATCGCCGCCCTGGTATCGCGATCGCGCGTTATGCGAATCGGCGCGCTGGCCCGTGTTTCGGGCGCGGTGATGATGCCATCGGAGCCCGCGAATCCGGGAATTCTGGCGTCGAGCATGGGAAGCGCTCGCTCAAGCGCCTGGCCCACTTCTTCCGGGATGAGCGCGCGAATATCGGTCCATCGCGCGCCCAGAGGAAAACTCGTCGCCAGGGTTCCGTTTGAGGCGCGCTGTGCAAGGAAATCCGAAGCGCGCTGCGCGGGCACGGCATACGTCCGCCCGGTGGCCTCGAACGCCGCCTTTTCCCAATGCTCCTGGTACGCCAGCGCCCCCATGGCATCCCAGCCATGCTGGGCGGGATCGATGGTGATCACGAGGCCGCTGTTGGCGAACGGACTCGATCTCCTGGCGCGGCTCGCGCCGTTGGTGGCGATCAACCCGGGCGACTCATTCGTGGGGAGAATCTCACCTCCAGGGCACATGCAGAAGCTGTACATGTCGCCCTGCCGCGCCGCCCCCTTGGCGACCATCTGGTATTCCGCCGGCCCCAATCTCTTGTGGCTGGCGCAGGCGCCGAATTGCACGGCATCGATCATCGACTGGGGATGCTCAATGCGAACCCCGATCTGGAACGGTTTGACGGCCACGTCAATCCCGCGCTGATCCAGCATGCGTATGGTATCCCGCGCGGAATGACCGACCGCCAGGATCACCGGGTCCACAGGCTCCCATTGGGCGCCCTCGGGGTAGCGTCCGCCGCCGACCTGAATCGCCCCAATCGTCCCGTCTTCGATCCGGACATCACGAAGCGAAGAGGCAAAACGGATCTCGCCGCCGTAGAATTCAATTCTCTTGCGGATGTTTGTGCAGACGGTCGGAAGCCTGTCGCTACCGATGTGGGGTCGCGCGTCGATCAAAATATCCGGATCGGCGCCGTGGCGATACAACTCCTCAAGCACGTATCGGCAAAGATCGTCGCTGACGCGCGTGTACAGCTTCCCATCGCTATACGTCCCCGCACCGCCTTCGCCGAATAACAGATTCGATTCTCCGTCGAAATCACGCTCGCGAAAGTAACGCTGCAAGACGTCTTTGTGACGCCGCTTCACGGCTTGACCCCTTTCGAGCACGATGGGGCAATACCCGAATTGCGCCAGCCTAAGCGCCGCAAACATACCGGCCGGGCCGAACCCGACAATGATTGGACGTTGGTGAAGCGGTCGCGTGCCCGGCGTAGGTTCAGGAGTTTCGGTCCGTTCAATCCACTTGGCGTCATTGGCGCGCATTCGTTTCAATCGGCTCGCCTCACGTTGCGGCGGCTCATCGAGGGCGACCTCCATCTGATAAATGAGCCGGACGTGCCCGTGGCGGGCGTCCACCGAACGAGCCACGACGCAATAAATTCGGATGGCATCCACAGAGACCGTGCGCCTTGAAGCGGGCCGCGCACGGAGTGCGTTCTCGCGCCCACGGC
>CAZYXP010000161.1:0-9059 GCA_964651325.1 uncultured Phycisphaeraceae bacterium
GCCTTCGGGTTCAGGTGGCCACGCAAATGATCGGGTTGGCGCTGATTATCTCCTGTTTCATCATGGTCACCTACAATGACGCCTTGCGGCTTTGGGGGTAATGTCGCTCATGCCCTGTTGAGGCAGGAATCCGTCATCGATAATTCGATGGGGATCCCGTGTAGCACAGCGGCCCTCCGCTGTGTCTGGGCGACCCCCACCTGTGGGCGGGTAGCCCGTCAATGACCGAGTCAGAAATCAACACATCGTCGATACAAGGCCGTAGGCCGCGTCGCATCCGAGCCGCAACGGGCGGCATTCCTGAGCCCCACGACCGATAATCCGCCTGGAAAATCTCTGAGCAAGTCTGACTCACGTCGGTCCGATGAATTCGATACGACATGAACGTGTAGGCACTCTGAGGAACGGGCTATGGAAGCTGTTGAATTCATCAAACTGACGAAGAAATCGGTCGCGAAGCTGCTGGCCAGCCGAGGCGTGATCGGGGACGCGCCCGCCGAAACAGGCAACCGCCGCCTACCGCGATGGCCATTCCCCGGCACGGTTCAGCTTTGGGTTCCCGATGAGGACGGCGTGGAGCAACTCGTCCTGGCTACCTCCCTAAACCTGAGTCAGCTTGGTGTCGGCATCAAGACGGACGATTCGCTACCAACGGGGTTGAAGCTGTTGATCGCGATCCACGAGCCGGAGGTCAGCCTACAGGGGCAAGCGATCGTACGGCACTGTACAGAGGTCGATGGCGGATACTATGTAGGTATGGAATTCGTTTACGACGAAAAATAGTAGGCCGCGCTTCCGCCAGCAAGGCGCTCTCAATTCCGGAAAAACACGTTCGCCAGAAATGTAGCCCAGCCGTCCATTCAGCCCAGCCGCGCCCGGCTGGGGTTCGCCCACGTAAAGCAGATTCGCACGCCGCGTCTCAAACCGCATGTCCGCCGCCAAACGCACTGCGCGCTAGTCCCCCAGCACCGCCGCCCACAGCGAACGGCACGGGACTCGGCGGCTCGAAGCCGAATTATCGCTTGGAGAACTGGTAGGCACGACGGGCGCCGCGCAAACCGTATTTCTTCCGCTCGACACGGCGAGGGTCTCGCCGCAGGAGGTTCTGCTCGCGAAGCTTCGCCTCGCAGTCGGGGTCCGCTTTGACCAGCGCCCGGGCCAAGCCCAGAAGCACAGCGCCCGCCTGCCCGGTGATGCCTCCGCCGCCTACGTTGACGTAGACGTCATAATTCTTGAGCGCACCGGTGATGGCGAGCGGCTGACGAGCCGATTCGCGGTCTTTGTCAAGGCAGAAGAATTCATCGACCTTGCGGTTGTTGATCAGGTATTTTCCCTCGCCCGGCCTGATTCGAACGCGCGCCACCGACGACTTCCGGCGACCCGTTCCCCAAATGAACGGCGCCGCAGGGTCGGTTTTCTTAGGCTTGGGCTTGGGCGCCGCGACCGGGGCTGGAGACTCAACTGGCGTGGCCGGTGCGACTGGCGTGGTTGGTGCGGCCGCGGCGGCGTCAGTCGCCGGAGCGGCATTCGGGGTCGGTTCAGAATTCGGGGTATCGCTCACGTCAGGTCGTCTCCCATAGTACCGTAGCTGGTTTTCTTCCAAACGGCCGGTTGGCCGCCGCTAAAACGCCCATGCCTTCGGCTGCTGGGCCGAATGAGGATGGTCGCCGCCTGCATAGATCTTCAATTTGGCAAGCATTTTTCTGCCCAAAGCATTCTTGGGAAGCATACGACGGACGGATTCACGCAGAATCCGGTCGGGATGCCGCTCGAGCACCCGCTCATAGGGCGTTTCCTTGTATCCGCCCGGATAATAGCTGTATCGGGGGTAGACCATGGTATTGGCCTTGTTGCCGGTAAGCCGAATCTTGTGGGCGTTGGTTACCACAACGAAATCGCCGGTATCCACGTGTGCGGTGTAGGTAGGGCGATGTTTGCCCATCAAGACCGTCGCGATGCCTACCGCGAGCCGGCCGAGGACTTTCCCGTCGGCATCCACATGATGCCAATCCTGTTGAACCTTACCCGTCTTGGCTTGGTAGCTTGCTATCCTGCAGCGTGACATCGCATTGGTCGCCTGAAAGTAAACATCCGTCAGTTTATCCGAGCCGTGCAATGTACCGGCTTTGTAGGCCACGTCAAGGCCGTTTTTTCCCTCTTAAGACACCTGGGGTGGCGGCCCCAAGAGGGGAATGGCGTTGTCCGCCGAATTGATCGACTGCGGCGGGCATAATCCTTCCTACTGCTTACCGAGATCGGGCTCGAACACATACACACGGCTGAGCGAATCGTAGTCAACGCGGCTGGCAATGAGCAGGACTGAAAGCAGCGGATTGTCGCGGTCCACGTGGATGGATTCGACTTCGCCGATGCACATAGCGGTAGGGAGCCGCCCTTCCACGGGGGGCGCGAGCACGATATCGCCGATTGCAATGGCCCCCGAATCGACATCCTTGCCCTCGACATCGCGGATTTCCATCAACCCCTTGCCCGTACCGGTCAACCAGAAAAACCGATCGAAGGTCTCCGGCGGCCCCTGCGGCATGATTCGACCAAGGCGTACCTTCATTTCGGTGGTGACGTCGCCGAGCAGGCGAACCCGCGACGTGTGCGTGCCGACATCTTCAACGAACCCAACCAGCGACTCCTTGAGCAGGATCGCCATCCCTTCCGACACGCCGTCCGCTTCACCACGATCCAACGAGAAATGCCGCGATACGACGCCTTGACCCCGGCGTACACCCTGCAGCGTTCCAGCGTTTAGCAGTCGCGACGACCGCCACGCCAACATGTCCGATACGATCATCCGGCCGGGGATCAGACGCCCGCTCGAACCGAAGCGATGACCGTCCGGGTTCCAAAGCCTCGTGGCGCTAAGCAGATCATTTTCGGCCTCTAGCTCCCGCACGCGCAGTGCGAGGGCGGAAACGGTATGCACCAGCGCGGCGTTTCGGACGGCGAATTGCTGCACCTCCTCGGTGCGGTAGGTTCTTTGGTCTGGGCTTGCCGCCTGCGTAACAGGGCTGATGGCTTGCGTCGCTCCGTCTTGGAACGGAACCAGCACCTGAACCAGGCTCATGAGTCCCGTGGTCCACGATTGGGGCAAGAACAAGAACACCACAGAAACGGTCAGCAGTGCCACCACGATGCGCCGAATGCCTGAGCCCGTTTTGTTTCGGTGGGTTCTTCTTCGATGAGACATGATCGCGTTGTTTCCGTCGTCCTTGACAGATGCCCACGACCCTTAAGCCTTCGCCTTCGCGGTCGTCTATACACAAAGCCGCAAACGCTGGCCTGCGGTCCATTGCGGGGCGCGTTGTTCGCGTGGGCCTGAACCACGCGACGGGGGCCAATTCCGGGCCGATCAACGCCGACATTCAATAATCGTCGGCGTCGGACTCCATCGTATCCTTCCAGATGGGCAGGTTCTCTAGGTATACGCTCGTGCCCCTTGCGACGCAACTGAGTGGATCATCGACGACGCGGACGTCTAGCCCGGTCCGTTCCTCAAGAATCTTGTCCAGCCCGCGAAGCAAGGCTCCGCCGCCGGCTAAGTGAATCCCGTTTTCCACCAGATCGGCGGCCAACTCCGGCTCCGCGTCTTCCAAAGTCTTCATGACGCAATCCACGATTCCTGCGATTGGCTCATGCAGGGCTTCGCGGATTTCTCTGTTGGTTACCAGGCACTTCCGGGGAAGACCGCCGACAACGTCGCGCCCGCGAACCTCCTTGACCAATTCCTCTTCCGAGTCCGAAGTCGTGCCAATCTCGATTTTGACATCTTCCGCGGTTTGCAAACCGATCATCAAATCATACTTGCGCCGCATGAACGCGACGATGGCCTCGTCCATCTCGTCGCCGGCCACGCGAAGACTGTTGCAGGCGGCGATGTCGGCCAGCGACATGATCGCCACCTCGGTGGTTCCGCCGCCGATGTCCACGATCATGGAAGCCGTTGGCTCGGCGATGGGCAAACCCGCTCCGATGCCGGCGGCCATGGGCTCCTCGACCAGGTAGACGCGGCGGGCGCCGGCGCGTTCGGCGGAATTGTAGACGGCGCGCTTTTCCACCGCGGTAATCCCGGACGGAACGGCAATGACCACGCGCGGTCGGGCAAGCCGGCTGCGGCCATGCACCTTGTGAATAAAGTAGCCGAGCATGGCCTCTGTGATGTCGAAATCTGCAATGACCCCGTCTTTCAAGGGGCGAATGGCGCTGATGGATCCGGGCGTCTTGCCGAGCATTTCCTTGGCGACCAGCCCGACGGCATTGCCGTTTCGAAGCACCTGGTTGGTGCCGCGGCGGACTGCCACGACCGAGGGCTCGTTGAGCACAATGCCCTCGCCCTTGACGCAAACCAGTGTGTTGCAGGTGCCCAGGTCGATGCCCATATCGACGCTGAACATACCCAGAAGTGAATCAAAGATCACGGCGGCGTCCTTTCTGCCGCCCGATCCTTTCCGGGCGGAAACGCGAGCCGACGCATCAACCGCCGACTACCCGCAAGACCGCGCCGCCTCGACCAAGAATCCGTTGCAAATCGGATCCCCTGCCCAAGCGACGAATGCTCTTTCCCAACCCCAACGCCACACCTTTGAAAGCGGGTCGGTTCTTAAGACACCGGGGCAACGCTACGCTCCGCCAAATGGATTAAACGCGCCAAACAGTTGGTGGCTACGAATCGCGAGGAAGATCGTTGAACCCGCCAGAAGAAGGGTCGAGAGCATCAGTAGAATCGTGTAGACGTCGCTTGCGGGGCGCTGGGTATCCGGTCTATCGCTCATAGCATTCTTTCCTGTCGCATGTTCAATATCCGCGGCGCATCGGCCCAACCTCTTGGAAAGCCCGCTATCCGTTCGCCCCGGAATCTTTGACCGCGTCGCCAGCCATCGGCATCAATCGAGAACCGGTAACGCGGCCGGCGGATCGGTCGGGATCTACCAGGGTCACTTTCATGTCGCCGATGTATTCACTTCCGCGGTAGATCACGAACACCATGGCTTTTTCCACGCCGTCGGACTTGCCGACGTTGATCGTGACGATGTCTCCGGACACTTCAACAATCTTGCCGCGGATCGCGGAAATCGCCACGGGCGTTCGCGCCGTGACATTGGACATCGCAGCCCCGGAAGCTTCCTCCATCGCCAAGCTGCGCGCGGGCATTTGCGCCGCCCGCGAAAGTCGCTTGTTCTCGTTGCGCAACACGTTGATTTGCTGCTCAAACTGGCGCTTTTGCTCGATCAAAACCGTGAGGTTGGCCGTCAATTCGTTGACACGATCGTTTAAGTCGATGTTCCGCGTTTGAAGGTCGATGCTCTTTTCTTCGAGGTCGTCGCGTTGCTTGAGGTAGGCGTCCCGCTCTGCCTCTGAGCTTTGTAGCAAGGCAAGCGAACTGCGTTGAATGGCCTCGGCGCTGCTCTTGTCGGCCGCGCTGCGCCGCAGCTCGCCACGCAACTGCTCTGTTTGCGTGCGACCCGACTCCAGCTCGACCTCCAACTCCGCGATTCGTTCGAGCCGATCACGGGCGGCGTCGGCGGCTGAGGCCAACTCCGCGGCGTTGGCGGCGATGAGATTCCGGAGATTGGTGTCGGCGACTCGGGCGTGCTGTTCGTACTGACCAGCCACCTCTTTCCAATTGGCGGTCTGCGTCGCGATCGAAATCGTCATGGTTGTGAACGCGATGCTGAAGATCACTAGCAAAACGATGAAGACTTTGGTCAAGGAACTCAAGACGACTCTCCACAAAAAACCATCGTGCCACGGCTACGAATGCCGTCAGCCTGTCCACACCTGCAACCTGGGGAAACGCTCGCCGACAACGCGGGGGGGCAACCCATTCGCGTGAGCGACGCCGCCAAGATCAAGGACGCACGCCCTTGTTGCCTGTGGTACCGCCAACGACCAATCGCTCCACGGGCAACATTGCCCGTCCTTAGTATGGCCCGCCTTGAGGATTCCACGGCGTTTGCGTTCATGCGCCAAGCCCGGACCAAACCACCTAATACCCTGGATAGGACCGGTTTTCAACCCCGCTTGGGCTGATCGGTGCCATTCTGCGCCGATTCCCAATCAACCAACCCTCGCGAAACCCGAATTTAGCAGCGATTAGACCCTCATGCAAGCCGCTCAGAGCCGGCCATGCCATGGTTCTTCATGGGATGACTCCATCCCAAGCCGTTGAAACCCTCACACGGGTCTGCGGTATTTCGAGCCAGCCAGGACTAGCCGGTCGTTGGCCCCTTGGATCTGGGCGTGGGTTCGATCAACACCGGCCCCGGCTTGGTCGGAGACGGTCCATACACCTGCTCGAACACGCTCGCGGCCCGATCCACACCCTCGCGCTGGGCGCCGTCAGGGGGGGTGCCTGTTGGCTGGTCACCTGCGTCATTGGCCGGTGCCCGCTGCAAGAGGAGCGTTTGTGTGGGATAGGCGAATTCCACGCCGATCTGGCGGGCCAGATTGAGTATGTCAATGAACAGCCGATGCCGCTCGCGAAGTTCGGTGCTCCAGTCGGGCGTTTCTAGGAACATGTAGAGCAGCACATCGAGCGACGATGGGGCGAACTGGTTGAAGTACACGTGGTAGTAGTCTTTCCGCGTGTAGTGGTGCAGGCGAATCAGCTCGCGAACCCCTTCGCAGAACGCGTCGATCTTCTCAGGGGGCGTGTCGTAGGTCAGCGACAGCATCGTCTTGACGCGGCGAAACCTTCGCTCGCCGTAATTGTCCACGCCCGAAGTGGCCATCACGGAGTTTGGAATGGTCACCCGAGAATTGTAAAAGGTCCGAATACGTGTAGAGCGAAAACCGACATGCTCCACCGTGCCTTCAACACTTCCGATAACCACCCAATCTCCGATGCCAAACGGGCGATCAAACAGCACCGTGATCGAACCGAAAAAGTTGCCCAGCGTGTCCTTTGCGGCAAACGCGATGGCTACGCCGCCGATGCCCAAAGCGCCAAGCACCGATCGCGGCGTATAGCCGATCCATTCCATCACAAAAAGGATCACCACGACCGCGACGAGCGTTCGAAGCACCGTCCTGAGCAACGGCAGCAACAAATCGTCAAACTGGGTGAGCTGGACGTCCTTGCTCTTGACCACATAGCCCGCGACCACATCCACGAGTCGGTAGCCGAACCAGGCGAGCGAGACGGCCACAAGGAGCTTGAGCCCCGGCAGAAGCACCGCCAACAGACCGTCGGGAAGGCGAAGTTGCTCGACGACCAGTAGCCAGATCAGCACGCAAGCGACCGTGCCGGCCCATCGCAGCACCCGCTGCCGGTCGCCGCGGTCAATCTTGATGCCTTTACGGGCCAGGTAGAATTGGAGCAACAAGCCCACCAACCCGGTGACCGCGATGCGAATCGGCCACCCGAGCAGCAGCAACGCCCCCAAGGCGGCCCATTGCCACCCTGCCAGATGAAAGTAGGTTTCCCGGAGTTCCGGCGGCATCAACCGCTCGATCCGAAGCGCCAACGTGAGCTGCTCGGTGACGCCGGCCTCTTTCAGCTCCCGGATGATTTCTTGATCTTCCAGTGACTTGTAGAGCGCTTCCATCGCGTCGATGGTCGAAGGCGTGAAGCGCCACTCCCCGGCGAATTCTCCCTCGGCGATGCGGCCGATTTCGATGTTGCCCAGCTCGCTGGAATGCCAGACATAGGGCTTGTCCCCGGGTGTGGTGGTGGGAATCTCCGTCACGACGACCAGCTTGGTCTTGTCCATGACGCTCTTGAGTTGGACCGCGAATTCCTTGCTTTTGGTCCCCCAGGCTTGCTTGGGCCGATGGCCTCGGGCCAGGCAATCGGTCGCGGCGGCAAGGTCGGGTGCGTCGGGGTTCATGGCCGCCAGAAACGTCTTCATGGTGGCGCGTGGGTCGCGCCTGGCGGCGGGAATCTTGGAGTCTGTTTCCGCTTTTTTCGCAGGGGCTTCCTGCAATTCGGCTTCCAAGGCGACAATGGACGTCAACGTTTCCGGCGTGAACAACCAGACGCCGGTGTCAAAATCGAGCTCGAAGCTGATTTGAGTCGCCGATGGCTCTTGGCCGCTTTGAGCTTTGGCACGGTAGAAAACGTATTCGGCCTCGGTGTGAGACTCGGGAAGATCGTCGAGGATGACGCCCTTCTTATCGATGATGGTAAAGAGCCGGCGCGCCAGCGTTTGGGCCCGTTGATCCCGATCCTTTTCCTCTAGCTCGGATATATCGAGGCAACGAACCGCGTCCGCGATCCTCGTGGGCTTTTCGCCCATCGCATCCTCGACCGCGCGCAGGAAGGTCTGCATGGTGGCCCGCGGACTGCTCAGATCGATCGGATTCTTTGTGGGGGGCTCCTCGTGCTTTGGCTCGGACTCTCCTTGCGGGTCGTTGGTCTTCACCGTTTTCTGGCTGTTTTCCGCCGACTTGGGTGGAGATTCCGCTGCCGGATCGGTTTGCGCGACAGCCGGCGCCGCCGCAAGGAAAGAGCCAAGAATCCACATCGCAAGCGCGAGCGTATGGACGACCGACCGGCCGCACCGAGCGGTCGGCGTCGTCCCGCGCAGTGTCCGCGGCATCTGGGTGCATGGCAGCATCGGCGGCTGTGATTGCAGGCTGAAGGCCTGCGCCAAAGTAGCCGGGGGCAAGCGCAGCGTCGCCCCCGGAGCGCGTCGCCCCCTGAGCGCCCGACCCGGAAGGGGTCGTCTCTTCTGTGAGTTGCGTGGTACGAGGCGCTTAGCCGACCCCTGCAGGGTCGAATGGATTGGGTTGTGCGTTGACCGTGCACCCGCTTGAGGCGGACCCACGGTGACTTTAGAGCAGCCCTTCTGGCTGCAGAGGAGAACGATGCCCAAGCCGCCGGAAGCGTCACCCCCCCCCGACATCTTGCCACCGGTCGCACGATCCAAGAGTGGTTTTACGTTGTTGGTTTTTGGCATGACGGGGATGATACCCGAAGCATCATGGCCTATCCACGCCCCGAGTCGATCCTGGGTGTATGACCGTTTAGTGGGTCATACCGTCTAGCAGGACAGCGCAAAGTCGTCACAAACCCGGAGCGCAGGCATCTTGCCTGCATCATCATC
>CAZYXP010000162.1:0-8886 GCA_964651325.1 uncultured Phycisphaeraceae bacterium
GCAACCGCCGTGCGATGGCAACCGCCGTGCGATGGCAACCGCCGTGCGATGGCAAAGCAGCCCAGGCAATCGGTTGTGGTTCGATCCGTCTTCGAGATTCCCAATAGTGCCTTGGGCCGTCAATTCGCGCAAACGGGCGTCAACTCTCCGCTACTCGGGCAACGAGCAAGATCCGCCGTGCTTGGCGTGATAGTCCTGATGGTGCTCTTCGGCCTCATGAAACGATCCTGCTCGCTCAATGGTTGTCACAATCTCGCGGCCTGCGAAACGCTCGGATGTTGACACCTGATCGATACACCGCTGCGCCTCTTTCTGTTGACGCTCGTCCGTTACAAAGATGGCCGATCGGTATTGCGTACCCACATCGGGGCCTTGGCGGTTGAGTTGTGTTGGGTTGTGAAACTTGAAAAACCAGCCCACCAAAGTCTCATACGAGATGCGCTTCGAATCGAAGGTGACACGCACCGTCTCGGCATGTCCTGTGGCACCGGTGCACACCTCCCGGTAGGTCGGGTTGGGTGTGGATCCGCCCATGTATCCTGAAACGGCATCAATCACGCCGGGCAGCTTCTGGAAACGATCTTCGACACCCCAGAAACAGCCGCCGGCGAAATAGGCGGTATCCGCCCCGTTCATTTCTGGCGCCGGTTCTTGCGGAGCGTGCTCCGGCTCGAACCGCAGTGAAGCCGAGTTGAGGCAATAGCGGCGTCCAGTGGGCGGCGGACCGTCTTCGAAGAGGTGGCCCAAGTGCCCATCGCAACGGCTGCAGGCTACCTCCACGCGACGCATCCCTGCGCTCTTGTCTGATTCTGTCTTAACGTGTTCCGCTGCGATCGGCGCCCAAAAACTCGGCCAACCCGTGCCAGAGTCGAATTTCGTATCAGAACGAAACAGCTCCTGACCGCAACAAACGCACAAGAACGTTCCGCTATCCTTGAGATCCCAAAACGCTCCAGTGAAAGCGCGCTCCGTACCTTTCTCACGCGCCACATGAAATTGCTGAGGAGTCAATTGGGCTCGCCACTGCTGTTCGGACTTCACGATGTGTCCTTCCTGTTCTTGTGTCCGCGCGGTCGTCGGTCGTGCTTCTTGCCGCTTGCATCCCACGTGCCCCGCGGTCGCCAATAGGCACATCAACATGGCCGGCAGACTGACCGGAGTGCGCCGCATTCTGATCTGAAGTAACGGGCAAACCTGCATGAAGCCCACACTATAGCCCGAGTTTCGATGGGTCAAGGCAACGCTCGGCGGCTTGCGGTACCATGCCAAACGCCAACCTAGATTCAACCTCCACGGTGGGGGCAGTGCGTTGTGTTCACGCATCCCTGACCAAGCACAAGCCGCTCCACTGGCACGCCGCCCACAAGGTGCGATTGAACGATCTGCTTCACGTCTTCAAGCGTAACAAACCCATACCAAATCGCCTCTGGATAGACGACGATGGTCGGCCCATGCTCGCATTGATCCAGACATCCGGACTGGTTGATCCGAACGCGCGTTTCAAGCCCTTCGCGCTTGCACTGCCGTTTCAGAGCATCGCGGATTGCGGCAGCATCTTCGGCGCCACAGCATCCGCGCGGGTGGTCCACGGCCCGCTTGTTCGTACAAACAAATACATGTCGGTCAAACCCTGGCATCTTTTATCGATCCGATCATTTCGACCCTGGCAGCGCGATTGCGTAGCATTGCGTTGTCAATCCCGCGTGGCCTGCCACCGCAACCCGGATGATAGAACCCAAGCGCGCCGCAATCAATAATTGCCGTGGCCACCGCGCGCGAGCCTGTCGACAAAATTGAAACTCTTTGAATTCGATGGCCAACGGCGGTCCGTTCCGACCCGCTCGACGCGGCGGCACGGCACCACCTCTCGTTGACAGATTTTCCGGCGATCACTAGAATTTCGGACGCTCACTTGGCAACGGTGAAACTAAGGGGTTCGCGATGCTGAGCAGTGCGAAACCGTCTGGTGAGATCGCGCCCATGACACGCAATCTGTTGATTGCCTGGTTCGTTATAGTGCTGGCCTGCGCTCTGGGCAGCCGGTGGGGTGTGTACAACGCACGGGCCGACCGATGCAGCCTCGACGGGAACCGATTGATCCCCATTTACCGGGTCGATCTGATGCTCGACGGGCTCGTGAAGGAAAGTTTCTGCTGTATCCGGTGCGCTACCGAATGGCCAGACACACCGCTGGGGGCTTATTGGCAAGTACGCGACGAAACCACAGGACAGCTTATGGATGCCACTCAGGGCTGCTTCGTGGAAAGCAGCGTCGTCACGATTCCAAGCCGGCAGGATCGAATGCATGTGTTTAAGGGTTGGGTTGATGCCATGAATCACATGGCTGAATGTGACGGGCGCCGCGTGGCCAATCCATTGGCCGGTCGGCCTTCCAGCGACGCAGCCGATGTCGCAAGTGATGGCGCGGACGCGATTCGAAGCGATCGGCAAGGCGACAAGAATCATGATTGATCGTGTGATTGTTATCGGAATCATTGCAGGCGTTTTGTTCTTTGGCTGCGCCGGCGAAGCAGCGCAACCGGCTGGCCAAGGCGCCGCAGCAAAAGCCAATCCCCAAGGGTCTCCATCGGTGCCGCACTTCACGGACGTTCTGGGTGCCTCGGGCATCACCTTCAAGCATCATTTTCTGGACAGCGAAACCGGCTCGAGATACCAGATCAACCCCTACGATCACGGCAGCGGCATTTACGTTGCGGATGTGGATGGCGACGGGCTCGATGACCTTTACTTCCTCGACTTCCTAGGCCCCAACGCGCTCTATCTCAACAAAGGCGGTTTCAAGTTTGAGGACATTACCGCACGAGCCGGAGTGGCCGTGGATCGCGCCCTGAGCGTGGGCAGTGCCTTCGGAGACTTCGATAATGACGGCGATCAGGATCTTTACGTAACGACCTATCGAGGTGGCAATCATCTGTTTCGCAATCGCGGCGACGGAACCTTTGACGAGGTGACCTCCACCGCCGGAGTCGGTTACAACGGGCACTCCAGCGCCGCGACCTGGTTCGACTATGATTTGGATGGGGATCTCGATCTCTACCTCTGCAACATCGGCAAGTTCACCGTCGATACGATCAGCACGGAGGCGAACTTCTTCTACGCCGGAACGAGTCTCCCCTTCATGCGCCTGGTCAAAACGCCGGACAAGCGTAATCCGGGCGAGCGGGACATTCTCTATCGCAACAACGGGAATGCCACGTTCACCGACGTAACCAAGGCGGCCGGGATCAACTCTGCAGAGTGGAACGGCGACATCGCCGTCGCCGACATTGACCTCGACGGCGATTCCGATTTCTACGTCTCCAACATGTTTGGTACGAATCACCTGTACCGCAACCGTGGCGACGGTACGTTCGAAGAGATTACCGATGAGTCGCTGAAACGCACCAGTTGGGGCGGCATGGGCGCAAGATTCTTCGACAGCAACGGCGACGAGTTTCCTGATCTCTACGTCGTGGACATGCATTCGGACATGTGGGTCGCACCGGACAGGCCGGGCGATGTCCACCCGACGGCAAAGTTCAGCACGCCGCTGGGCACCATCGTCAAGAACTCTAGCGAGATTGTCTCGCCTGACGATACGCTGGCCCGAACCGTGCTCTTTGGCAACACCTTTTTCGAGAACCACGGAAACGGCAAGTTCGTCGAGAAATCGGCCCAGGCGGGCTTGGAGATGTGGTGGCCGTGGGGCATCACCGTGGGTGATTACAACAACGACGGCGCGCAGGATCTTTTCGTTGCCTCGGGCATGGGTTATCCCTTTTTCTATTGGCCAAACCACCTGTTCATCAACAACGGCCAAGGCGTCTTTGCCAACGCAACCCTGGAGTCTGGCATCGAACCGCCGGCGCGCGGCCGTGTGATCAAGGGGGCGGCGATCCGCGGCAAGCCCTTTTACCGCAGTTCCCGGTCGGCCACGACCGCCGATTTTGATGGCGACGGCGATTTGGACATTGCGGTCAACAACTTCAACCATGAGCCTTACCTGCTCCGCAACGACGCCCCTAAGGGCAACTACATCAAGCTCAAGCTGCGCGGGCGCAAGGCCAATCGGGATGCCATCGGGGCCAGAATCAAGCTGACGGCCGGTGGACGCACGTGGCACCGCCGGGTGTGCGGCGCCGAAGGCTACATCACACAGAGCAGCCTGCTCGTGCATATCGGCCTCGGCCAAGCCAAGAAAATTGATAGCCTGGAAGTCTATTGGCCCGGCCAAACGAAGCCGCAGACGCTACGCAACCCCGCCACAAACAAAGTAGTGGAAATTGTCCAACCATAGAGGTCTTTTGCTTGTTTTCGCGGTAGGCGTTCTGACCGCCACGGCGGCCTTGTGTCTGCTGCTAGACAGATCGGACGAGGCGGCGGGGCGGTCGTTTCAGATCGCCACGGGCGGGGTCGGTTTGTCCTCGGCCACCTCAGCCCAATGGAGCTTCTTCGCCTTTGATCCGCGCATGCAATCCGCTTGCTACAACGAACTCTCGCCCATCCCAGGCCTGAGCTGCCCCAATCCATTCCACGGAACCACCGTCGTTGATTTGTCACCGTTGGATCAGCCCGCGGATTAGCGCGAATGTTCGCAATACACCTCAACCTGTTCCTGGCGGCAGCGGAGAACGTCGCTCGAAACTACCGCGGCTACGCCATGGCCGCGGCGGGCTTGCTGTTGCCATTGACGCTGCTGCTTAGTGGCGTGGCGATCAGTGAGGGGATCAAGTCCGAAGCCCTCGCCTCGGTGCGCGCCGGGGCCAACGTCTATTGCACCTGGGACATCTTCGGCCGTGACGCGCCGCTTCCTGTGGAGAAGGCGGCGCTGCTCGAGGAGCTCCCCGGCGTGATTCGATCCGTGCCACGCATCATCGGCCGCGTCAGGCTCGGCGACGAGCTTGCCGTCGTCGTTGGCGTTCCGCTCGCACAACTTCAAACGCAACCGATCATCGTGGAGGGGGCCGTGCCCCGGTCAGAAGCCGAAGTTCTGGTAGGCCATGAACTCGCTCGATCCCTGGAGCTGGCTCCCGGCATGCAAATCGCCCTGGAAGGCGAAACGATTCGCCTCTTTAGGATATCCGGCGTCGTTTCATCCACGTCGTCACTGTGGAGTGCCAAGACGATCGTCTGCGACATCAACGAGGCGGCCATCGTGTTCAACGAACACGAACACGTCAGCGACGTCTGCCTCTACACAAGACCGGGATACGATGCCTCCGTAGCAGAAGCCGTCGAGCGGATAGACCTGCGTTATCGCGTGCAGACCCAAGCCCTCGTCAGCGGCTATGTGATGCGCGGCATGACCATTAGGGAAGGGGTGTTCACCGTCCTGATCGCCTTGGCGATGGGACTGGCCATTCCTTCCTTCGCGATCATGACCTACCTCGGCCACACGCCCCGACGACGCGAGATCGGCTTGCTCAAGGCCGAAGGCTGGCGAACCGTCGATGTCTTGGAAATGGTGGGGTTCGAGAATCTAATCGTCAGCCTGCTGGTCGCGGCCGCATCGCTCCTAGGCGCAATGTTCTGGGTTCGCGTTCTACGCGCCCCGCTCGTTGCCCCCTTCTTTTTGGCCGATCTGCCCGCCTTCCCCGACATGAACATCCCGGCGCATTTCGCGCCGCTTCCGCCCGTGCTGGCGCTGATGTTCAGCCTGGTGGTGACCATGACCGGCAGCATTTACACGACGTGGCGCACCGCGATCACCCGTCCGGTCGAGGTGTTAAGATGAACGGTTCAGAACCGGTTATTCGCTTGCAGCAGGTGACCAAGCAGTATCGCGCGGCCTCGCCGCAGCCTGCCTTCGCGCTGGCGCCAACGTCTATCGAAATGTTCGCAGGCACGTGGACCATCGTGACCGGAAGATCGGGAGCGGGCAAGACGACGTTGCTCCATTTGGTGGCGGGTTTGGATCGACCGGACACCGGGCGCATACTCATGTTCGGCCGGGATATCACCCACGATTCAGAGGCAGCGCTTTCCCGCATCCGAAGAACACGGCTGGGCATGGTCTACCAGCAATTCCATTTTATCGAGCATCTATCCGTCTGGCAGAATGTGAGCTGTCGTCTGGTGCCGACCGGCCTTCGATCGCGTGTTCGTCGGAAACGCGCCGAAGCGGTGCTGGGCGAACTGGGGCTAAGCGGCATGGCGGATCGTCAGCCGCGATCGCTCTCGGGCGGAGAGCAGCAACGGGTCGCGCTGGCCCGTGCCGTCGTTGACAAGCCGGATGTGTTGATCGCGGACGAGCCAACCTCCAACGTCGATTCGGTAACCGGCGAGCTGATCGTCCACTATCTAAAGGGGTTGCAACAAAAGGGCACCACGATCATCATCACGACGCACGACTCGGCGCTCGTGTCGTTGGCCGACCACCACCACGTCCTAAAGGGCGGAAAACTGGCCCCATGATCCTCAACGTGTTCACGGTAATCTCAGCGTTCCTGGCGTTGGTTGGCTTGGTTCTGGCGATTTTGACATGCGTGGTAGCCGCCCGCGGCCTCCTGGCCCTTCGAGGCCGCCCGCAAAGCGCCCCACTCGATAGCGTGGAAGATCGCGTCCACCTGTTGGGTCTGCTGGTTGCGGTGCTGGCCGGTGTCCGTTTTCTGGCTTGGCCCCATTTCTATTTCCTGCTCAAGAGCTACGTCCCCGAGCTCTCGGCGTTCGGCGTGATGTGCGTGTACGGGGTGACCCGCATTCAGCCGGACATGGTCACGACACTTCAAATCACCAAGCCGCTGCTTCTTTTGGGCATGGGGTTGTGGTGGATACTCGGTGTGGCGGATCGGCGAAACAAGACGCCCGTCTTCCTGCGTGTTCGATTCGTGGGCTTGCTGCCGTTGGCGTCGCTCGCGGCGTTCGACTGCGTCGTCGAGGCAATCTATCTGGTGGTGAGAAAGGTCGGACAGCCCGTCACATGCTGCACCCAGTTCCTGGAAACGCAGGCCGCCGGCGTTTCTCAGAATGTGAGCCCGCTGGCAGCGGAGGGCGTTGGCTCGCCAGCCGTAACTGTGGCGGCGTACTTCTCGCTCAATGCCTTACTCATCGCCGGGGCGTTTTATCTCAACAGCTACGGCGGGTGGCATGGTCAGCGCTGGCGTGGTCGTGTCTTCCCGAAAGCAGCAGAGCCCGCGGGGCCCTTCATCGGAAAGAGTCTCATCTTCGCAGGCCTCGTGCTGATCCCGCTTGTCAACCTGGCCCTAACGCGCTGGGCGTGGCTCGACACCGTCGCCCCGCGCGTTTTGCAATTGCCCTACCACCATTGCATTTACGAACTCATCACAAATATCCCCGCCCTGAGCTTTGCGGCGGTCATGGCACTATTGGGCAACGGCTGCCTGCTTTGGCCCTTGGCCTTGCAGGTCTGGCACGCGCGGGCGCCCGAAGCGATCGCCGACCTTCAGCGAAGCATCTACGGCCTCGCCGCCATCACGCTCGCCACCGAGCTGCTTATCGTTGGCGTTCACATCGTTTGAATCGATGTCGCGGGGGAGCGGCCTTTACGTTGGATGGATCGAGAAGACCCAGGGGTCCGGTTTGGCCCAAGAGGACCGTCTCAGGCTCAACGCGCCTCCCAAAACACAACTTGCTACAAGAAGGTGGGGACCCAAGACCGCCAGACGTTGCATTCGACTCGCGGCAGCGCTAAGGTGCCTTCTATGACAAATGTGAATCGGACATTGTTCCGCGAATAAAGGAGCCAAGTTGATGCGTCACACCCTGTCGCTCCCTCTAGCGTTTAACATCCTTCTGGCCTCCGCGCTGTTGGCAATGGGAGCCTCAGCGACCGGTTTTGCAGGCCCAACGACGGCTCCCGGCGAAGCATGGCCCGGTTTTCGAGGCCCACGCGTGGATGGCACTGCGCCGGCCACGTCCGTCTTTCCAGCCGATGAGCGGTTCGGTCTTGAAATCGCCTGGAAACGGAAAATCGGAAGCGGCTACTCCGGCGTGGCCATCGCGGGCGGTCGAGTGGTCACGATGTACGCCGATGGGGCCTCCGATGTCGTCGCATCATTCCACGAAGAATCCGGCGAGCTTCAGTGGAAGTTCGAGATTGAGGACACCTACATCGGCCACGACGGCTCGCACACCGGCCCCCTATCGACGCCCCTCATCGCCGTAGGTCGCGTGTTTGCCCTGTCCGCACGAGGACGCCTCGTCGGCCTGGACGCGGCCACGGGCAAGCTCGCATGGTCTGTGGATATGGTGGCCGAGCACAAAGCGGTAAAGCCGCACTACGGGTTTACGACGTCGCCGCTGCTGATGGACGGCGTTTTGATCGTTCAAATGGGTGCGGATAAGACCCCAAAGCCGAAGGAGCCGACCGATCCCGCGGAGCCGGTCACCAAGGTCTTGGCCGCGGTAGCCGGGTTTGATCCCGCGACCGGCAAGCTCCTTTGGGAGGCGGGGGATGACACCATTTCGTTTCAGTCGCCTATTCCCTACGCCATGGGAAACAAGTCAATCGTCCTATCCGCCGGCCAGAAGAAGCTGATCGGGTTGGATGCCAAGTCCGGCAAAATTCTTTGGCAATACGAGCATGGTGGTCGCGGGGCGCGCGGCGTTGCCAGCTTGGTGCCCGTCCCCGCAGGCAAGAATCGCCTTTTCCTCGCCCACAAAGACGATGCTTCTACCGCGGTCGAATGGGCGCGAAAGGATGGCGAGGTTTCATTTGAACCCATCTGGGAAGAGGGTTCCATTCGCAACAGCTACAACGTCCCGGTCTATCATGATGGTCACGTCTACGCCTACAGCAGTCGTTTTCTCACCTGCGTCGATGCGAAGACCGGCAAGGCCAAATGGCGCTCGCGCAAACCGGGCGACGGGTTCCTGGCCCTCGTCGACGGGCATCTGGTCATCGTGACGAAGAAGGGGAGCGTCCAC
>CAZYXP010000163.1:0-8882 GCA_964651325.1 uncultured Phycisphaeraceae bacterium
CCCCGTCCGCACGCCGCCGCCACGCGCCTCGATCACAGGCCTGCCGCACTCGGGGCACCGGCTCTCCATCGGAATCGTGGTCAAGTTGTAGCCGCACCATTCGCACATCGGGTCGCGCGGCGGCGCGCGGGAAGGACGCGGCGCGGCCACGGCGCGGAGCAGCGTCCACCCGACGAGGCATATCGAACTCAGCACTGTCAGAGCAATTATCTCGTCCTTATACTTGAACATGTACTTTTGTGCATTTCCTTGGTACGCCTGCACATAATCCCATCGCTTTTCATGAAATGTCGCCTGCGCTTCGTCATATCTCGCCTGCGCTTCGGCGTCGCCCGGACGATCCAACTGGTTCTGATAGATTTCACTTGGAAAAGAAGGTGGGGTTTCCAGGAGGCGCTCGAGCTGCGCGATTCTCCAGCGATTGGCTCCGCCAATCGAGGAACCAATTACCACAATCGGCATGATTCCAAACGTCGAGCATAGCCACACGCGGCGAAGGCCGAATCCCATACTGGTGCGCAACGGTTCATCCCGAGCCCCCCACGCAGCGAGCAGCACGCCCAATACCACCATGCCCACCTCGATCGCCAGGAAGTTCCCGAGGACGACCAACGTAGCCAAGACGGCATTTCGATCGAATTCGTCGAGAATCCATGCGAACTCCACGGGGACTTGCTTCCCCTCGGCATACGCAATAACGAATGCAAGGACGGCCAATGTGGCCGCGAATGCGATCAAGTGGAACGCGAAGCAGCCCAACGCCGTCGCGCGCGTGATGCCTGCGGCCATGCTTTGCGGCCGACACCATCCCAGAAGAAACGCCCTCGGCCAAGACCACCGCACGGCCTCGGGACCGGCGGGATGATCGGCCGCGGGATCCTGCCCATTTGTTGACGTGTTCAAGAGGGTCTTGGTTCCGATTGACTGTCCAACGTCCCAACAACGCAAGATTGGCGCGGTGGTTTCGACGCGTCGGCCGATTGGGTTGCGTACCCCTACGCCGACGTTCCAGCCCTGTCCGGCTCTTCCGCGGCCTCATCCATCACCGATTCCAACAGCAATTCCGCGATGTCCAATTGCGGGATCTCTTCCTTGTCGTGCGAGGCCAGACCGTCGGTGAGCATTCTCATGCAAAACGGACAGCCGCTGCTGATGGCGTCTGGATTCGTGTCGAGCAACTGTTTCGTGCGCACCACGTTGACGCGCTCGTCGCCGGGCTCTTCTTCCTTGAACATCTGCGCGCCGCCCGCGCCGCAGCACATGCCCCGATCGCGCGTTTCTTTCGGCTCGACCAGTGTAACGCCGGGGATGGCCTTCAGGGCTTCGCGCGGGGCGTCGTACACCTCGTTATACCGGCCAAGGTAACAGGAATCGTGATAGGCGATCTTCTGGTTGATCGCCTTGACGGGCGTGAGTTTGCCTTCACGAATGAGCTGCTCCAAGAACGTGGTGTGGTGGACGACTTCGTAGCAGCCACCGAAGTCGGGATACTCGTTGAGTAGCGTGTTGAAGCAATGCGGACAGGAAGTGAGAATCTTCTTCTTCTGAGCGTCGTAGCCATTGAGCACCTCTACGTTGGCCGCCGCCAACATCTGAAACAGGTACTCATTGCCCGCGCGCCGCGCCGGATCGCCCGTGCATTGTTCTTCTTGACCGAGTATCGCGAAATCGACTCCGGCCTGTTGGAGCAGTTTCACCGTTGCCCGCGTCACCTTCTTGGCACGCTCATCGAACGAGGGGGCGCATCCGACCCAGAACAAGACCTCGGCATCGGGATGTTCCGCCAGGGTCTTGATCTCAAGCCCGTCCGCCCACGCCGCTCGATCCGAAGACGGAAAGTTCCACGGGTTGGCGTTGGTTTCCAGGCCGCGAAAGGCCGTTTGAAGTTCGCCGGGGAACTCCGCTTTCTCCTGAACCAGATAACGCCGCATATCGACGATTTTATCGACGTAAGTAATGAACACAGGGCATTCCTGCTCGCACGCCCGGCAGCTCGTACACGCCCAGAGCACTTCGGGATCGATCACCGAGCCGACCAGGTCTTCAAACGCTGCGCCATCGGTCGCGGCGGCCTTGCCCGCTGGATTCGTCGCGTGCGCGTTGGGGTCGGCCGCGGCCTCGGATTCGCCTGCGCCGTTGCGGTTGGCCTTGGCGGCCACGAGGGTCGCCTCATGCTTGTATAGGAAATCACGCAGGTCGATCGTAAAGTGTTTCGGCGAAAGCTTCTTGCCTGTGTTGGTGGCCGGGCAGTGGTCGCTGCATCGCCCGCATTCGGTGCAGGTATAGAAATCCACGATCGATTTCCAGCTAAACTGGTCGATCCGCTTGATGCCGAGCGTTTCCTCGCGTTCGAGCTTGCCCTCGATGTCTTCAAGATTGGGCAGCCGGCCAGGCGGATCGAGATTCTGCAGGTAGACGTTGGGAATGGCCGTGATGACGTGGAAATGTTTGGAATAGGGCAGCAGATTCAAGAAGACCAGCACCAACGCGCTATGCAACCAAAACCCCGCGTGATAGAGAAAATGCAACACGCTTGGGCTTTGCGATTGAAGTGTCATAGCTGCGACGGAACCGGCCGGCTCCCAGATGTCGAAATGCGCATGGGCCAGCGCCGCTTCCGATCTGGGGGAGGCGGGTTCCTGGCTCGGAGAAAATGGCGCATCGGGCACGCGCTGGTAGGTTTGCACGGTTCGGACCAGCGAGATGCTGTACGCCCTCGCCGCGCCGTCATAAAGAATATCCGCCCCCATCATGACGATGATGATCACGAGGATCATAATGGCTTCCGTGCTGTGGGTTAGCCGGGGAAGCTTGCGGACGACGCGATAATAAAGAAAGATCACGGCGCCGATCGTCACGAGCACCGCGAAGAAATCCTTAAGCAGGCCGTACACTTGCCCGGGCCACCCGTGCGGGTCCAAGAACCCGAGATCAAACGTTTCGTCGAACCCGCGCCCCCAAAGCATCAGCGAACGCAGCAACAGCACGAGAAACCCGACGAACACCAAGGAGTGCGCCATCCCTGAAATCGGATACCGCCTCATGCGGAATTGGGCGAACGCGTACTTGAGCATTGAACGAATGCGCACCGCGGGGCGATCGAACCGATGCGCCTCGGTGCCGACCCTCATCAGCTTCCATCGCCGCCGAGCCGAATACGCAAACACGCCCCAACCGACGATTAGCAGCAAAGCCATGGCGATAGGATTCATAAACGCACTTCCCGTGAGGGCCTACCCGGCCGTGAAGTCAACTCTCTCGCGAATACCACGCATGCGACAGATGTTCCGTAGTCGTCCCGCGCCACGTCAGCAAAGCATCCGCGTCCATCGGGCTCGTATTGACGCGCTCGCCTTACGCGGCAAAGGCCTGAACTTCCAGCTCCGCATCGTTTAGGGCCGCCGTGTCGGCTCGACGCAGCAGTTCTTGGGTAATCTCCTCACTGACGTAATACTCACCGCAGTTTTGGCACACGTCGGCCGGTACATCTTTGAAAATTACCGTGCAATTCCCACGTTGCAACGGGACGGTGGCTCGCCCGTCGGCCGTCTCACCTTGTTTGCAGATTACACACGTCACGCTTGCCTACCCCTTCAATCTACGTAACTCCGCCGTGAGCAGTGGGACGATCGTGAACAAATCCGCCACGCAGCCGTAGGTCGCCACCTTGAAAATCGGTGCATCTTTCTTGGTGTTGACCGCGACAATCACCTTGCTGCCGCGCATACCGGCTAAGTGCTGAATCGCGCCGTCGATGCCGCAAGCGATGTACAGAACCGGCGTCACCACCTTGCCCGTCAAGCCCACCTGCCGCGTGTGCGGTTGATAACCCGCATCGCAGGCCGCCCGAGACGCGCCCACCGCGCCGTCGAGCACTTCCGCCAGCTCATAAATAATCTTGAAGTTTTCCTCGGACTTCAGCGAGCGCCCACCAGAAACGATGGAGTCCGCCTCCGTGACATCTTTGATGCCCGAACTGGTGGACACGACTTCCTTGCACACCAGACGTTTGGCATTGTCGGGCAGTTCAAACGGAACCGAGACGACCTCGGCCGACGCGCCCGCCTGCGGCTCGCCCGCGGCGTGAACATTCGAGCGAATCGTGGCCATCTGTAGCCGATCGCTGGCCAACCGAAACTTGGCCGCCAGCTTACCGGCGTACATCGTTTTCGTGGCGACCAGCTGATCGCCGTCCAGCGCGAGGTCGGTGCAATCCACCGCCAGCGCCGCGTGCTTACGCGCTGCAACGCGCGAGGCCAGATCCCGACCCAAAAACGTAGTCGGAATCAGCACAAGCCGCGGATCAGCCGCATCGATCGCGGCGGTAAGCGCGTGGGCATAGGGCATCGAGCGGTAATGCTCCAACGCGCCGTCGTCCACGGTGAATACCCGCGAAGCGCCGTAGGACGCGATTTCATCCGTCAACCCGCCAACACCCTGGCCAACGACACACGCCTCGGCGTTGCCGCCGATCGTCTTGGCCAGTTCGCCGGCCAAGCTCAACAATTGATAAGAGGCGGGGAGCACGTTTCCGCCACGTTGTTCGATGAATACGAGTACGTTGTTTGTCATGGCTTTGAACCCGTCGCCTAGACGACCTTGGCCTCCTCTCGCAACAGTCTGACCAACTCCTTGGCCATTTCTTCCGGCTCTCCCTCTACGAATTGGCACTCCGCTCTTGGCGCCGGCGGCGAGATGGACTCAAAGTGCGTGGCGGTTTTTAGGGATTCGTCAACCGACAGGTCTGAAGCGGCCAGCACCTTGACCGGCTTTTTCTTGGCCTTCATCAAATTGGGCAGCGACGGATAACGCGGCTCTACCAGACCCTTTTCGATGGTCAGCAAAGCCGGAAGCGAGCCCTCGAGGACTTCCTCCGCCCCTTCGACTCGGCGCCGGGCGGTAAACGTTTTTCCGTCGTCAGCGAATTCCAGCCCCGTAACCGCGCCGATGTGGGGCACGTCCAGAAATTCCGCGACGGCCGGGCCGATGGCTCCGCTGTCCAGATCGATGTTGTTCTTACCGCAGAGGATGAGGTCAAACCCCGTTTCGTCCAGCTTCGCCGCCTCCGCGAGCACCGCGGCCGCGAAAATCTCGTTGAACGATTCCAATGCAGGGTCGTTGATATGAACGCCGCTGTCGGCGCCCATGGCCAGGGCGATGCGGAGCGTTTCGGCCGCCTTGTCGCCGCCGAGGGTCATGGCCACGATTTCGCTGACCTCCTTGCCTTGCTCGCGGAGTTGGATCGCCAGCTCGACGCCGAATTCATCAAAAGGATCGATGACGAGCTTCAACCCCGCCGGGTCAATTCCGGTTCCGTCCGGAAGCACCTTGATCGGGGCGCTGGAATCCGGAACCTGTTTCACGATACAAAGGATTTTCAAAGGGCTTCCTCCGAGGGTGTTTTATCACATGGCCCGCACCATAGCCCGCCGACGCCGCGACGGGCCGGGCATGGTAGCGGATTTGTCGAAACGCGTCCAAAGAGGAAGCGGGCGCTGAGATGGTGCGGCGTTCGTGGTGGGTATGGCGGGCTTTGCGCTCGTCCCGGAGGGGCGAAGAGAAGAGCGCCCGTTGCCGATTTCATCACATACTCGGCGGCGCGATATCATCTTCGGCGGGCGGTTCTGCGGGTTGATCTTGGGGCACGTCCGCGGGTTGATCTGGCGCGTCGGGTGGGGAGGCGTCCATCGAAGTGCTCGCATGAGCCAGCCTTTGCGCCGACGCGGTCGGTTTGGGGATCCCCGGATCGGATGCGACCCCGCCCGCAGGTGCCGGGGCGCGAAGCCCCAATCGAAGGATCAACACGCCAAGGCTGACCGTGAGGATGAATGCCCAACCAATCAGGGTATACTTGAGCTTGAATTCGTCCGTGCCCGGCCCAAATGGCGTCGGAACATTCACGGCCAGCAGCGCGGCAATAGCCGCCAGCGGCACGAATCGCAGCCACCAGCCCCGGCCCTGCATGATCAGCAGCGCAATGAGCCACAGCGTGGCGAATGTGCCGTAGGTCCACGGAAGAAACGGACTTCGCTGCTGCGCCAGAATAAGCAACGCCAACCAAATCGCCGCCTCGCGAAAGCGACCGCCGGGATCGACCATCCCGGCCCGCTCCCGATTGGTTCGAATTCGATAGCTTGCAAGAATCACGACGAGCCCGCCGGTCAGGATCCAGGCAGCAACGCTTGCCACCGTGGACGGCGACAATGCTCCAAGAGCCCCCAGTTTTTCCAGCTTATAGGGCAATCCATAGACCGAGAGATTGATCGCAAGCGGCTTCATCATCTTCGTGGCGAAGTCGAAGGCCTCGCCGGTAGCGATTCTAGGGAGCTGGAACGACAAAAACGCATCCAGCGGCTTGGGGCCAAAGAGGTAGAGCGTCAAAACGCCAAGCCCGATCATCCAGACGCCGCACCAGATCGCGCTACGCCACTTCCTGCGCACCAGCAGGTAAGCCAGCAGGATACCGGGAAAAATCTTCGAGAGGGTCGCATACGCAAGGAGCAAACCGCCGAGCGCATGCCAACCCCGAGCAAACGCGACCATCGCCAGCATCCCCAGCGCGATAATCAACAGATGCACGTTTCCGAATTGCAAGGACATGAGCGTTGTCGGCGCGAGCATGACCGCCGGGCAAATCGCAAGCGCCCACGTAACCCGGCCGCCACCGCACCAGAGCGCCACCAGGACCAGTGCCAACCCGATCCCGAACACGTTCAGTCCATACCAAATCGCCCGGACAACGAAGAAGTTGTCGCTGATCGACGCCAGCAGTCGAGGCAAGAGCAGAAACGGGGGCGGGTATTGATAGCGGTCGATCGTCAGGGCCTCGCCGACCGCCGCGTGGGTCGGCGATTCGATTTCGGCACCGCGGTAATGCGCGGTGTCGTAGATGTTTTCCGCTCGCTGTGCGGCGTAGTGCGTCGCGATCGTATACGAGGTGAGGCAACTGTGTTTGACGAAGAAAAGATCGGGCGATTCCCCTTCGCCTTCGACCGGGCGGGCCGCGTCCATGGCAAACCGCACCCGGTTCACATCGAACATGTAGATGCCCAGCCCCGCCAGGCGCACGACAGCCGCGCCAGCGATCAAGATGAACAATACCAGTTGAATCTTAGTCTTCACGTTGACAACCTCACCACATCGCGGCGCAGGGCCCTATCCGCCCCGTCGCATCAACGATTTGGTTTTCCGGTGAAGGGACGCTTCGCCTCCAAATCCACTTTCGACATCCCGCACGATGCCCTCCCGGTCGATGAAGAAAACGGTCGGAATGCCGTCGAAGATGTACTTCTCTCCGACCGATGCGCCGTCGAGCAGGATCGTTTGCTTAAGCTTGTTCTTCTTGACGAATGCCGCCACCTTTTTCTTCGGTTCATCCCAGGCATTCACCGCCAGGACAACCAGACCGTCTTTGGCGTGCTGCTCGGCCACCTTGCTCAAGTGAGGAGCCTCCTCACGGCAAGGCGGTCACCCCACCGCCCAAAAGCAAAGCAACACCGGCTTGCCCCTGAAGCTGCTCAATTGAACCTTCTTGCCGTCAAGGTCTTTCAGCGCAAAATCCGGCGCCGGCTTCCCTTTCATCGTGGCGCAGCCCAACGGCGCAATGGCCATCAGCGAAAGCGCCAGAGGAATCATTCGTTTCATCGTGAGATGCTCCTTACTCAAAGTTGCGGACCGACAAGCCAATCTTGTATTTTCGGGAGTGTAGCAGGGATGATTCACGTGAAACAAGGTTGCGCAGCCTGTTTTTCGTGTAACACCATGTCTGATGGCTTGCCAACGGCGCCCAAAACGCCTAACAGACCGGGACCGATAACCGTGCGGGCCGTGCCGGTACGGAATACAAAACGGCAAGAAGAGGCGTGGAGTGATGCTGGCGATTACGAATATTTCTGAGTTGGCGGTGGTCCCGCCCGGACCCGTTCCAGGGAAGTCCATGGGGCAAATCGAGACGATTTCCTCGGCCGCCCTGCTGGTGAATGGAGATCGCATTGCCTGGTTCGGTCCGCAGCGCGATCTTCAATTGCCCGCCGAATGTGACGTGCTCGATGCCCGCGGTGGCTGCGTGATGCCCGGCTTGATTGATTGCCACACGCACACGGTGTTTGCGGGCAGCCGGGAGGGGGAGTTCGTGCGCCGCATCGAGGGGGCGAGCTACGCCCAAGTCGCCGAAGAAGGCGGCGGCATCAAGACCACGGTTCAGGCCGTTCGGGCGGCAAGCCTCGACGAGTTGGTCGAGGGGGCAATGCCCAGGCTCGCGCGTATGCTGGCTCGCGGCGTGACGACCGTGGAAATCAAGAGCGGATACGGCCTGACTGTCGATGACGAGATCAAGATGCTTCAGGCCATCCGGCGGCTCGGCGAGATGCAGCCGATGGAAGTCGTGGGTACCTACCTGGCCGCCCATACCGTGCCTGAAGAATACACGGGGCGCCCGGACAAATACTTGGATTTGATCCTCGATGAGCGTTTGTTGCGCCGCATTCACGAGGAGGGGCTTGCGGAATTCTGCGACGTGTTCTGCGAGAAAACGGCTTTTGACGTGGCGCAATCCCGCCGTGTGCTGACCGCCGCATCCGCGATGGGCTTGCGCCCGAAGCTGCACGCCGACCAGATTACGCAGATTGGTGCCACTGTAATGGCGGCGGAAGTCGGCGCTATTTCGGCCGATCACCTGGAAACGATCCACGATGAGGGCATCGCGGCGATGAAAGCCGCCGGCTGTGTGGCGGTGCTGCTGCCCGGTTGCTCGTTCTATCTGGGCGTGGAGCAGGCGCCGGCGCGGCGCATTCTGGACGCAGACTTGCCCGTGGCGATTGCTACCGATTACAATCCGGGCAGCAGTATGGTCGAATCGTTGCCGCTGGTCATGGGCATCGCTT
>CAZYXP010000164.1:0-8878 GCA_964651325.1 uncultured Phycisphaeraceae bacterium
CGCCTCCGATCGCTGCATCCAGGTTACCCGTAGGCTCGTCGGCAAGCAAGAGCGCGGGGCGATTCACCAGGGCGCGCGCGATCGCAACACGCTGGCGTTCCCCGCCCGATAACTCGTTGGGCCTGTGTCCTGCGCGGCCCGACAGCCCCACTCGTTCAAGGATTTCCTCCGCGTCTCGCCGAGCCTGCTTGCGCTCGCCCAGCCACGCCCACGCCGAATGCGTGATCAAACGGGCGATCAAGACGTTTTCCAACGCCGTGAGTTCGGGAAGCAAATGATAGAACTGAAAAACAAACCCGACCTCGATGTTGCAATACCGCATCCGATCCCGATGGCTCAGGGCGAACAGGTCGTCGCCTCGAAAAGAGACATCGCCCAAATCGGGCACATCCAACGCACCGAGAATATGCAGAAACGTGCTCTTGCCCGACCCGCTCGCTCCGTTGATCGCGATGAACTCGCCCCGATCCACCGACAAACCGGCCCCGCGCAAGACGCGCACCTCGGTCCGCCCCATGGTGTAGGTTTTGTGCAAGCGCTTGGCGACCAGTAACGGGCTACTCATAGCGAAGCGCCTTAACCGGCCAGACACGACCGGCCAAATAAGCCGGGATCAGTGATCCCAATATCGAAGCCAAGACGGCAACAGTGCCAATCCAAAACACGTCCGGAGCATGCACCAACTCGGGAATCCGGTCGAACGAGTAAATGTCGGCGCTCCAAACGCGAAGCGCCGGATTGAGGTCCGCCAGCATGTCTTGAATGGTGTTGATGTTCCAGACGAACACACTGCCCAGCAGGCAGCCCAGAATCGATCCGACCACCCCCACGGCGGCCGCGTAGACCATGAACAAGGCCGCCACACCTCGCGATGAAGCGCCCAATGACTTGAGAATCCCGATGTCGCGGGTTTTTTTCTCTACAATCATGTAGAAAATGCAGCCAACCAGGACAATGGCCACCACGCTGATCAATCCAAACAGCAAGGTGATCAGGATTTTCTCCTTTTCCACCGCCGCGATCAAAGGCCTTTGGATGTCCTCCCAAGTGAGGACCTCGGCGCGGTTGAGCTGCGAAATATCCTCAAATGTAAGGTCCGACCCCAATGAGGCGCAAAACTCGTTGAAGGCCGCGGCAATCTGAGCCTTGCCCTCGTCAAGATCCACGCCTTCGCGAAGCCCGATCAAGAGCTGATTGGTTCGCGCGTGGGTCATGGTTCCGTCGGCTCGAGGCTGCGGATCCATGCCGAGTTTGGCCTGAAGCATGTCGAAATCGACGTAGACACAGAGCGTGTCGATTTCGAAGATGCCCGTTCTCGAATCGTCCGCATAGCGAAGCGACAGCTTGATGGGCGCCTCTCCGGTCATGTTCCCGCGTTGCGTCAGTGGAAGCAACGCCAGCGCGACCGGCGCGCCGCGCACCACGGGGCGATCAAACTTTCCGTCGGGGCGCCGAATGTTCATCAAGTCACAGCCGACGATGATGCCGCTGCGCTCGGGGCCGTCGATCGAGGGCTCGCCGAAGTCCGCTTGAAAACCACGAAAGCCGGAAAAACTGGGAACCACGCCCGGCCTGGGCGCAATTTCGTAGGGGGCCGCGTCGAACTCGGCGATCCTCTCCGGATCCGATTCCGAAGCCCGCCAGCGCGCGTTGGCTTCTTGCAGGGGCTTGGGCAAGCTGGGACGACCGGTCTCTTCATCCAGGCCGACCACGGCGATGCCCTGCTTGCCCAACCGCGTCGTGCCGGGGAAGTAGTGGTCGTAGTGCAAACCCTTCCCGAAGGAATTGACTTGCACATATTGGTCCAACCGAATCCCGATCACGCGCGAAGGCTTGGTCCAATCCGTCGCGGGAACACGAAAGAGCCCGTAGCTGTAGATGGTTGGCGTGCTGAGCTTCACGATGTCGCCGTGATGCTCCTCGATGTAGTCGGCAAATTCAGCGTAAAAAGGAAACCCCTGGAGTGATCCCCCCTCCAGCACCAGCTCGCTGTGAAGCCCGCGCGATCGGGATTTAATCGTGTCGAGGAATCCGCCCATGACGCTCATCACCACCAGCACCATCGCCACGCAAAGCATAACGGCGGCCACGCCGAAAAAAGCGATCAGCTTGGTGTGAAGATAGCGCCAGGCGAGAAACCATTTGTACATAGGCCATTAACTCAACAAGAGCGAATCGTCGTACCCCGACTACCGATCATCTCCCGACGATTGGGGGCGTTGCAGCGGAAAAAGAATCACATCTCGAATGCTCGGGCAATCCGTCAGCAGCATGACCAGACGGTCGATGCCCACGCCCAACCCGCCGGCCGGCGGCATGCCATACTCCAATGCCATGATGAAATCTTCGTCCATCACGGCCATGGTCTCGTCACCCTCGCCGGCGAGCGTTTGTCGAAAGTTGTCCTCTTGGACCTCCGGATCGTTAAGCTCGGTATAGGCGTTGCCCAGTTCCATGCCACTAACGAAGGCTTCAAATCTCAGGGCGATCGAAGGATCTTCGGCATCGCGCCGCGTCAGTGGGCAGATGGCCGCAGGATAATCGTACACGAATGTCGGCTGAATCAGACGGTCCTCGACCGTTGCTTCAAACACGGCGTTGATCACCACGGCGTCGGCCATGGTCTTGTGATTGATCCCCAACGCGGTGGCTTTCTCCCGAACGCCAACCACGTCCGTCATCGAAACACCCGCGTATTCTTCAAGCAGATCGGCATATTTCCTGCGTGGCCAGGGCGGCGTGAAATCCAACACCGTGCCGTCGTACACGCCCGTGAGCTTGCCGGATTCGATCCCGGCCAGGGCCGTCCGATAAGCATCCAGATGGTGCTGTTTGGCGTATTCGCCGGCCGCTTCCGGGCTTTGCTGCTCGGAAAGGCGGGCACATTCCTTGCTGATCGCCTCGCACGTCGCCGGCACGCTTTTTTTCGTGGCGACCACAAACCCCGCGGCCGCCATCTGCTCGACCCGCTCCATCATGACGTTGTAGTCGGCGTAGGCCTCGTACAACTCGATCATCGTGAATTCGGGGTTGTGTTTCGTGCTAATGCCCTCGTTGCGGAAGTTGCGCGAAATCTCAAACACGCGTTCCATGCCGCCGACCAGCAAGCGTTTGAGGTAGAGCTCGGGGCTGATGCGCAAGAATAGTTTCATGTCCAGCGTGTTGTGGTGCGTGGTAAACGGACGAGCGGCCGCCCCACCGTACATCGGCTGCAAAACGGGCGTTTCCACTTCGCAATAGTGGTGTTCCGCCAGCACGCCCCGAATCGCCCCAATGATCGCGCTGCGTCGCTTGAATACGTCGCGGACCTGCGGATTGACGAACAAATCGACATATCGCCGGCGATAGCGAAGATCGACATCCGTCAATCCATGCCATTTTTCCGGCGGCGGCAAAACCGCCTTGCAGAGCACCGTCAGCTTGTCGACCCACACGGTCAGCTCGCCGGTCTTGGTTTTGCCGATGATCCCCTCGGCTCCGATGATGTCACCCAATTCGATTTTCTTTATCACGGGCCAAACATCGCCCAAATCCGCCCGGCTTAGGCCCAACTGTATCGTGCCCGCCGCATCGCGAATGGTGGAAAACGCGAGCTTGCCCATGACCCGCAGGAGCGCAACCCGCCCCGCGACACGGACACGCTGCTCGCTCTTCTCCCCCTCCGCAAGCTCCAGCCCGACCGCTTGCTCGCGCACACTATCGGTCGAGGCCACGTCGGCGAAGCGACCGCCGTACGGGTCGATGCCTAGTTCCCGCATCGCATCGCGTTTCACGCGCCGGTTGGTCCGCAGTTGATTCTGATCTTGATTCTGGTTGGCCATGCTTCTCCGCTCGCCACGTAAGGCGCGCCCAATGGTAGTTCGTCGCGGCACGATTCGTACATGGATGTCACCGATTTCCCTGCGATCGTAACCGTCTGCCGCGATCGTACCCGCCGACCGCCGAACCCACAAACCCGAGACCACGCCTATGCCGTCGGCGGGTGCCCCATACCTATTGGACGTGGGGGAGCCGATGATCCGGCGGTCACGAAGCGGGGGTGGTCCAAGGGCTGGCGCCTGCGGCTCTGAGTCCACGGCACGCCGCGGCGTCGAACGGTTGCGGTCATCGGCTCCCCCACCTCTGAAAGAAGGTGGGCCGCCTGCGGTGGCTGATAGCTGACGGCTGTCCTGCCGGAACCATGATCGGCAATTAGACCATCGCTACGGATTTCCCTGCCGCCACGCGTGCCAGGTCGTTGATCAAATCCTCGACCGCCAACTGAGGATTGGCGTTGCTATCGAGATGAAGCTCGGCTCGCGCGAGCCGGGCGATGGCCGAGGCGCACGGTTTGACGCCGACCGATTCTGCTAAGGCCCGCGTCCTGTCCTCAAACCTTGAATAGACAAGCGCCAGGTTCGTATCGAGGCTGCGAAGCCAATCCGCGTACCAATCCGCGGCCCAGTGAAACATCTCTTTGAGACCGCGCCGCAGCGCCTCGGTCTCCGTGATTTCCTTGTCGCGCGCTTTGAATTTTGAGCCGACGGCCTTCGCCCCTTCCATCCACTGCTTGGCCACCGCCCCCGACGCCATGCGTTGAAGGCCCACGATGGCCTCGACCGCATGCATGGCCGGGGCAAAAAACTCGTCATCGGCATACCGCACAGCCACACCAATGCGCCCGTCGGCCGACATGGCGCACCATGCGACTTCCTCCTCACCCAGCTTGGGGCGGAGTTCGGCCAGCTTCGCCCGGACGAAATCCGTCGGAAGCGAATCAAAGGAGACCACTTGGCATCGCGAGCGCGTGGTCGCAAGCAATCGGTCCAACCGGCTGACCAGCAACACGAAAAACGTCTTGTCCGGCGGCTCCTCCAAAGTCTTGAGCAAAGCGTTTTGAGCTTGCACATTCATCAGATGCGCCTCGCGGACGAGGAACACCTTGCCCTTGCCTTGCATGGATGTCAGTTCCGCCGGCTCCACGATGAATTGCCGGACCACGTGGACGCTGAGTTCACGCGCGGTTTGCTTGCGAAGTTCCGGCTTGGCATGGTAACGAATCAGCTCGCGGTAGATCAGGTGGACGTCCGCATGCGACGCAATCTCGCCGCGGCCGTCATGCTCCAACAGAGCCGCCGCAAACGCCATCGCCAAAGTCTCCTTGCCAACCCCATCGGGACCGTGAAAAAGGTACGCGTGGGGCACGCGGGATTGCGCCAGCGCGTGCTCGAGTTGCCCTTGGGCGCTATCCTGATGTTTGACCGTGTCACACAGCATCGGCGATCGACTCCATCACGCTTCCTTGCACGGTCGCCACGTCGCCGCGGCCATCCACCTTCAAAACAGGGCGTGGATAGTACTCCCCTACGCCCAGGAAAAAGTCGCGCACTCGCCGGTGAAAATCCGTGGATCGCGCTTCCATGGCGTCGGGGGCCGCGTCAGCGAACAACATGCCGCCGCCCGATTGCCCCCCCGATTTCGCGCGACGCTTGCCCGCATGATGTGGCTTTCGGCCAATCCGCTCGAAGCCCTCTTCCACAGCTACATCGAGCAACACCGTCAAATCCGGCCAGCGATCACCTACGACAAACTTAGCCAACTCAATCACGCGAGCGGGATCAAACCCGGCCGCCCCTTGATAAGCGCACGTTGACGTCACAAACCGATCGCAGACGACCGTCTTCCCCGCGGCCACGGCCGGGCCAATCACCTCGGCCAGCAATTGCGCCCGCGACGCCATAAACAACAGCGCCTCGCACGTGACGTCCATGGCCGAGAGATCGTAATCCAAGAGAACCGAGCGAATCCGATTCCCGATCTCCGTTCCGCCCGGGTCACGGCAGGTAACCACGTCAAGGCCCGCGCGAGTCAGCGACTCGGCGAACCGCGCGGCCTGCGTCGATTTTCCGCAGCCGTCGAGGCCGTCAAACACGATGAATTTGCCCGTGGCCCAGTCCACAACACGCTGATCCGCGGCACCCTCTTGGACACGGTTGACCGGATCGACCATCACGGGGATTCAAGCCTTCCCAGCCGGCGCCGGCTTTCGTCGAACACTTCGTCGGCGTTGTAGCTGGACCGCACAAACGGCCCTGCGGCCACACTCAAAAACCCCAGCTCGCGCGCATAGTCGCCAAGCTCTTGAAACTCATCGGGGTGATAGAACTTCTTCACCGGGAAATGATGTTCGAGCGTCGGCTGCAGGTATTGCCCCACGGTCAGCACATCGCAGCCGACCGAACGCAAATCCACGAAGGCTTGCTTGAGCTCTTCGGTCGTCTCGCCCAATCCCGCCATGAGCCCCGACTTGGTGATCATCTTCGAATCAAGCTCTTTGACGGTCTTGAGCACTCCGAGCGAACGGCGATACCGCCCGGCCGGGCGAACCTCATGCGTCAGGCGGTCGACGGTTTCGAGGTTGTGGTTGTACAAGTGAGGGCCGGCGTCTACGAGCGTCGCGATGCAAGCTCGGCGTCCGTGGAAATCCGCCGGGAGCACCTCGACGGTCGTTTCGGGGCATCGCGCGTTGATGTCTTGAACGCATTGAGCGAAATGGCCCGACCCTTCGTCGCGTAGATCATCCCGCGCTACCGCCGTCACCACCACATGCCTGAGATTCAGCTCGGCGACCGCTTCGGCCAGTCGTGCAGGTTCGTCCGGTGACACCGGATCGGGCTTGGCCGTTTCGACCGCGCAGAAGTGGCATCGCCGCGTGCATCGATCGCCCAACACCATAAACGTCGCATGGCGCCGCGACCAACATTCCGACAGATTGGGGCACCGCGCCTCCTGACAGACCGTTGCGACGCCGCTCTGGGCCACGACACGCTTGGTTTGTGAGAATTCCCCCGATGGCATCGGACGGCGCAACCATGGGGGAAGGCGGCGCTTCGGGCGCGTTCCCTCGCCCGGCAAGACTGTTAACTCCATACCCATATCCCTATTCGCCTACCCTTTTCGAATCGCCCAAGAACACCCTCCACCGCACAGATTGTACACGTTTTATCGTAGTCGAACAGGTCTCAAACCTTGACGGGGCACCCATTGCGCGGTACACTTAACGTGTGGAAAATGGGTAGGTAAGCAGTACGCGGTGCGAAGTCGCGAGGCCTACGTCATGTCGATCGCGTTTCGAAAAATTCTGTTTCCGACGGACTTCTCGGAAGTCTCCCTGGCTGCATTGCCCTACGCGATCAACCATGCCGAGTCGTTCGATGCCGAATTGCATTGCGTCCATGTTCTCGATGACGGATTCCAGTATTGGAGCGCCCTGGGCCCCGAGAGCATCCCGGCAGGCCCACCGCCGGAGGAAATGCACGAGCTGGCCACGAAGCGGATCGAGCGGCTCCGCCATGAGCATTTGGGAGGTTGCACGCAATCCGTCGTGACCGAGGTTATCCCGGGGAGTCCGTTGAAGGAAATCATCGTCTACGCGCGGGAGCATGAAATCGACTTGATCGTCATGGCCACCCACGGCCGCGGCGCCGTAGCGCACATGCTACTAGGAAGTACCACCGAACGGGTGATCCGAAAAGCGCCGTGCGCGGTATTGACCATTCGCTGGAGAGATCACGCGTTCGAGATGCCCTAGTGCCGGATGCGACAGATAGGCAGGCCAAGGGCCGAAGTGAGGCCGTGGGACGCTTGCACCGCCGCGATTGAGAAGTAGAGTGCTCTCTGGGGACCGGTTCTCAAGGTGAGCCGACAGGGTAAGGATGTAGCGTCATGGATCAATTCCGCTCAATAACCGACTTGGAAGAACGCGTTCGCAGCAACATGCAGCCCGCGGCCATCTCGGCCGGGCTGCTCATTCTATTTGGTTTTTTCGCGTTCGCCGTACCGGACGGCGACAGCCTTTTCGCCAAGGCGAACCTGTGGCTGATCCTTGCCCTGCGCCTCGGCGGCATTTGCATGGTCGTCGTCGCGATCTGGTCGTCGATCGGGCATGGATTCGCCCTACTGGCTGACGCGATTACCTCCGTTGCCGTCGGAGCGGTGTTCGTCGTGACGGGCATCGTGATGGTCATCGACGGCGGCGGCGCCCTGCAAAACCTCATCATCGTCATCTGCGGCATCTTTTTCACGACGGCGGGCATCCGCAACGGCCAGGCCTTTCGCGAGGCCGCGCGACTGTGCCGTAGCAACGCCCAGGTGGATCAGCTAGACTCGCTCGGCGAGGTGTTTGGCAAGGGATTCGGTGAGGATTCATCTGTGTTCGGCGTCGGTCAGTCTAGCGATGCGGCGAGCATCCAGACGGATCTTGTGGAAATGCCGGACAAGAAGCCCAAAAGCCACGTGCAAGAGATAGGCGGCCGGTTCGCGGCCCAAAACGAGACCATCAGCCTCGCAGATCTCGGTGGTGCCGGGTCCGGCGACGGCCCTGCTGTCGCGCCGCCCACGTTATCGACGCCGCAAATCGAGCCGCGGCACGACCAATGCGATAATGCAATGCCTCCGGGGCGCGGCACGCTCGCAGACTTCGCCGACAACGACTCCCAAGAGAAGCCTTGACGCCGCCCCATTGCCCCGTTACTCCCGCACGCATGAGCGGTTTTTCCATCACCATGGCAATGAATAGCCAAGAGCCTACAGCGGACGCGACGCGCGTCGGAATCGCGTGGGCGGCCGCGGGTGGCCCGCCCCGCGGCCTTGGTTGGTCGCGCGCGTTCGATTCGGAGTTACGCTATGGGCGCTAGCGACTCCCAGCAGGGCGACGCGTTCGCTCGGTATGCCCGGCAGATGCTTGTTGCTGGCGTGGGCCGTGAGGGGCAGCAGAAGCTCCTGGCGAGTCGTGTGCTGCTTGTGGGGTGCGGGGCGCTGGGCACGGTGCTCGCCGATACGCTGGTGCGCGCCGGCGTCGGGCTGCTTCGCATCTGTGATCGCGATTTCATCGAGCTCA
>CAZYXP010000165.1:0-7115 GCA_964651325.1 uncultured Phycisphaeraceae bacterium
ATCGGTTGAGTGACGCCGCGATCCGGGGGCGGCGCTGCGCTTGCCCCCGGCTACGTTAGAGCAGGCCTTCAGCCTGAAACTACAGCCGCCGATTTTGTTACGGACCTGTGTTCACGCCCCCCCCCTCCAAACGAGGTATGGGCCACCCCTCCATCCTCCACATCTTCTCTTCTTCGTGTCTTCTCGCCTTGGTGGTAAACACCCCGCGCACCCATGCCGGACACCACACCATGAGCATCCACAGCCCAGGCTGGGTTCGGGGGCGTTCTTATCGGGCGTTTGCCGGATATTGCGTGGCCATCGCTCGTATTGGATAGTTGGGTCGTGGACGAACGCACGCCGGGAGCGCGGTCCGGGGTTTGCCAGATTGAACGTGGGCGCGAACGGGTAACGACTCAGAGGTACAACTATGGCCATGTTTCAAGTTGGTTCAGCGGGTGACGGCGCAACCGGTACGCTCGAAGCCGCGACGCCGGAGTCGCCAGCAACCTTGCCGGAGAACGACGGCTCGGACGCATTCTTTCCCGTAGAAATTGAAACGCTGGCGGAGGCTGGGCTCGATGACACCTACGTCGAAGCGCTGATCTTGAAGCACCTGCTGGCGGCCGGTTCGAACACCGGTAGAGGGGTTGCGACGGAGTTATGCCTGCCGGGAAAACCGATCGTGGAGATGCTCACGGACTTCAAGAACCGCCAGTTGGTCGTTTACAAAGGCCAAACGTCGATGAGCGATTTCCAGTATGTGCTCACGGAGGCGGGCTGCACGCTGGCGCGGCGATACTTTTCTGAGTGTAGCTACTGTGGTGCGGCGCCCGTGCCGTTTGATCGATACGTCGAGTCGGTGGCCGCGCAGTCGATCGAGAATGAGCGACCCGGCCCCCAGCAGTTGCGCGACGCGTTTAAGGAATTGCTCATCAGCGACTCGATGTTGGAGCGGCTCGGGCCGGCCATCAACTCTGCCCGTGGCCTTTTTCTCTTTGGTTTTCCTGGCAATGGTAAGACGAGCATCGCGGAGCGAATCACCGGTGCGTTTGGCTCGGATGTGTGGATTCCCAAAGCGATTGTCGTCGATGGTGAGACGATTCTGCTCTATGATCCTCAATGTCATCACGCCGTCTCTTCGGATCGGCCCTCGATCGTGCAAGGGGAAGGCCACGATCGGCGTTGGATCAAGATCAAGCGTCCGACGATTGTGGTCGGTGGCGAATTGCACATGGATGCGCTGGAGCTGCGCTTCGACGTGAACACGAAGATCACGGCCGCGCCGCTTCAGCTCAAGAGCAACTGCGGCACGCTGGTGATTGACGACTTCGGCCGCCAGCGGATGAACCCGGACGAATTGCTCAACCGGTGGATCGTTCCGTTGGAGAAGCGGTTCGACTATCTGACGCTCCACAATGGCAAGAAGATCGAAGTCCCCTTCGATCAGCTCATCGTGTTCAGCACAAACCTCGAGCCCAAAGATCTAGTGGATGATGCGTTTCTCCGTCGGATTCCCTACAAGATCAACGTGGTCGATCCGTCCGACGGCGAGTTCCGCGAGTTAATGACGATCATGGCCAAGCGGCTCGGCGTCGCTTTTGATGGGGATGCGGTAGACCATTTGATCGAGAAGCACTACGTAGGGACGAATCGACCGTTTCGATGTTGCCATCCGCGGGATTTGCTGCTGCAGATCAAGAACCGGGCGACGTACCTGGGCAGCCCGTGCATCATGTCGGCGGAGACGTTCGACTTTGCCTGCGAGACCTATTTCACGCTGCTGTAGCGCGGCGATCGGGCCGCCGCCCAGGGACTCACGGCCACGCGGATTTTGTGGGATAGCACGTGTAGCACAGCGGCCCTCCGCTGTATCCAGGCCACCACCCGGCCTAACGCGGCACCCGGCCGAGGGCGGCCAGGCTACATCCCGCGCGGTGCCCGCCCATCCTTTCAACACTTTCCGGGTCGATGTCGCCAAGCGCATATTCTCTCTTGGACCCGTGACCGACGACGTGACTATTTTCCGCACGGCTAACCCCGCACGGCTAACCTCGGCGGTCCGCTCCTCCCATCCCGTTAGCATGGCGAGGCTTGGTGCACGTAGGAAGGCCCATGCCCATCGTTCCAGGGAGATGTTACAAGACGCCGCCCGGTTCAGTGACTCGCGGAAAACGAGGTAACTCGTTACGCTAAGCGGAGCCATGAATGTTTGGCGCTCGTAGCTCAGTCGGATAGAGCATCGGTTTCCTAAACCGGGGGTCACAGGTTCGAATCCTGTCGGGCGCATCCATGCCACATCATGATCGTCAAGAAAGTAGCCATCCGCTCCAACGTAGCGGAGCTACTGTTTGCGCCATTCATGTTTTCGGGCTCGGTTCAATGATCTACGCCTCGCCGCAAGAATAACCAATCCCCACGGTCGCCGGCTTTGGCGACGATGGCGTCATATTGTTCTCCGATGTGGAACGCCGCGTGTCCGTCGGCATACAGCAAGTTTCCGCCCAAGCCACCGTGATTGGATTTGGGCTCAGACATGACGACCGCGCCGGGCCGTGAGGAGGCGGAGCGCGCGGCGTTGGCGACCCATCGGTAGGTGCATTGATCCGCTCGCGAAGATGGGCAGAGGGTCTGCTTTCTCTTGATGTGACCAAGCTGGACAAGTTGATCGATGCTCGGCACCACGGGCACCGATGCGGTGTTGATGGCAATCTTCATCGCCTCAACGATGGCCTTCATGTTGGCCTGGCAGGCCAGACGATTGGAAAGCTCGCGTACGCGGTTCGCCCATAGCCAGAGGCCCAAGACACCGTCGCTCCAATGGCAAGCGCGGCGGCCAGCCGTGAGGCGGTCGTACGATTCATGGCGACTCCAATCGTAGGGCAGCGCAATGAGATCCGTTCCGATTGCATGACCCGCGGGATTATAGGCAATACTTCCACGCTTGGACCAGAATCCACGCGAGGCGGGAATATCCGGGCCGCGAAGCGTGTTTGTGTGGTCGCCGCCGAGGTAGGGCAAGCAGAGGTTGTCGAGCCTCTCGTGGAATGAGCGGGGGTCGTCGTCCGATATAGCGTGTATATGGACAACGAGGTGTTGAATCAGGACGTGGCGGTTGCGGCGTCACCGTCGCGCTGTGGGCGGCCACGCTGCCGTGAAGCAAGGGACTTTCTGCACGGTCCACAAGGATAAGAATACTACGATGGGAATCGCTGAGACGTTGGTGGCCAAGGCCAAGGGGTTGTTTGATCGCTCGTTTGATCCGGAAACCGCCCGGAAACTTCCGCGCGTGAGCGCCGCCGGACAGAGCAATATTCCTGGCTTGTACATGGTCGGCGAAATCGCCGGCACACCGTTGATCAAGCTAGGCCTCAACGCCGGGGTCGATCTGATCGATCGATTGGCTGAATCGCTCGGATCCAATCGAGAATCCATCGAGGCCACGATCCCGAACGGAGCCTCAGGCGAGGCTACGGGCGATGGCGATGGCCGGATGTACGATGTGCTCATCGTCGGAGCCGGCAGCAGCGGGCTCGGCGCGGCCGATCGGTGCCAGCAGCTTGGTCTTCGATACATCGTGATCGAACAACAGCGAGCCGGGCAGCTCATCCGCAATTTCACCAAGGCCAAGCCGCTTTTCGCTGAGCCCGAAGGCGTTCCGCTCAAATCGCGACTCTGGTTCGAGGAATGCAACAAGGAAGAACTGCTTGCCAAATGGGATCAGCAGATTCCCGAACTCGGGCTTGCCATCAACGAATACGAGCAGGTGGCCGACATCCGGCGCGAAGCGGGCAGCGACGGCTTCACCGTAACGACCGATAAATCGGCTTACCGCGCCCGCCGCGTGGTGCTGGCGATCGGGCGGGCCGGCAATCCGCGCAAGCTGCGCGTGGATGGCGAGAGGGACAACGCGGCCAGAATCAGCCAAAACGTGGCCGACCCCGATGAGTGGAACGATCGGGATCTCGTGGTGTTCGGAGCCGGGGACGTGGCCTGTGAGGCCGCGATTGTGCTGGCGGATCGCGGTAATCGGGTATCGCTCGTGGCCCCCGACAAGGAGTTCACCTTTCCCAAGAAGCGCAACATCGACGCCGTGCATGAACGGGTGGAATCAGGCAAGATCAAGCTCTATCTTTCCCACAAGGCCGTCGCCGTCACGCAAACGCAAATCGAAATCGCCCACACGGAAACCGGCGCGGCGAGCAGCCTCGAGTACGACCATCTTTTCCGCTGCATCGGCGCGGACCTGCCGCTCAAGTTTTTCGATCGCGTGGGCATCAAGCTGGAGGGCACCTGGGACGCGGCCCGCTGGATGACCTTGGCCGTTGCGTTTGCGGTTTGCTTTACTATTTATGCCGTCAAGAAACCCGCGTGGCCTTTCATGCCGGGATCCCTGTTGGAATCCATCCCCAACGCGATTACGTGGATGACGCCGGCGTTTCTCGGCCAAGCGGTTCGCGTCGATCCGGTGTTTTACTACGCCGCGGGCTATTCGCTCGTGATGACCATCTTTGGGCTCAAGGCCTATCGCCGCTGGGGTGTGGCGTACAACGACTCGTATCAAAAGAAACGCTATCTCTCATTGATCGTCGTACAATGGACGCTCGGGTTCATCATCCCGGCGATTGTCATGTACTGGGTCCACTTCAAAGTGGGCGACAACATGTGGCTGGGGCGATCGGGCAACTACTGGCATGCGTTCGGCATGGAGCTGGCGTTCCCGCTCTACTTCTCGATGTTCTTCTACGACGTTGGCCTGTTCTATCTTGTCTACGGTTTGCTCTCGACGTTCGTCGTCATTCCGATTTTCGCGGTGTTTCACGGCAAGCGCTATTGCACGTGGTTCTGCGGTTGCGGAGGACTTGCGGAGACGCTGGGCGATCGTTGGCGACATCTCGCCCCGAAAGGCAAGCTCAGCCGGCGCTGGGAATGGATGAGCGCGGCCGTGATGGTTTGGGCGTTCGGCGCGGCCATCTTCGTGCTGGCCCGGGTGGGGTTCGGCCTGTACGCGGGCGGGGATGCCTTTCGCCCCGACGGCTTTGCGGCGTCTGTGCTAAAAAGCTACGGCTGGGTGGCCGATTTCTGGCTTGCGGCGGTCATTCCGGTGACACTCTATCCGATTGCCGGCGGCAAGGTGTGGTGTCGATATTGGTGCCCATTGGCCAAGTGGATGCAGCTCTGGAGCAAATGGTTCGGTCGGCTGCGGATTGTCAGCAATGAGAAGTGCATCACCTGTGGCGATTGCTCGCGGTATTGCCAGGTCGGGATCGACGTGATGGGGTTTGCGAAAAACCAGCAGGAATTCTCCAACAAGAACTCCGCGTGCATCCACTGCGGTATCTGCATCACCGTCTGCCCGATGGACGTGCTTAGCTTTGATTCCAACGGAACCGGCACGGCCGCCGCGCGGTTCGCCAAGCAAAAACCCGTCATGCCCACGGTAGATGGCAGAGCCATCCCGAGTGAGTCGCAAACTCTTGCGTAGGTTCACGTCAGGGCAGCCGGTGCTCACCAACGCCAAGATATGAAAAATAAGCATGTTGAGCGAAATAGGGGGTGCTCACGGGGCCATCGGTAGACTCCTTCCGCAAGACTCCCTCGCCAGTCCATTCGGTGAGCTTGCAGAAGGTGTAACGGATCGTACGAGGTCTTACGGATGCGCATCCCCGTGGTTTCCGGCCGTACTCAGTTCTTGGGGCGCAATGGCCTTCATGACGGCCGGCATCTCGCTTTGCTCATCGAGCCGGCTCAACAGGCAATGGCACGTCGTCGGATCCGTCAGATGTACCAGTTTCCATTCGCCGACCTGCACCTTGTGCCCGCATTGTTTGCCGATCACGCACGGGTTGTTCTCGTGCGATCCGAACTTCTCGTGCTTCATGGGTGGATGGAACACGGCCGCAAGGAATTCTCCGTCGCGATCATAGGCGACGGCGATGCCCGTGGAACCGCCGATCCGGAGCTCATGGACGGACTGCAATCGGAAGCCACCCGGTAAGATCGCTGGGGTGTCAAAATTCAGACCGGAAGCGATCCGTCTGGCCGCTGCGGGCGTCGTCGGTTTCGCATCGTAGCGGACCAGGAATTTCCGGAACGCCTTCTTGGCATCCAACGGCAACGCGTCGAGGAGCATGCCGAAATCGACGGTTGATGCGTGAGCGGTCGATTCAAGCGAGGACAAACCGAACAGGCCCAGCCCCACGGCAAGCAAGACGCCCGCGGCAATCGCCCAGCGAGCACGAAGCAGCCGCCAACGACGCATCGGCCTGGGTTGCAAGCCAGCCAATGGCGAGGGATCAAGTCTCCGCTCGATGCGCCCCCAGAGTGAATCCGGCACGCTTACGGACATCGGTCTCGCTATTTGGCCCACGAGTTCGCGCAATTCCTGTAACTCAGTCCGACAGCTTGAACAGAAGTCAAGGTGGGCCTCGACTTGGCTCCGTTCCGCGGCCGACAGTTCCTCGTCAACGTAGCGTCCTAGTTGTCGTTCGATCTGTTCGCAGCACATTCTGGTTTGCCTCTCACCGCCGGATCACGGCGGTATGCGTCGGGCAGACACATCGATCGAGATCCTGAGCCATTAGATTGGATGCCTGAACGACTTTCAACCTTCCGCCTAACCGTAACTTTTTCGTAAGATTTCCCGCAACCGATCTCTGGCACGATTAAGGCGGGATGCGACCGTCCCCTCGGCGCACTGTAAGACCTCCGAAATACTCCGATAATCGAGTTCCTCTTGATACCGCAGCAGGAGCACGGCCTGGTCATCCGGCGGGAGCTCTGCCAGAGCGTGCCCCAGATCGAGGCGTAGATCGGTCGTGGGCCGATGGGCCTCGGTCGGTCGGTTCGGTGCCAGCGCGCGCAGCTTCGCCGTCCCGACATTTTGGCGCCGGCGGAATTGGAGCGCTTCGTTGATGGCGATTCGGTAGAGCCAAGATGCGACGGCGGATCGGCCATCGAACTGGTCCAGCCGTTGAAACCCTTTCACGTAGGTTTCTTGTGTCAAGTCCGAGGCATCATCCGGGTTGCCGGTCATGCGAAGAAGCAGACGATAAATGCGATCCGAGGTCTGCTCGAACAACTGACGCTGTGCGACTCGCTCACCGGCTCGACATCGCTCGATTAGGTCTCGGTGG
>CAZYXP010000165.1:7215-8760 GCA_964651325.1 uncultured Phycisphaeraceae bacterium
ATTACCTGGACGCGTTTCTTCAAGCGCCGGAGGCGGTAATCCCGGGCACCGCGATGAAGAACTTCGAGCTGTGGGACGAGGAACGGGCCGCGCTGGTCGCGTTCCTGCTGGCCCGGCGATGATCCGATCGGTCGCGATCAGGCTAAAGCTCCTCGTCGATGATCTTCTTGAACGCGTCGAACGGCTGCGCGCCCGACAGGAATCGCCCGTTGATGAAAAACGCCGGCGTACCCGTTACGCCGAACTTCTTTGCGTCAGACGCCTCACGCTGGATCGCGGCGCGGTATTTGCCGGACGACAGGCAACTGGAGAAGGCATCCATATCCAGTCCCAGGTCGGTCGCGTATTGCTTCAGATCGTCGTCCGTAAGCTTTCGCTGATTCGTAAAGAGTTTGTCGTGATAGTCCCAGAAACGCTCTTGTTCGTTGGCGCACTGCGCGGCCTCCGCAGCGGGCAAGGCTCGATTGTGCATCGGAAGCGGATAGTCGCGGAAAATTATCTTGACGCGGTCGCCGTAGGTGCTCTGAATCTTCGCTAGGGTCGGACCGACCCTTGAGCAATACGGTCATTGAAAGTCGGAAAACTCGTAGATGGTCACCTTGGCTTCGGCGAGACCCTTGATCGGATCGTCGGCCTTGGTAGCAATATCGACGCGAGGCGGGCTTAGTGCGATGTGAATCGGCGTCTTCTGCTTGAGCTGTTTCAGGAGATTCTTTTGAGCGGCGTTTCTACGCTGCGTGCTCAGCCGCCCGCGGATGCTCGCGGCTGACTGCTCCAGCGTTTTACCCCGCATACGGGCCTTGTTGGCATCGTAGAACGCTTTGATCTCGTCCTGCGTGACGGGCAAAGTGAGTTCTGCGATCCGTTCGCCGATCACCTGTTGTACCGTCTTACCTTGGGCGGCCGCATCGGAAGCCAGCGCCTTTTCCAGGATCATCTGATCCAGCACGCGGCGCCGCGCTGAGTAGAGCGACTGCGCCAACTTCATGTTTGATTTCAACGCCAGCGCGTCCACCTCCAGCAGCGAGATCACCGTGCCGCTAACGGTTGCAGCCACACCCGCGTCCGCATTCTTGATGTCTGAGCCGGACGGAGGAGCCGCTGTCGCCGAAACTACGGAGAGCAGGCCGATCACACCGATCGACACGCATGTATATTTGAGTCTTGACATATTGGCCTACCCTTACCCTTTCATGAATCACTAAGGAACACCAGGTTCGAACACGACTCGTACCTCCGTTTGGCCCGGCCGAGGGTCGCCTCTTCGTCTAGGCCGGCGGCAGTGCATGCGAAGGCACGCCCCAGCATTATACCGAGTCACCGCGAGACTGCCAGCCATCACCAAAGCCGCCGGGAAGTGCGTCACAATCCCCAATGCACCGGTCGCGGTATCGTCGCCCCAATCCGTTTCTAAGGCAGACTGCCAGCCCGGCAAGGGTGCATGACAGTCTTGGCGGTGTCCAAGGATCGCCCGTGCCCCGTTTACGGGGCGTTCCCGCGAAGCGGGCTACTAGGCCGGTCCTTTAGGGCCGGTCAGAGATCATC
>CAZYXP010000166.1:0-8757 GCA_964651325.1 uncultured Phycisphaeraceae bacterium
GAAGCCAAGGACTACCTGAAGAGGGCGGCCATATCGGCTGATGCTTCGGTATACGACGGCGATGTATCCCAGCGCAGGAAGGCCACCAAAAAGGCGTGGAGCTACTTGAAGCGGTCCCACATGCACGGCGGAGCCATTGGGGCGACGGCCTTGGCCCTGTGCGTCATGCTGGGGCTTTGTGGTCGGCCCAGTCGTTTGGCGCGCAGCCTGGTTTCAGCTGCGCTGGGCGCGGGGTCGCTGGGCTATTCTGTGTATTGGCTACTCGCGGCCGTCCGGACCGCAAGCATGGGCGGCGCCGGCGAGGCCAAGGCATCGCTGGAATGGCTGGCCGTCCCCAGCGCTGGACTGCTGATCGTAGGCGTGATCGCCTCCCTGGCTCTGTTCATCCAGCAGACATTCTTCAAAGGTGGGGCAACAGCGCAAGCTGAAGCATAAAGGGTCGCGGAATGGATTGGCCGAATCAGAGCCGCTGGCGCAAGCCTGCGGACCTGCGGCGACCGCGGGAACCTTCCTCGGCAGCATGCTACCCGGCTTGCGCCAGGTGCTCTGATTCAGGATGCCCGCCGAACCCGTCATGGTCCGTTTTGGGCTAGCTCGGCGAGTCGTCGGCCTATCGGCGCCTCGCGCCAATGAAGCTCCGATCGTAACTTGGCCACCGTCATATTGCCCCGCCCGACAAGGCGCGCCACGGCCGTGAGCCCTTCGGCCAACCGACCGATCTCCCGCGTCGCTTCGGGAATCGGATCATCCGTGCGAATCCTCCAGTCGCCATCTAGCCTGACCAGCCTTACCTCTTCGAGCGGCACGCGTTTGGCAATCTGAAACGTCACCGTGGCGCGATCGCCGTCGATGCGCTGGCTGATAAGCTCGACGTCTCGCGAAAACACACCGGCGGCGTTCACCAGCGCCCGATGGTCGAATTCCCTGGCAACCGCGGTGCCGAATTGCTTCTTGACGGCAAGGGCAAGCGATCGATTTGCCAGCTCCAGCCGATCCAAAGCATAGAGGAGCGACACAACGTGCCGTGATTGCCTGGGATCCACAACGGCGCCGAGATCATCAAGGCGACCGGCCAGACGCAGGACGCGCGCCCGGCGCACCAGCTCCATAGGGGATTCGACGTCGTGATGAGGCGAAGCCTCACCGATCACCGCGGGCATCTTGGATTCGGGATTGCGCCCCTGCCGATCGCAGCCTGCGACAAGAAGGCAGACCCCCAGGCCGAACAAAACCCGGAAATCGAACAGGGAGGATTCACCCCAACCCAAACGACTACTTCTGGGCAAGATGCCTGGGGCCGTCGCCACAACCGCATCCCCTATACCGGATACTTAGGAACCCGAAATCGCTTCGTTTCCGAACGGGCACTCCGGCCGAATTCGTCTTCGAAGCGGGTGCTTAACTCGATTTCCTGTCCGGCAATGTCCTTGCTCGCCCAGCGCAAGTGAAAGAAGTATCCCGGACCCAACATGCCCGGTTTGGCGATTCGCGGCATCTGATTGGTCGGGTAGTGCCAATCGCTCACGAGCGTACGCTCGAGCTGATTCGCGGCCGTGCGGTCGATCCGATACATTTCAATATGAAACATGCCGTCTCGGAGCACGGTCTCGTTCGTACCAAGATCCAGAAACACACGAAAGCGAATGCCCTCAGGATCGCGATCGCCTGCCCGATCGAGATTGAGCCACGGCTTGGCATCGTAGAGGCAATGCACGGCCACGACGGGGCGAGGCCTCTTGGCGCCCGACTTGCGCGCCGAGTATCCGTCATGAGTCGATCCGGGCGCCCGACACCCGCTAAGACCGACCAGCAAACAACCGCAAAATAGCAGGACTTGTGCTTGCCCGATTCGGCATGGATTTCGTCGGTTGGCAGCAATCATGGTAAGAACTCCTACACCCGAGCCAGGCGTCACATTGGTCTCAAGGCGAACAGCGTCAATGACGCCAGTGTCGCGCGAATGCCGATTCGATGGACATCCCGTGTAGCACAGCGGCCCTCCGCTGTGTCCGGGCGGCGGATCGGCCGGGGGCAGCGGATCGGCCGGGGGCGGCTGAACTACACTTAGCGCTCGCTATTCGCTCGCGGAAGGCCCGCTCTTCGCTAGGCGCGGGCCGAACACCGGACCGGCCGACGCGCTCGTGGCGGGCCTCCGAGGAATCACCGGACCGTACGTCTTTGGCTTGGGGCCGAATCGCCTTTCTAACGGGGGAGTAATCTTGGATCGGCCCGGCGATGCGGCGGGATCACCAAGGTCGTCTGCGGCTTCCCGACCACCCATCAACGTCTCGTCCGGCGTGATGCGCAGCCCCTCCATCAGCGGGCTCTCCCGGATGCTGTCGGACATGATGAACTTGTCCCGCTGCTCGATCGACATATCGTGCACATCCTCATCGGTTCGCAAAATGTCCACGGTCAATACGACAATCAATTCTGTTTTCGTGTGTGTCACGGCCGTCGTCCGGAACAGAAATCCGACGTAGGGAAGATCACCGAGAATCGGAACCTTGTTTTCCGATTCGTCATCCGTGGACGTAATCAGCCCGCCGATGATGACGGTTTCGCCGTCTCGGACGGTGATGTTGGTCTCGACCTCTCGCGTGGAAAATACCGGCGAGGAAACGCCCTCGGTCAGCTGTAGGTTTTGGCCCGAAAAATTTGATAGCTCCTGCCGCAGGGCAATCGTAACGTAGCCGTCCGGGCTGATGTTCGGCGTGGCGGTCATCACGATACCGACGTCTTCGCTGCCGATGGTGGATTGGGTCTGACCCGTATCATTGAGCCGCGAGCTCTCCACAAAGGGAATCTGATCGGCGATTGTGATGTTGCCTTCTTCTCCATTGCGCACCATCAAGATCGGCCGCGACAGAGTTTCGAGTCGCGAATTCTGTTGCAACGCGTGGAGCAGAAAGCTGAAGTCCTGGCCGCTAACGGTGAAGTTGATGCCGCCCAACCCCGTCGGCGCCGCGCCCAGTGACGTGCCGAGGACATAGTCGAACTGATCGCCCGTGATGAGGCCGTTGGGGCCGACCACCGCGGTTTCCGAGAAGTTCAATTCCTGACCGGCCACCTCGACCCCCAACTCAACGTCGTCACGCAGCGCCACCTCCGCGATGAGCACGGAAATCATGACCTGCGGCTCGGGTCGATCGAGCTCATTGATCATCTGCATCGTCTCGTTGTACTTGCGCCGGCTCGTGCCGATGATCAGGCTGCTGCTGCCCGCCTCCGGATCCCCCACGGCTTCGATCGATACCTGCTGATCCATACGCCGCTGCGCGGATTCTTCGTCATCGGCGAGCCCCGTGGCGTCCTGCTCCTGAGTGATAAAGCCCTGAACGGCGCTGGCGATGTCCTGTGCATCGCGGAACTTGGCGGGAACCACCTCTACGACGCGATCCTCCGCTTCCTGGGCGTCCAGATAGCGAATGAGATCCTCGACCATTTGCAGATCGACTTCCGCCCCGGCGGCGATGATCGTGTTGGTCCGCGTGTCCGCCGTCAAACGTAGATTCTGACCGACCCGCGCGAATTCCGTGGACGCGAGCGTGTCGCCGAAGTTGAGTTGGCGAACGGTCTCCCCCTCACCCGTATCCGCCTCAAAGATATCCGTAATCTGAGTAACCATCGCCTCGGCATCCCCGTTGATCAGCTGGAACAACCGAATCTCGGATTGAATGGGCCGGATGGTGTCGAAGTCTCGAATCATCGCTTCGAGCATGGCCATGCTCGATGTCGGCGCCACCACCATCAGCGAATTTGTTCGCGGATCCGCCTGTACTTGAATATCCTGACGCAGCAGCTTGCGCACCGCACGGCGCCCGTCGGGGAGCGTCTCGGTCCACGAAAGAATCACGGCCCGCTCGTCGTCGCTGCCGGCGCTGTCGCCCAGCAAGCCGTCCGTGAGCAACGTGGCAAAATCATCCGCGAGCGCCTGCTTGAGCTGGATGATGCGGACCATCATTTCCACGGCGGGTTGTGACGTGTCCAGATCGGCGATCATCTGGGCGATGTTCTCCATCGACGATGGCGCCGCCCAGACGATGATCGAATTGGTCCGCTCGTCGGCCTCGACCGCCAAGGCGTCCGCCCGCCCGCTGGAACCATCTTGCTGAGAGGCAAACAACGTATCGAGCTTCTCGGCCACCTGCGTGGCTCTGGCCATTTTCAGTGAGAAAATGCGGAATTGCTTGGCAATGCTGGAGGGTCGATCGAGGAGCTTCAGCAGATCAACCACGACCTCCTGATCGTCCCGAGATGCGCTGCAAATGATGCTGTTGGACGTTTCATCGGCCATGATCACGATGGGCGTTCTCGATAGCTGTTCATCTTCGCTGCGGGAATCGAACAATTCCTGCATGCGCGGCGCCAATTTCGTGGCGCCGCCATGTTCGAGTGCATAGACCACAAACACCGCCGTCATGGGGCCGGCCTTGACGTCCAGCCTCGCAATCAGATCCTCGGCCCGCTCCATCGCATCGCGCGTGGCCGCCACGACGAGGGCGTTGCTACGAGGGTCTGGGATGATCGTCGGTGCGGAAAAGGTATCCGTCTGCCCGGCCATGCCCTCGAACACCTGATCGAGCATCGCCGCCAACACCGTCGCATCCGCGAGCTTGAGCTTGAACAATCGAACGGCGTCCATGAGCGGCTGTCGCTCCAGCGTCTCGACCAATTCCTTGATCTCCTCGAAATCCTCGACGCTCGACGCCACAACCAACGCGTTGCTTCGCTCGTCCGCCACGACGACGGGCAAATCTTCCAACAATTCTTCAGCCCCGCGAAGCGTGCCCTTGCGTTCCCAAAGCTCGTCGATCTTGGTCTTCAAGTCGGCCGCGGATAGCCGCGTGAGCGAAATGATGCGAATCTGATCAAACAGCCGTACAGGTTGCGTATCCAATTGCGCAGTGATCGCCAAGACCTCCTCGAGATTGGCCTCAGACGCTGAGACGATCAGGGCGTTGCTGCGAATATCCACACTCATAAACACGCGCTCTCGTTCCAATGCCGCGCTTCCGGCATCCGTGGCTTCCAAGGCCTCGAACCGCTGAGTAAGCAATTCCTCGAGGATCTGGCCGACTCGCGTGGCGTCGGAATGGTCCAGCCGGATGAGCGTCAGCGGAAACTTCATCGCCACAGCCGGGCGATCCAGCTCGGCCACCACCTTTTGGACCACCGACAGTTGTTCCGCGCGGCCGGCGAAAATCAACGTGTTGGTCCGGGCGTCGGCGAACAGCCCTACGTTGTAAACCAGCCCCGCGCCCATTTCATCGGTGGGAACCCCGTCTTCACCGCTGCCGTCGGGATCCTGTGACAGATCTTTGCCCTTGTCGAACATCTCTTGCAACGTCCCACTGACCGAGTCAGCATCCGCGAATCGAAGCGGAAACAGCCGCACGGTCATATCCTTGGCCGACGGCACGCCGTCGAGCAATTCGATCAACGCGCGAAGCGGCGCGAGGTTTTGCGGAGCCGCCTTCACGATCAGGCTGTTGGTTCCCTCATCCGGCGTGATCGTGGTCGTCTTCGCCAGATCGATTTCCGGCAGCTCTTCATAGCCGCCGCTCGGAAGCGCTTTGCTGATTTGAAGGCGGAGAATCGTCTCCTGCACATCTGCGCTGGTTTCGCTGGCCGCTAGCAACGACGTCACCACCTCCGCCAACTCGCTCGCTTTGGAATGCAGCAACGGAAAAATAGTGAGCTTCAGTTCGCTGAATCCTTCGACGGGCTCGACGTCCAGTTCATCAATGAGCTTTTGAATGCGCGGGCGATCCTTTTCCGGCGCGATAACCATGATCGAGTTGTTGGCGCTGTTGGGGATGATCTGGATTTCGTCGGTGGTGCCGCTCTTGGCGTTGATGGTCTGAAGAATCGTGCCAAGCTCCGTGGCCACGTCGGCGGCCTTGCGGTACTTGATGGGGAAGATCAACTGCTCGAAATCGACGATGCCGTCCTCTTCTTCGTCCACCTGTTCGATGATGGAAATAACGAAATCAAGATCGTCGGGAAGGGCCGAAACAATCAAGAGCCGCGGCGAAAGCGCCTGCACCGAAACCTCGTCTTTCTCATCTTGGTTCGCACGGGTCAGCAGCTCCCGGAGCACCGGCTCGATGGTGGACGCAATCTCGTTGGCATCGCGCTTCTCGACCTTCACCAACTCAAGCACCTTCTCCTCGCCGGTGGCGTCCAACGCCCGAATCAACAGCTCCAACGTCTTGACCGCATCCTGCGGACCGGTCAGGAAAATCTGATCCCCAACGACCTCCACGGCAATCTCCGCGCCGATCAATCCATTGAGCTGCTCGGGCGGCAACTGGCTCAACAGCGCCGCGATCGCGTCATTGTCCAGCATATCAGCGGGCTCGGCCTGCGGCGGTGCGCCGCCCGGATCCTGCTGAGCGCGCAACGTGGCTACAGAGCCGGGCAGGCCCAGCGCAACCGCTGTTAGCGCCATCGCCACGCCCCATGCCGCCCATTTCCTGCTATCTATCGATTCGGTTTTGGTCTTCATCATGGCCATCCCGCGTCATCCTAAGAAATCCGAACCGCGCCGATTAGGAAGCGGCCCCTACCAGTACGCCGTCCAGCACGCCGCTCCCTCACGGTCGCGGTGTTGCCTTGGAGGCGGACATCACTCATCGCTATCGCCTGTTGCGGCTCGGCCGGCGATTCGACGACGGTCTCCTCGACGACGATCCGCTCCGAGCCCGGTTGCCGCCCGAGCGCCGACCGCTGGTCGCCCGCCCACGTTGACCGCTGCGACCGCTCCCGGCGCCCTGCTGCGTCAACTGATCGATCAACCGCTGAATCTCATCCACTTTGCGCTTCTGCAGTTGAATCACTGTAACGCCCGTACCGCTTCCGGGTTTCGCCTCGGCCAACATCTGGGCGAGTTGCTCTGCCTCGTCGAACAGCACGGAATCACCCGCGACGATCAACTGATTCGAACGCGTGTCCGGCGTGATGGTCACGCGCGGCGCTTGCCGGCTGTTGCGACCGCGACCTTGGGATTGCTGCCCGGCATTGACCGCGTCCTCGATTTTGATCGCCAGATCATTCAAGTTGTACCCGCCCGCCACCGAGACCAGCCGGAAGCTTGTCTCCTTCGCGAGTTGTTCGTTGTCCAGATCGGCGATCACGGATTCGATCGCGGCCATGTCCTTCGGCCCGGCTTTGACGAAAATCGCGTTGAGCGGCTCGTTGGCCGTAATCGATGTCTGTACCTGATTTCGCCCGCGGCCGCCGCGCCGCTGATCCTGGAACATCTCCTGCAGCGTCGGCAGAACCCGGCCCACCTTGGCGTGCGTAAGCTGGATCATCCTCGGCTGGCTGGTTTCCGCGCCGGCCGCGTCCATCTCTTTGATCCGCGCTTCGAGTTCATCAAGCTTGGATTTGCTTCCGCTGAGCACGAGCGAATTGCTCTGCGCCAGCGCGCTGATGCGCACGCCACCGGCAAGCTCCTGGCCTCGCCCGCCCTGTTTGCGTAGCGCTTCCTGCAACGCTCGTTGCATTTCGGTCGCATCGCCGTAGCTGAGCGTCACAACACGCACCTCACCCGAAACGGCGTCTTCCGTATCCAACTGCTCGATCAGCTTGACGAGCTCCTCGTATTCCTTGCTGCTGGCGGAGATCACCAACTTGTCGCTGGCCGCGTCCGCCACGACGCTGACCGGCTCCTCGCCCCGGTTCGTCCGCCTTCGACTACGCAGCGCTTCCCGCAACGTGTTGGCGACGTCGGTGGCGCTGGCGTTTTGCAGCTCGTACACGAAATTCTGCTTGGTCTCCGCGGATTCGACGTCGGCCTTTTCGATCATCGCGGCAACGATGGCGTGATTCTTTTTCGAAGCCGTCACGATAAGCGAGCGTGTGCCCCAGTCGATCGCGCTGGTCACCTGCTCGGCCGGGCTGGCCGCTCCGCGCCGATCCCACCGAAACATGTTCAGCACGACGCCGTTGAGGCTCCCCGGATCCGCATACTTGAGCGGATAGACCTCGGTGGTGCGAAGATTGTCGAGCGCCGGTTCCACGTCGAGCTGGTCAACGAGCTGTTGTACCTCTACTAGCTCGCGTTCGTTGACGCTGGCGATCAGCGAATTCGAATTGGCCTCGCTGACGAACGCCGGACCGCGATCGCCGCGCCGCAGGGTGGCCGTGTTCCGAAAAATCTGCGTAAAATGGGTCGCCAGCTCGTTGGAGTTGGCGTAATGCAGCGCAATCACGTGCTGGCTGCGCTGCTGCGTGGCGTTGTCCTCGTTGTCCAGCGCGGCGATCATCTCGGCCACCGTCGCCTGATTCAATTCGCTGGCCGTAACGACCACCGATTGCGTCCCGCCTTCCGCCACGGCCGTTACCATTTCGCTGGCGCTGACCGAGCGATTCTGAGATCTCGACCGCGCCCAATCCTTGATGATGTTGGCCACGGCGTTCACATCCGCGTACTTGATGGAATAGACCCGAATCGCCACGGCCGTGCTCGCCGCGTTTTCCGGTTTGTCCAGGTCTGCAATGCGGAGCCGCACCTTCTCCATGTTCTTCTCGCCAGCCTGCACGATCACCTGCTTGGTGTTCACGTCCGGCGTGGCGATGACCGCGAACTCGATCGGTGACACATTGGATTCACGTCCGAGCAGTTGATTCACGCGCTTCAAATCGTCGTACATACGGTTGATCGAATCCGCCACGGCTTCCGGCTGCGCGTTGTCCAGATCGAACACCTCGGTAAGCAGCGTGGGCTGGGCGTTGGCTTCGAGCGGATCG
>CAZYXP010000167.1:0-8715 GCA_964651325.1 uncultured Phycisphaeraceae bacterium
TTTCCATCTCGCTTTCGGAATCGACGGGCACGGTGCGCGTCTGGCGGCGCGGCGCGATCATCACGGAAATCGAACGATCGCCGCGAGGCAGCATCGACGGGCAAGCGCCGCCGCCAGCGCCCTGAGTCGGTCCCCGCGCGGGTGCCCCAGGTCCTTTGGGGCATGGGGGAGCCTATGATTCGGCAGCCACCGAGCGGGTGGTCCGAGGGCTTGCGCCCGCGGTTCGGGATTGTCGACGCTGCTCTAGTCGATATACCCCAGGTCGCGGAGTCGCTGGACCACCAGGGCGTCGATCTCTACCTCGCTGGATTCGCCGGCGTCGGTGTCGGCGGCAATCTTTTGCCACCATTGATCCATTTGCTCGGTCAGGGCGGCCTTGGTTGAGGCATACCTTGATTTCTTCGCGCGGTTTACCTGCTCGCTGGGATCCTTGGCCTTGTTGTAGAGCTCGCACTTGAGTCGGTGCGGATGCTCGGTGACCCACTGGTGCGGCGTGTGTTTGGCGTCTAAATCCCCGTCCTTGGCCTCAATTTTGTAGTTGCGGTGCATCGACCAATCGGAGGTGCGCATCACCTGGGAATACCGCCGCCCGATCATGAGCTCGGAGCAGACGGGCCGCGGCGTGGCGTCAAAGTCGAGCAAATTCGAACCCGCAAGCTTGGTGTCGACACCGGCAAGGCATTCGACCGTATGGGCCAGATCGACCTGGCTGACGGGGTCGGCGCGGCGGACGCCGTTCGGTCCGCCGGGAATATGGGCGATCAGCGGGACGTGGGTGAGTTCTTCGTGAAGTGACTGCCCGTGGCCGATCTGCCCATGGTCCAATAACTCTTCGCCGTGGTCGGCCGTGACGAAGATCGCGGTTTCATCCCGCAACCCCAATTCCGTGAGCATGGCGAGAATGATCCTCAGCTTCGAATCCACCCGGCGGATCGACCCGTCGTACAACTGCGTTATCTGCGTTAGCTCGTCTTCGCCAACCGTGCGTTTGCCATTGGAAATGTCCTGGCGGAGCTTGGCGTAGTCGCGCGCGGAATAGTCGCGAAACACGTTGGTGTCGCGGTCGCCGCCGAACATGGCCACATGCCGCCTCCTCGGCTGGTAAGGCCAATGTGTATCGAGAAAATGAAGATAGGCGAACGTGGGGCGGTTTTGATTGGCCTCCAACCATTCGAGGAAGATGCCGATGAGCCGGTCTGCCTTGCCGGCCGCGGGGGCGTAGGTCGAGAATCCGCGGTCCAGGCGCGTAAACGAACCGAGTTGGGCGTTGTTGATAAACGCGCCGCAATGCCAACCGCCCGCCGAAAGGGATTCGGCCAGTACAGGCTGCTTTGAGCGCAGCGCGTCGGTCGTCGAGGTCGCACTGAGGTTGTTGCGCTTGACCCCGCGGAAGGCCCCGTGCTGCGTTGGATAGAGTCCGGTTAGCAGCGATGCGACGGAGGGCTTGGTCCACGAGGAGGCGCTGTACGCACGCTTCCAAAGGCATCCGCCTTCGGCCAGCCTGTCTATCGTGGGCGTGGTCGGTTGGGGATAGCGATAACAGGAAACGTGGTCCGCTCGGAGGCAATCCACGACGATAAACAGAATATTACGGATCAAAACGGCTCTCCTGTCGCCTTGCGTTGCTTGGGGCGCCATGCACTTTGCGGGTTTCCGGCACCATATCCCATGGCATTATAGCGGCTTGCGCCGTGCATGTTCTGCCAACCTGCGAACCCCTATCCGGTACGCGTGCGTGACTCCTGCGACGCGATCGGCACGCCGACTCACCGCCGCAGGCGCCAGCCCGCGGACACAGACACCGCCCACCATCAGAGCCGCAGGCGCCAGCCTGCGGACACAGACACAGGGGTCGCCCACGATCAGAGCCGGAGGCGCCAGTCTGTGGATAACGCACGGCGGATGTCACCGGGCTGGCGCCCTGTGCTCTGAAAGACGCCCCATCGCCGATTGAGTTACGGACCCTGCCTCGATTCCGGCGTTTTTCGTGCGGCCCGGCAAAGGTCCGGTGGTAGACTTCCGGCGTGTGCGGCCACAAACTCTTCGACGGCCAAGCACGCAATGGGGTTGAGCGTGGCGGCTGCGATGCGTTCGGTATTGAGCACATCTCGCAAGGGCTTGGGAAGCCGCTCCCAATGCTCGTTTAGAAAATCCCAGCACGCCACGACGACCCGCCAATTCTGACTGCTGAGGGCCGCAGCCATGTCTCGCGGCCCCACCACGCACTGGAGCCGGGCGGGGAGGCAGTCCCACTGGGCCGTCAGGAAATCCCACGCGTCGGCCGCGACATCACTTTGGGCAAACGCGGCGCCGAATCGCTCGGCCTTCAGCATGCCTGCAAACGCGGACGGCACGCGGTCGAAATGATCCGCCAGAAACGTCCAAACCGTGGACGCCCGATCTGCGTTCGCTCCGCCGGCGCCGTCTAGAAGGGTACCGAGCGTTTCGATCGCGGCGGATTGCACGCCCTCCGGCAAAGCTGTCCAGCGGTCGGTGATGAATCGCCGGGCCGCCGACGCGGTCCATGCTTGGCGGCTGCTCAGGGCCGCAGCGATGGCGCATTGTTGCGCGGCCGCCGGCCATTCCGCCCAACCATGGCTCAGCGTGGTCCAAGCGATCAGCGCAGCGTCGGCGTCATTGGCCGACAGGGCGGCGATCAACGCTTGGGTGTTTTCGTCGCGCTGGGCCATGCCTGCTCCATATTGGTCTCTTGTATGGCAGCACTGGAACCACTCTTGTACGCCGCAGGCTTAGAGCCTGCGCGGTGCAAAAGCGACTTAGCGCTATCGGAAACCGGGAGGCCGCGCTGGCTGAAGTCCGCGGCTCGGTTCAGACCACCTGTCGCATTGGCCCAAAGATCGCCCTTCAGAGCACTGAAGTGACGTGAATAATTCATGCGTCGAGCCGAATACCCCCATGGAGCCGGGGCAGAACGATCGACCTCTTGTCCGTGGAGGCTACCATCGACCGACGGCTGGTCAAGGCGTCGTGGTCCGGTATCATCGGTTTGACGCAGTGAAGGGAGTAAGTTCGTGGTCGATTCGCTCGATTCAAATGATCCATCAGCCGATCCCGTGACGATCTTCTGCACGCAGTGCGGCGGCTCGATGCGAGTATCTCCGACCCACGTTCAACAGACGGTTGCCTGTCCGCACTGTGGCGGCAACGTGGAACCCTGGCGCGTGGTCAAGCCCGCTTCCACCGATACGGCGCCCGACTCGCAACCACCTCAGCCCCGGCAGCGCTCCGTACCGCCGGGCGCGGCCGACGGCTACCGCACCGATAGATACGTTGGCCCCTATTCCTCCCGAAGCAAGGTCGTGGCCGGCGTGCTGGGCATCTTGCTGGGCGGCTTGGGAGTGCATCGCTTCTATTTGGGGTACATTGGAGTTGGCATTCTGCAACTCTGCCTGTTCTTTTGCACGAGTGGGATCTCCACTGTCTGGGGATTTGTTGAGGGCATTCTCTGCCTCACGGGTCAAATGCGCGATGTCGATGGCCTGCCGCTTTCTGACTGACTAGGCGACAGACCACGCGCCCACGATCAACACGCAACCCATGGGTTTCGCCCGAGGCGGTCTTGTCTCGAAGGAGTGGCGACCAAACACGTTGCGGCAAAGAGGGGCTTGCCGTACAAGGGGGTTTTTCCAGCCCTCAGGAGGTTCGCCCGAGATGATGTACGGTTCAAAGCTCCAGTGGCGCGCGGCTCACGCACCGTTTGGCCTGGTAATGGCGATCCTCGTTGCTTGCGCCGGATGCGCGACTACGTCGAAATGCTCGACGGCCACCGGCAAGGATGAGGTCTTGGTGATGGGCATGATCCATAGCGGCCACCGGACCAATCCGCGGTACGGCATCGACACGATCAAGGAAGTCGTTGGCAAGATCAATCCGGACTACGTTCTTTGTGAAATACCGCCGGATCGGCTTGAGGTGGCCTTGGCGGAGTTTCGTGAAACGGGAAAGGTCGCGGAGCCGCGCGTGAGCCGGTTTCCCGAGTATGTCGATGCACTGTTTCCTTTGTCGCGGGAGATGGATTTTGTGATCGTTCCATGTGCCGGGTGGACCAAGCCCATGGCCGATGATCGTCGCGCGAAGATGGAGTTGTACAAGACCTCGAGGCCGGACGACTACCAGGAAATGGACCGCGCCGAAGCGGAGGCCGATAGCCAGTTGAAAGAGGAAGGCCTAGACGACGATCCGATGGGCATTCACACGGATCGGTACGACGCGATCGTCAAGGAGGGGCTTGAGCCCTACAACCGGCTGTTTAACGACGCGCTCGGAGCCGGCGGATGGGACAACATCAACCGAGCCCACTACGCCTTGATCGAGGAAGCGATCGACCGCTACGGCACGGGTGGGAAGCGATTCTTGATCATGTTTGGTTCGTGGCACAAGTATTGGATCAAAGAGCAACTCCGGCGTCGCAAGGACATCGACTTGCTGTCCGTTCGCGCGTTCGTGCCGGCGTCGGGCGAGCGTTCCGCCGACAATTGATCCATCGCTGCCGGGCTAACACGCGCCTTTGAGGAACGTGCCGAGCGTACGCAGGACGATCATCGTGTCCAATTCGAAGGACATGTGCTTGAGGTAGTAGAGATCAAACTGAAGCTTGCGGCGGGCATCCTCGATGGAAGCGCCGTAGCGGTAGCTGATCTGCGCCCAGCCGGTTATGCCGGGTTTGACGAGATGCCGTTGGGCGTAGTACGGAATCTGGTCGTGAAGCTGTTCCACGATGTCCGGGCGCTCCGGCCGCGGGCCGACGACGGACATGTCGCCGCGCAGGACATTGAGCAGTTGCGGGAGTTCGTCGAATCTCGACTTTCTTAGCACGCGACCGACGGTGGTGACGCGTGGATCGTTGGGACAGGCCCAGATGCTCTTGCCGTTTTCAGCGTCAACGCGCATGGTTCGGAACTTGAGCAGCCTGAAGACGCGTCCGTTTTGGCCGACACGATCCTGTGAATAGAAGACCGGTCCCCCGTCGCCCAACTTGATGGCCAGCGCGATCATCGGCCAAAGCGCAATCGTCAAGCACAAACCAATCGTCGCGGTCACCAAATCCACCGCCCGCTGCACGGTGGTATGCCGGTCGCAATGTACCTTCAAATCGGCGAGCAGGAACCAGGATGGAGAGAGTTGGTCGATGAGGATCTGCCCGGTCGCTTTCTCGTAGAAGACGGCTTCATTGGTCACGCGACAGCCGCGCTGCAGCGAAGGCGCCAGCCACTGCATCGCATCCGGGTCGCGCGTGACGACGTCGCCTACGACGATGTCGGTGACGCAATGCGGACCTATACGGTCAATGTGGTCCAGGATACAGCCGAGGTCAAAAGGATCTTTGCGGGTCTTGTCTGGGTTGCGACGAGGCTGCGCATGGCCCACCAACGTGTATTCGGAGAGCAACCCATCGCGCTGGGCTTGTTGAAAGGATTCGAACAGCGGCCGAGAGCCCACCACCACGAGCCCCCTGGGAACGCGATGAATCGCCCAACACGCGCCAAGCCTCAAAATGCAACTGCAGGCGAACCACACCCCTAGCGCCAAAGCCGCGACGCGGCGGCTGACCGTGGCGTACATGACCACATAGATGATCGCATACACCGCGATACCTGCGATCGCGACGGTCAAGAACGTTCGGGTCAATACGCGGGAACGGCTCTGAAGCGTTTCCCGCGCGTACAGGCCTATCACGTGGCTAGCGACGACGAACCCGAACGCAAACACCGCGTACGCGCGCCACAGTACGATGTGCGGGGTCAACTCGATGTAGGGAGGCGGAAAGTATTCGTACCCCTGCCAGATCGCCGTCAGGAGGATCACCATGTCCAGCAGCAGCCACGACGAGGTGGGGACTTCAAGAAAACATCGCCCGATGACGCGTATCAGCCGTCGTCCAAGAGGTTCGACGGCGCGCATTGGCGTCGTTGTGCTTCGCTGCGCGTCTTCCTGAACGACACGAGCCGTAACCGAGGCCGTGACTACCGGTGTTCCTAGCTGTGCACCCATGCTTCCAACGTCTCCTGTGAGCATCCGGTAGATGCATCGGTTGCGCCCATGCGCTGCGTGAGTTATCGGTTGGAGTCGGTAGGCAAACGCGCATTGTGCGGCGACGCCCGATAACACGTTTCGCCGCGGATAGATCATCTGAGGACCTTTTTTGGGTCAGTGGCAAAGGTTTTGACCCGATATCTACCTTCGATGGTTCGCCCCAAACGGCGCGTCCGGTATGCCCGCACGTTTGGGCGCCCCAACGACTATGGGATGTTTGGCATGGCAAGAATTCATGATCGCAGCAGTGGACGTCTAGGGCTTCTTGTCGTCGGGATGCTCGGTTTGAGTTCGTTGGGATGCGCCCATGCCCGGCAAGAGAAGGATCCGTGGTCACCCAAACCCCTTGTCTATTGGGGGCAGCTTTCCACCGAGTCTCTATCCTACCCGATCGATGGTTTTGCGATTCTTGTCGAGCAACCGACCAAGGGCCTGTTCCCAGCTAGCCTGGCTGTGGGTCGTTTGGGGTTGGATCAGGATGAGGCCGGTCGCACGACCGTCATCGGCCCGCATCTTATCCGCAATCCACGAAATGAGTTTCTCCAATGGAACACGGCCTTCGACGATCAGATGGCCATTAGCGAGGTGTTTCCGATCTCACAGCGAGATCTCGGCGGTGGCGCGGGCGCTCCGCACCAATTGATTTCCGCGATGCGGGCCTTGGGCGGGCGAATCGGTCTGATTTACGCGGTCAACGAGCTGAGCGAGCACGAAACCGAGATGCTCGGAACGCTATACCAGACGGCCGGCTATCTACCTCTGGCCACCATTCACGCTGTTGCCCGGTCCATCGTTGAGCCCGATCAGGTGGATTCCGCGCAGAAAAAGGGTGAAGTGAATCTGTTTGAGACGGATTCCAAGGCGCTGGTGCGTCAGCAGTTTGAGCAGCACGTGTACGCGTGTGTTCGGGAGCTTATCATCCATGACGAGCCTTCTGCGGTGGAGTCTCCCGACGGGTGGATACCCGAAGGCCCGCTACTACCGGCCGAGTGGCCGCCCCGGTATGAGTCTCGCCATCGTCGTCGTCGTTGAGGACGCCCAGGTCTTGGGTCTTGCCTAGCGAGAAGGAGCCTTTCCGAGCACCGATGAGCCCGTCCACCGCCACCCCATCCGAAGGCCAAGTCCGTTCGCGTCGTGTCGTTGACGTCTTGACGGTTCTAGCGGTTCTTTTCGTGATCCAGACGGGCGTGGTCCCGTTCGATTTCTTCGCGCCCATACCGGTGCAGCGCATGGGTGAATTCTTCTCGGTTCGAACCGATTACTTCTCCCTCCCGGACATCATCAGCAACATCTTCCTTTATGTACCGCTCGGGCTGTTGCTTTACGCGTTTTTCCGGCGTGGTAGGCGGCCGGCGTGGATCGCGCTGGTGGGTTCCATCATTTGTGCCAGCGTGCTGAGCTTTGCGATCGAGTGGGCGCAGGTGTACTCTCCGACTCGCGTCTCATCGCTGCTCGATCTTTGCTCCAACATACTCGGCGCGTCGATTGGCGCCGTGATTTCACTCCTGGCCGGTTGGATGCTACCCAAGCTCGTGGGGGCCGCGCTGTACGAATTTCACGCCCGTCCGCAGGTGGCGGCGATCAAAACGTATTGCCTGCTGTTGGTCGTGTTCGGCGTCATGCCGTTTTCGTTCTCGTTGGATGTCGGGCGGATGAAGGAATCGTACAAGCGGGCCAACTTCGTTCCCTTTGCGAATGCGACTTTTGCGGAAGCCGGCTACGGCGGCGGCTTGCGCTCATCTGTGCCGACCGGACGGACAAAGCTAGCGCAAGGATTCAATAAATGGGCCGTGATGAAGTCCTGGTCGCGATGGGGTGTTGAGCTGCTGTCTTTTGCCGTGCTCGTCTGGCTCTTCGTGCCGCTGCTACGCGATCATTACGGCTTTGATGGGAAGGCCCTATGGGGTTTGATCTGGTGGATTTCGGGATTGATGGCGATCGGCATCAGCGGGTTGCAGTTTTTCGTGGTCCATCGAGGACTTGATACGACCGACGTCGTGTTCCGAATGATAGGCGTGGCGGTTGGGTTGCTCTCGTGGTCACTGTGGATGAAAGACTCCGGCCGTTGGGACGATCAGCGACGGGCGCATGTCTGGCGGAAGCTGGCATGGGGCACTGCGGCGGCCACGTTGATGTACATTATTTACACGGGCATCATCCCCGCGACATTCGACGATCGCGCGGACGGACCTGCCAAATCGATGGCATCGACGAACTTCTTGCCGTTTTTCGCGTACTTCATGACGCGCGTCGATGTGATGATGGATGACTTGCTCGAAAAAGCTGCCACCTACACGATCCTGGGCGCGTCGCTCTCCATCTGTTGGACGCGAGCGGCGCGGTCGGTCTCCGCGTCGAACATGTGGCCCGTGACGATTGTGGCGGTGCTGCTTTCCTGCGGGATCGAGGCGATCCAGATGTTCATCCCGGTGCGGGTCACGTCACTCACCGACCCGATCATCGCGGGCACGGGGTGCGCCGTCGGTGTTATGATTCGGGATCGCGCGGCGGTTTTCTTTACCTTTGCTCAAGCTCATGACATGTACGGCCCCGACCGCGCTCTCGCCGACGCCGCGCACCTTGGTCGAGCGGTTACGCCCGACGACATACTAGCCACTCTGGCCGAGTCTCCTCCCCGCGCCCCGAAAGAACGCCGGCCAC
>CAZYXP010000168.1:0-2819 GCA_964651325.1 uncultured Phycisphaeraceae bacterium
TCCGCAAACGCTCGCCACAACATAGCATCGGTTGTCTAGATGCCACGTTGCCGTCACGAGGACTTTCTCTCCAACGTCCGCCGCTACGTCCCCATTGGATTCGGGATGGTGGAACAGCCACGCCGCGGCGCCTATAGTCAAGCATCGTCCAGCGACGCGAGTCACGCGTCGAAGGCGGTATGTGTCGGCAAGTGTTTCTTGCGGGGATCGGTAATTCGCGGGCCAAACCCGTCCGGTCAGACACAGTTTTTGCGTTGTTATGGTTGCAGGCGAGCAGCATTCCGCTGCTTGCCACGGCCGCACGCCGCAGCGCGTAACGCCGTATTTCGGATTGTCTTCGGCCACGTGAATTCGTGAGGTGGAGACTTGGAGGAGGGGATGATGCAGATTAGAAACTTGGGGGCGATCGCATTCGCCGGAAGCATATTGCTAAGCAGCGTTGCGTCGGCCGACACCGGTCGACGCTCACTTTCATCGACCCAGTCGATAGGATCCAGAGGCGCGCAGCAATCCGTTGCCTCGATCGAAGGCGCTACCGGTAAGGATGCTCTCCGCACTGCGGCGACACCGCCAGTAAGCGGCGCGGGCTCCGTAGCCGCGGGCGGTACATGTACAGCCCCGGGAGCGAATTGCCAGCTTGGCGATCTCAACGACGCGGACAACAGCGACCGGACCAGCTTCCTCGTCGCTGAAGGCTTCTCGCCGGCGGCCGCGGGGAATGTCGTCGATCTGTGCTGGCGCGGCGCGTACGACGACGGCGTCGGCGACTGCCAGGGATTGGCCCCGGACACGTTTGAGGTCACATACTATGCCAGCGTGAACGGGGCTCCCGACTCGGTTATCGGTTCGTTCTCGCAGGCCATGGGCACCTTGACGGTCACCGGCCCGGTCGCGACAGGCAATCTCGTGGCAGGCTTCGCCCCAGAGTACGAATTCAGTGCCACGCACGCCGCGGTCGCCGTAGCACCGGGGCAGTGTTACTGGGTTGAGATCAGCAATGCGGTGGACACGGCTGGCTCTCCGGGTTGTGTCTGGTTCTGGGAGCGGGGTGCCGGCGGCGACCTGAGAGGATACCAAGATGGTCCATCGGTCGATGGATATGGCATTGAAGACCTCAACACCTTCGATCACGCCCTGTGTCTGAGCGTTCCGCTGGCTCCTCCGGGGGCGTGCTATCCTGCGCCGCCGGCCAACGACAACTGCGCAGACAGCGTCGCGATTTCTGATGGAACGACGTTTTTCGACACGACCTCCGCAACAACCGATGGGCTGGCCGAGCCGGGTTGCTTTATCCCAGGAGGCGGCGACCAAGCCAATCAGGACATCTGGTTTGACTACACGGCTTCGTGTACTGGGGACCTACAGGTTTCGCTTTGTGACAGCTTGTACGACACTAATCTGGCGATCTACGATGGGGCGACCTGTCCGATGGGTCCGGGCACCCTTGCGTGCGGGGATGACGAATGTGGCCCCAATACGCTCCAGACTCAGGTGACGGTGGTCGGCGTTACGTTCGGCCAGGCATTGAAGATTCGCGTGGGCGGATCCCGCAACTTCATCACACCCGGCCTGGACATCGGACCTGGTTCGATCACTGTGTCGTGCGGCGGTCCTGGATGCACCGACGCGTGCGCGCCAGGCGCAGGGGATTGCTTTGCGAGTAACGGATCTGGGGGTTGCGATGATAGCGCCTGTTGCACGACCGTTTGTGCGCTGGATGATTTCTGCTGTTGCACGACGTGGGATAGCGTTTGTGCCAATCTCGCGGTCGGGAATTGTGGGGGTGCCGGCGGAGTTTGCGCAACGGCCACCGGGGATTGCTGCCAGGACCTGGGAACGCCGGGTTGTGGCGATTCGGCTTGTTGCCTGGCCGTCTGCGCGGCAGATGCGTTTTGTTGCGGAACCACGTGGGATGCCGTTTGTGCCGGCGAGGCCGCGACGATTTGCGACCCCCTTTGCAACGTCTGCCCTGATGGCGTGATCACCTGGTTGGATCCGGCGGACGGATTCTTGGACGCGAGACAGCCGACCGACATTGGCGATGCGGCCCTGCTCCTGGGCGTCAGCGAAATCAGCGTTTCCGGCCCCGTGGGCGCGGACGCGCTGGAGTGCTGGTCGCTCTGCGAGACAACGCAAAACGTGGCGCTTCACCCGCCGGGATCGGGGGCCAACGCCGTGGTCGGCGTAGCCGGTGACGGCATAGGCGGCTATACACTTACGCTGGCGCATCCGCTGACGCCTGGCGAAATCACGAAACTAAGCTACTCCAGTACGAGCGGCACGACGTTGAGCACCGCCACGCTGAGGGCGCTTCCCGCTGACGTCAACGGCGATGGTACGAGTTCACCCGCAGACATTCTAGCGGTGATCGATTCGCTTAACGGCGTGACGCCGCTTCCAGCCAGCCAGACCGACACCGACCGCAGCAACCTGGCCGGCCCTGAAGATATCCTTCGCGTGATCGACTTGCTAAACGGGGCGAGCGCGTTTGAGCCTTGGCTCGACGCGTCCGTGATCGACGGCGGGCTTTGCCCGTAACTCAATCGTCGACCCTGAGTAGGCCGATCGGTTGCTGCATGCAACCACACAAGAACCCCCGCGTGACCTTGGTCGCGCGGGGGTTTTATTGTGGCCCGACGTTGGAGCGGGAGACCGAGCCGCATGCTCAATGATTCCGAGCCGCACGGCTGACAACTCCGAGCCGCCTGGCTTACGATTCCGAGCCGCATGCTTCAGCTTGCGCGGTGCTGCATGCCAGAGCGCCGCACGATCCATCGGAGCGCTGCATGACCCTGGAGGCCGCGCGGGCTGACGCCCGC
>CAZYXP010000168.1:2919-8652 GCA_964651325.1 uncultured Phycisphaeraceae bacterium
GCACGATCCATCGGAGCGCTGCATGACCCTGGAGGCCGCGCGGGCTGACGCCCGCTGCTCGGGGGAAAGCGCAATTTGGTGGCGTGTTTCGCTAACTGTGTAGGTGCTTCTTAGCGGGGGAAGGCCTCGATCACGCCGCCATCGACGGGCAGCGTCGCTCCGGTGGTGGGGGTCTTGTTGCCCGCGAAGAAGACGACGGCCTCGCCGACGTGCCGGCCGCAAACCCTCGTCTTGAGCAGGTTGCGTTGGCGGTAGAATTCCGGCAATTCGCTTGGATCCATGTTTCGGCTCTTGGCCCGGCCCGGACCCACGTCTTCCCACAGACCCGATGGGATTTCCTTGTCGCCGAAGACGGCGTCGGCGTTGATCATGTTCACGCGGATGTCGTGCGGCGCCAGTTCGATCGCGGCGACCTTGCCAAGTTGATGGCCGGCGGCTTTGGACGCGCTGTACGCCCCAAACGCCTTGCCCGGCCCGAAAACATTCTTGCTCGCGTTGATGACGATGTTGCCGCCGAGCCCCTGCGACTTCAAAACGCGGATGCCCTCTCGCATGAACGTCAGATAGCCCACGGCGTTGATGTCCATCACGCGTTTGAAGTCGGCGGTGGTCATCTCGTCGATGGCGGCGGCATGAGCGACGCCAGCGTTGGGCACGATGACGTCTAAGCCGCCGAAATTTCGTACGATCCGCGCGTACCCGCTCTCCACGCTCGCGTCATCTGTAACATCCATCACGACACCGAAAACGCGCGTTTGATCGGCCCCTGCAATCAGCCGATCCGTGGCCGTGTCGAGGCGCGGTTGCGACAGATCGGTCAAGGCGACGTGCGCCCCTTCGCGCAAGCATGTGGCCGCGATGGCGACGCCGATCGCACCCGCCCCACCGCTGATGACCACGACCTGCCCCGCTAAAGCGCCGCCTGCGCTCGGCTTGCGCTTGGCTCGTTGTAGCGCGCGGAATTCGCAATCGATTAAATGCGCGTCGTCGATCGATTCGTATTGCCCCATGCGCGCGGCGTTCATCTTGACCCGCAGGGTATGCTCGGCGATGTCCGCCATGACTCCGGCATGGCGCTTGTCTTGCCCCCAGCAGAGCAGGCCCACGCCGCGTACCCAAAACACGACCGGGTTGGGATCCGCATCGCAAGGTTGCTCGGTATGGCGCTCGACGTACTCAAGGTATCGATTTCGATAGGATTCGAGCTCTGCTTGCAGCTTCTCGGCCATCTGCCCGACCTCTGACGGATCGAGCGTTTCGATGAATGCGGCCCACGGTTTCGTTTGGATAACGTGATCGCCGGTAAGCGGACCGGCGGCCGCCAGCAGCGGCGCGCAATCATCGTCCAAAATCGCCAGAATCTCGTCGGTGGAGCGCCACTCCAAAATGCATCGGGCATGCGGCTGATCCTCGTTGCCCGTCTTGCCGGCGATCTGCCCGCGCAGGATAGGCGCCATCGCGGTGACGGTCTTCTCCACTTGTTCGTAAGTCGCGTGCGAAGCCGGCGCGGCCACGGAACAAACACATTTCGATACCTCAGCCTTGCAGCGCTGAACCAGTTCGATATGGCGCTCGTAGCACGTTTTCGCATCGTCGGCGAACGTAACCAGCCCGTGCTTGATCAGCACAATGGCCCGCGTATCGGGCGCCGATTGGATAAGCTCACCGACGGCCAAGGCCAGATCGAAGCCCGGCCTGATGTAGGGCAGTACGGCCGCCTCGTCATCGAGCAAATCGCGCATGCGTCGATCGCCGTCGGGTTGGTTGGTGAGTGTCAGAATCGCGTCGGCGTGGGAGTGATCGACGAATCGCTGCGGCAAGAAGGCGTGCATGAGCGTTTCCACGGAAGGGGTGGGCCCGCCCGCGCGCAGTTGACGGATGCGAAGCTCATCGCGCATGATTTCGTCGGACATCGACTCCAGCTCGCCCAAGCGTCGAAGCTCACCGAGGTTCAGCGCGACGAACTCATCGGGGCCCAGCGAAGCCAAGTCCGCCCCCGAGGCCTTAACGTACAGCGCTTCGATCTGCTCGCCGAAGACGTTTCGAAACGTGGATTTGACGGAGACGTTGCCCCCGCCGTGCAAGACCAATTCGGGATCCGCGCCGATAAGTCGGGCCGTGTACAGCCGACTGGCAAATTCGTTACCCTGCGCGCCGCCCCATCGCGTGATCGCGGCATCGGCGTCGGCTCGATTCCAGCGGTTCATCTTCATTGCGTATGCGCCGTAGGCCTCGTAGCAGCGTCACCGGCCGGCGACAACGGCCAAGACGTTACTCGATTGCGGCACGAAACTGCTCCCACGCCTCTTCGTCCGTGGCGCCATCGTGAACAATGCTCCGAACCGCTCGGATCATTTGCACCGGCCATTTGGATTGAAAAATGTTCCGGCCCATATCGACGCCCGATGCCCCGCTCGAAACGGCGTTGTAGGCCAGACTCAAGGCGTCCCGCTCCTCGATCTTCTTGCCGCCCGCGATCACCACCGGCACAGGGCAACCCCCGACGACCTTCTCGAAGCCTTCGCAGTAATACGTCTTGACAATCTGTGCGCCCAATTCCGCCGCGATACGGCAGCACAACCCAAGATAACGCGCGTCACGCACCATATCTCGGCCGACCGCGGTGACCGCAAGAACCGGCACGCCGTATTTCTGACCGTCGTCACAGACCTTCGAAAGATTCTTGAGCGTGGCCTTCTGATTCGACGAGCCGACAAAGATGGAAATAGCCATGGCCGCGGCGTTGAGCCGGAGCACGTCTTGCATGGAAACCGTGCGGGCCTCGTCGGAAAGATCGTCGTTGAGGATGCTCGTCCCGCCGGAAACGCGAAGTACGATCGGCGTTGTCAGATTCGCGTCAATGGCGTTTCTCAAGACGCCGCGCGTCAGCATGAGCGAATCGGCGTAGGGAAGCAGCGGCGCGACGGTTTCCCCCGGCCGCTCAAGCCCCGACGTGGGGCCTTGAAAATAACCGTGGTCGATCGCGAGCATAACGCATCGGCCGGTCTTGGGAGATAGAATCTTAGATAGTCTATTTTGCAGGCCCCAGTCCATCGTGCATCGCGCTCCATAGGATTTCAAGTTTTGCGCCCGGGACGGGATCCCCTATGATCGGCGTCCGACAGAGGTTGATCTTACTCGCGACGGCGGCCGGACTCAACTTTCGGTTAGGCACGGAATCTATCGAGGCGAACCGTTCAATGCAGACTAATACCCCCAGGAAACGTCAAAAGATCGGTCGCGGGGCGATCGGCATTCTGGAGCGAGACGGTCGCTTCCTTCTCATTCAGCGGGCGGCTAGGGTCGTGCGCGGCGGTGCTTGGTGCTTTCCCGGCGGCCATGTCGAACCCGGTGAGTGCTCCAGGGTCGCCGTGGTGCGTGAGCTTCACGAGGAATTAGGGTTGATCGTTGAGGCCACCGAGAAGCTGGGGCACGTGCGGGTGGTCGAGTCCGGGTACGTCCTCGCGGTGTGGCGCGTTCGCTGGGTTAGCGGCCAAATCACTCCCGCGCCGGCGGAGATCGCCGAGGCCCGCTGGTGCAGCGGCGAGGAGATGCGCGCGATGAAGCCGTCCCTGGCATCAAATGAGACGGTTTTCGGGATGCTTGGGGTGTAGAGGGAGTGGCTGTCAGCTTTCAGCCAGAAGTAATCAGCTGCTCGCTCAGTCGGCGGACGGGGCGAGCCCTACGCGTTGGTGCCGTGCTCGGCACGGATCACGGTGTGGATGCCTCCGCGTACGCTCCAAGTGGACTCCACGCACATCCAGCGCGGCCGGCAGCATTCGACTAGGCCGTCTAGAATGACGTTGGTGACGTCCTCGTAGAAGATACCCTCGTTGCGAAAGCTCTGAAGGTATTGCTTGAGGCTCTTGAGTTCGAGGCACTGCCCGTCGGCGATGTAGCTGATTTGCATGGTCGCGAAATCAGGCTGCCCGGTCTTCGGACAGACGCTGGTGAACTCGTGCACGTAATGCTCGATCCGGTAATCGCGCGAGGGGTGGGGGTTGGGGAAGGTTTCGATGTTGGTTGATGGGGTCATGCACGGGTTTCCGGGGATAGAAGAATAGACATCGAAAGTCGCCGCCACACCCGACGGCGCGTGTGCTACACAGCAAGCGCTACATGACGCATGTGCTACGGCGGTGACGCTTTCAGAATCTCATGCTGCGCGGCCCATTGCTTCTCAAATCGCTCCAGCGGCATCCAAACGGGTTCAAACCGGCCGTCGCGAAAGACAACCGTGGCCCGACCGTTGGGCATGAGCACGTTGCGGATCACGCGCGTATGAGCCACGATGACCGCTTCTCTAATGTTCAGGTGGCGCAGCACGCGGGCTTCCTGATGCGACAGGTGCTCGAATTTGTGCACGACCTGCTCCACGTCGTCGGGAATGACGAATTCAAGATTGAGCGGCAGCGTTGACGTCTCGCCCAATCTTGTCGTCAATTGCCTGGCGTACGCGGCCGCCTGAGAAAGAGGAGCGGCCTTTCTGCGCAAGTCGCCAAGGATCAGAATGAGCGCCACAAGCGCTACGCCCGCCAACGCTAGCTTCGCAACGGACCGCCCCACCCTGCTTCGCTGGCCATGGGCTGGCCTGATGGGAAAATCAACGTCGCGGGTTTCGGTGTTTGGGCGTGAAGAACTGGTCGTGGGCGCCATAAGCGGGTCGATTCAAAATGTTTCCAACCGCTGTGAACCGAGGTACGAGCCGCGCGATCCGAATCTAGACGATCTCGTCTTCATCTTCGGGGTTGATCGCCGTTTGATCGGCGCTCGACGCGAGCGCTTCCAGCGCCGCGATGGGATCGACTTCCTCATCCGACATGTAAACGTGCTTGGAGGTGCCCACGCTGGCCCCCCCGCCGGCTCCCTGACTTTGAGGAGTCACTTTGGAGCGAATTTCGACGATGTCGCCGTCCGACGGGTCGCCGTCAATTTTGACCGTGAAAACGACCGGGCCGATCATAATCTGATCCCCCGCTTCGAGATCTTCTTCCGACACGCGGCGGTTGTTGAGGAAGGTTCCATTCGAAGCGCCGAGATCGCGCAACACTGGACCGTCCTCGTCCAGAACCACCTCGGCATGCCGACGCGAAACATCGGAAAGCGGGATACGGATGTCGCAGTCCGTTTTTCGACCGATCGTGGTGGCCCCGGGCTTGACAGGGAAATCCCGCCGAGCACCGTCCTCTCGGAACATGATTAACTTGACGTCCATCCAATGAGGCTCCAGTCGCCAGGCTGTGGGCCATCGCTTCCTAGGTGGCAATCGCGGAAACAGCCCTTTTCGATAGCCGTACCTCCAGACTATATCTGAACCGGAACGCTTCGACAACTCGAGTCGAGCCTTCCCCAGGGCGGGGTCCGTGCCACATCCGGCGGGATGGGCACGTCAACTCCCCGCCGCGGGCGCTTGCCTGCGGACCACCCTTACACATCTTGCCTTGAATAATCGTGTCATGTGAACGTGCCCCACCGCTTGGCCTGCCTGCCGCGACCGAAGGTCTCTATCATGCCAATTCCAAGGTAGCGCGCAAAGTCTTGGCAAAAACGTGGGTCAATTCGACCGAATCCGTGGTCTTTCTGGTATCATGTCCCTGGTGAACAATGAAGACTCCATCGAATTCGACCTGGGCCACCGCTGTGGGCTATACGTCCACCTGCCGTTTTGCCAGACGAAGTGCGGCTATTGCGATTTCTACTCGGTGGTGCTGAAGAATCGGGACACGGCCCCGC
>CAZYXP010000169.1:0-8615 GCA_964651325.1 uncultured Phycisphaeraceae bacterium
AAGCCCGCGTGCGCGGGACCATTCTCATGGCGCTATCGAACAAGTTCGGCTGGCTTTTGTTGACTACGGGGAATAAGAGCGAGCTTGCCGTGGGGTATTGCACGCTCTACGGCGACATGTGCGGCGGACTGGCGGTGCTCAGTGATGTGCCCAAGACCACCGTTTACGCCCTGGCCGATTTGCTCAATCAAACGTCGAAGGGCCCTTGCATTCCGGCGAGCACCATCAGGAAGCCTCCGTCGGCTGAGTTACGCCCGAATCAGACGGACCAGGATACGCTTCCCGATTACGCAGTCTTGGACGCCATTTTGGAGCGGTACGTGGAAAACGGCGGCTCGCTGTCGTCCATTGTGGCCGCGGGGTTCGATGCCAATGTCGTGGCCCAGGTTCTTAGGCGCGTGGCGCAATCGGAATACAAGCGTCAGCAGGCGCCGATCGGATTGAAGGTGACCACGCGCGCGTTCGGTACGGGGCGGCGCATGCCCATTGCGGCGCGACCGGTCGCGAATTGCCCGGCGCGGGGCCAATGATTGGCTCGTTGGCTCGCCGGCGAGGATGAACCACCAAGCCACGAAGACACCACGGTAGAGGAGAATAGGGAATAGGTCTTGAGGGTTGCGTAGAATGTTCGATGCGCGGTTGGCTCGTCGGGTGTCTGGGCGCCGCGCGGGCTGAAGCCTGCGGCTCGGGGGGCGCATGAGGCGAAAGGGGGCGGTGGGCGTTAGGGGCTTTGTTCGGGCAGGGTGTCTAGCTTGAGAAGTTTGGCGGCGTGGTCGAAGCATTCATCAGCCATTTCCTTGAGTATCGGCTTGATGGCTTCGTTTGGGGTTGCCTTGCGGAATGCGGCGTAGAATCTTCCGGTGAGCGTTTCCGATTCGTAGATCATCTTCAGTGCCGGTTCGAGTGATTTCGTGCCGGTCACCTCGAGCATGCGGGCGCCCACGATGACCAGCTCCTTGTCCTGGGGGGAAAGCACAAAATCACGGTCCGGGTAATGCTTTTTGAGCAGGGCTTCGAGCAGGCTGTGATGGCCCTTTTCTTCGTTGGCCATGTCCAGAAAAATGGCCTGGAGCGGTCCGTCGGCCAGCTTTTCGGATAGCACGCGATAGCGATAGGACGCGACGGACTCCCCGTAGATCCCAATCGCCAGCGCCTTCGCAGGTGCGAGCGAGGCGACGACGTGCTCGTAGTTCAAGTCTTCGTGATTCTGCGCCACGGGCGGAGTGTATGAAAACGGACGCGACGGGGCAAGGCGGCGGCGGGTTCTGGAGACTCAAGTTGTGCTCGACGGGGCGGGGGATCGGCGTGGCGGGCGGATCGCCACTTGGGAAGTGGTGACCAGTCGTTTCTTGACCGTCCGTCGGCCGATTCCTATAAGGAACGATCTAGGCGGGGCGGGTGGGGTCCGTTCGAACGTCTTTGGCCGCCTTGCGAGATCTGCCATGAGGTTCTTGTTGATGACTGGTTGTCGGGTGGCCGTTGCGGTTGTGGGGATGAGCCTTGTCTCGGGATGCCGGGCAGGCCCGAGCCAATCGGTCTGGTGGTGGTGGCCGACTTTTTCGGCCTCAAGCCGGGCGCATGAAGAGCAGTCAGACGCCGAGTCTTCCCGCGCGGGCGAGCCCCGCGCGGTTAGTCACAATCGCTCGGGGGACGGCAGCGAGGCGATTCAACTGGTGTTTGATATTCTTCGCGTGGAATTGTCTGCGGACAGGGTGCGTCATTCTCGCAAAGTTTGGAATCATGTGGATTCATTGCGGTGGGACGCGTCGGTGGTGTCGCGGCTTGCCAAAAACGGCATTCGCGTTGGGGTCGGTACCGCCGATGTGTGGCCCGCGATCGAAGCGATCGTCGATGCGGTCGGTGCCGAGGTGAATCGAAGCCGTCTGACAGCGGAGGCGGGCGCTTTGATGTCGGTGGTGTTGGGGACGATTGAGGAGCCCGAGTCGTTTTTCTTCTATGAACTCGACAACCGCTTGGTCGGCAAGACGTTTGAACGCGGCGAGAAGATCCTCAACCTGGACGACGTCATACTTCGCGAGCTGGGCGGTCGCGTGGATTTGAATCTGAGTTTTGAGATTCGCTACGATCCCGGGGATTTTCGATGGGATAAGACGCGTGAGGGGATTAGGGCGGTTATGGCGCTTGACCGCCATGTTTTTGGTACAGCGGGCGTTTCCGTCGCGCTGGCGCCTGGTGAGTTTGTCGTCGTTGGTCCCAGCGACGAGGCGGAGAACGAATTCCTGGTGGGCGGTCGCTTCTTCTCGAGCGATTCCACCGGAGAGACGAGGGAGACGATTCTCTTTCTTGTGCCCAAGGTGATTCGGGCTGGTGTTTCCGAATAACCGGGGCGGCATTTTCTGTGCGAGCGGGCCATGACTCCTACTGAGACCGATGCCTATTATCGCCAGCTTTGCGAAAACCTCGGTGTGGCGGTTGTATCGACCGATGCCGACCTGAGTATTCGCATTTGGAACAACGGCGCGACTAGAATGTTCGGGGCCAGCGCCGACCTCATGCGGGGTACGCCGATCGTGTCCATTTTCCCGCGAGAGCATCGCGAGCAGGCGATGGCGCTGCTCGAGAAGGCGTTTGCGACGGGCGAGGTGCTGCCCTTCGAGTTTCAACATAGAGACGAACACGGTGGCTGTCGCGAGTTGATTGCGACATTCGCGCCCGTCATTTCGGATTCGGGCGCGCGAATCGGCGTCTCCGCCGCCCTTCGAGACATCACCCATCGCATTGCCATGCAGCAGGAGTTGGCCGAAAACCGAAAAATGGCAGCGCTCGGCACGCTGGCCGGGCTCGTGGCGCACCATTTCAACAATGTCTTCGGCGGCGTCATTACCAGCGTGGACTTTGCGATTTCGACGGACGATAGCTCCGTCATGCGGCGGGTGCTCAGGAAATCCGCCGATGCGCTGATGCGGTCCTCCGCGTTGGTCAATGGATTGCTGGCCTTTTCCGGCGGGCAACAGCATGCCGACGACCTGAGCGATTTTACCGAAATCGTCGTGTCCCTCATTGACGAACTCGAATTGGAAACCAAACCGCTGGGAATCGAATTGAAGGCGGACGGACTCGATATTCCGGTGACGCCCGTTCCTAGGGCGCAGATGATGACGGTGCTTCGAAATATCTCGAAGAACGCGATCGAAGCCATGCCTGACGGCGGTACGCTTCATCTTGCGGTTCGCTTTGAATCCGGACAGATTGTGACGGAAATCACCGATAGCGGTCGCGGGCTAGACGAGCATTCCATGTCGCGCGTGTTTGAACCGTTCTGGACGACCAAGAGCGATCCAATGGGGCGATCGGGGAAGGCCGTCGGGCTTGGCTTGGCCATTGCCCACGGCCTGGTTCAGGTGCTTGGCGGATCGATCAGCGTCAACTCGCAGCCCGGCTGTGGATCCACGTTTCGCGTGACCTTGCCCCGGTCAGCCCAGCCGTAATCCTTCACTACAGGCTTGAATCGTTGTTTTTTCGGTTCTGCTCTCGTCAGACCGCCGCCTTCACGCTAGGCTAGGGCGATGACGCTGGCGTGGCGCTGGGGGGGCAATGGGGGAGAAATGGGGTTCCCGGCCTAATCGTGGTACGCGCGCACCGACCTGTGGGGCGTGCCTTCATTTGTCCGATATAGCAAGAGGGCCTGCAACCTTTCATCCCTCGTTTGGTTGAAGGGTTAAGGACGGCGCGACGATCGGGCAGATGGCCGTCGTGTGGCCGATACCGATGGATTCCGAAAGGTGATGAGGGCTCGGATGACCCGCAACTACAACGCGATCATGCTTGGGGTTTTGGCGGCCATGTTTGGTCTTTGCTGTCAGACCGCGACCTCTCGTCCCAATGCCTCCCAGAATCTGGCGGCTCCTTCTATGGCCGCGCCGCTGGCGATGCTCGGCACGCACGAGTCTCGAGAGCGGTTGCTCGCTGAGCAGCCTTTGGCGTTTCTTCGCGCGTGCCGGCTCCACTATGATGAAACGGTCACGGATTACCGCTGCCGGTTTGTGAAGGAGGAGCGGATCAAGGGGGCGCTCGGTCCGGAACAGAAGATGGACGTACTCTTCCGCGAACAGCCCTTCAGCGTGGACTTGGTTTGGACGGCGAATCCGGGTCGGGCGAAACACGTCAGCTATGTTCAAGGAAGATGGGTCGAGGACGGCAACGAGATGATGCTCGCGGTTCCAAGTGGCGTGCTTGGATTGTTGGTTCCCGGCGGGGTCAAACGGGCGATCAATGGCAAGGCGGCTTTGGCCCGATCGCGTAAACCCATTTCCAACTTCGGTTACAAGAACTCGCTTGATCTGATCATTAAGTACTGCGAGTTGGCACGCGGCCATTCCGAATTTCGATTGGAGTTCCTCGGGGTCGTTGACCATCATGGTCGCGACGCCTACCTGTTGGAGCGTGTCCTACCATACTCGGGGGAGGGCGGGGTCTATCCCGATCGCCTGCTCCGGATTTACATCGACACAGAGTGGCTCGTCCCCACGGGCGTTTATGCGTACATGGACGACGAGGCCAAAACGCCCTTGGGCAAATACCTGTTGCTCGATCCGGAATTCAATGTTGGTCTTAATGACCTCGATTTTTAGCGCGGATTCGCGGGTTCAGGTCAAGATCAACCACCAAGGCACGAAGACACCAAGATTGAAGAAAAGGGGTTGTGGGTGGGGTGTGCGCGGTGCGTGTTGAAGGGGGCATGACACTTTCGGCGGCTCGAATACCGTTCTTTCCTGCAGCCTGAAGGGCTGCGCTACAGTAGCCGTGGGTCCGCCTGAGGCGGACCCACGGTCTCCGCGCTCCCCATTCCATTCGACCCTGAATGGGTCGTCTAAGCGCCGTGTCGCGCACACCTCACAGAGAAGACGCACCCTTACAGGGTCGATCGGTTATGTTGCGCCGCGATCCGGGGGCGACGCTGCGCTTGCCCCCGGCTACTTTAGAGCAGGCTTTCAGCCTGCAAGCACCGCCTCCGATACTGCCATGCATCCCGCGATGAACGGTAGGAGCATCGTGCGTCTAGGCGCCGCGCGGGCTGAAGCCCGCGGCTCGGGGGAGGATTCGCGTGTGCTGGGAAGGATCAACCACCAAGGCACGAAGACACCAAGATTGAAGAGAAGGGGTTCGCGTCGGATTACGAATCGAGGGCCTTGTAATCCTCTTGCGTGTCGATGTCGCGGAGGATGGCGGGGTCGCTGATTTCCACCTCTTGTACCAGATCGGCGCGACGCTTGGGGAGCTCATTCAGCCCGCCCTCTATTTTGCTCAGCGTCCGGCGCAGGCCGGACGGAAAAATAATCGGGTGGCCGCGCCGACTTTTGCAAGCAGCGATGATGATTCTGGTCGGGTCGTTTTGAAACGTCTCGATACACGTCCGGCAGGCGTCGACCGAGACCGTCGGCATGTCCGCCGGTAGTACCAGGATGCCTGCGTCACGCGCCGGACCGGACGAGAAGCAGAAAACTTCGTCGAGATACTCGAGCCCGATTCTAATCGAGTCCATCATCTGACTTCGGGGATCGTCGTTGAACGTTACGAGTAAGAGGTCATCTTCGGGCAGATCCATGGCGCCGACGAGGTCGGTTCTCGTTACGACGACCACCGCGTTGACGGAATCGAGCATCGTGCGGGCGACCTTGCCGCATAACGTGGTGTCGCCAAAACGCAGTGCTTGCTTGGCCGCCTTGCCCATGCGTCGACTCATGCCGGCCGCGGGGAGGATGCCGTATACGCGGACTGGTGTTGGGGGTGTGCTCATGATGTTGCGTCGGGGATTGGAAACGGGCCTTCGACGCGTTGGCGATGATCCGCGCGTCGTACCTTGACGAGTTCGGCAGCTATGCTTATGGCGATTTCGTCGGTGGTCACCGCGCCAATCGCCAATCCGATGGGGGCATGGACTCGGGCGAGGGCCTCTTGCGTTGCGCCGCGATGAGTCAGATCGTCAAAAATAACCTTGATCTTGCGCCGGCTGCCGATCATGCCGATGTACTTCGCCGGAGCGTCGAGGACGGCTTCGAGCGCCGCTTCGTCGTGTTTGTGCCCCCGCGTGACGATGACGACGTAGCTGTTGGCATCGAGCGGCTGCTGGCTGAGTGTCGCGGCGATGGCGCCAACGTGTATGTGTATCGGCGGCGCGAAGCGGCGAAGGTTGGCGAGTTGGCAACGCTCGTCGATCACGTGCGTTTCGAATCCGATGTTTGCGGTCAACTCCGCGAGCACCCGGCTGATGTGGCCGGCGCCGGCGATGTACAGCTTCGGCGCGGGTTCGATCGAAACGCGGTACTCCAGGCGTTGGCCGGCTTCGGCGATTCGGATCGGGATCGAGGCGCCCCCGGCTGCTAGCGCCGCCAGTGCGGCGCGGTAGGGTTCGATGTCGTCGATTGTCGCAATAGGGCAGATCGCCACGTCCATCTGTCCGCCGCAGATCATGCCGTCGTCGTAACCGAAATCCGAATCGAGTTGGAAGGTGGTCACCCGCCCGCCGGATTGACTGAGCTGCTGATGAGCCAAGCGACGCACGTCGGCTTCGACGCATCCACCGCCGAGCGTGCCGACCAGGTTGGCCGCCTCATCCACACAGACCATGACGCCGGCCGGTTGGGGCGTGGATCCGCGCGTGGCCACGATCACGCAGAGCGCGACCGGGCGACCCGCATCATGTTCTTGGATAATCGTTTCAAGCACCCGCCGCGGCATCATGCGTCCAGTATAGCCCCTGATCCGGTGACAGCGAGCGTCGCGGTGTCAGGACGGATACAGACAGGTGTGGCCAGGGATTGTGGCAAGTTCAGGGGCAGGTTCCAGTGCGTTCATGACGCATCTGGCGGATTGACGCGGTTCTTTCTTGCAGCCTGAAAGGCTTTGCTGTAGTAGCCGTGGGGCCGCTCCTTGCGGACCCCGGGTCACGGCGCTTCGCTTGCCCCAGGCTACTTTGGAGCAGGTTCTTAGCCTGCAATCACGGTAGCCGATACCGTCGTGCATTCGGTTTCACTTACGCGAAACGTCCGAGGGCTTGCGCCCGCGGCTCTGTTGCGGCGGGTAAGCTCTGCCCTACCATATCCAACCTACGATGCCACCATCCCTGGTCACACCCGTACGGATTCCCTTGCGTCCTTCTTGGTTTTCAGCGCTTTGAGGATCTTTTCCGGCGTGATGGGTAAATCCTTGATCCACACGCCGGTGGCGTTGGCGATGGCGTGGGCGACGGCGCCGAGCACCGGTAGCGTGCTTCCCTCGCCGATTTCCTTGGCGCCAAACGGTCCGCGCGGTTCGTAGGAATCTACCAGGCCGCTGAAAATGTCCGGTGCGTCTTTGATCGTCATCATGAGGTAGCCGTGCAGATTCGGATTGAGAATGCGGCCTTGCTCGTCGAATTGGACGTCTTCGAGCATGGTTTCGCTCGCGCCCATGACGACCGCGCCTTCGACCTGACCGTGGACGGCCATGGGGTTGATCGGTGTGCCGCAGTCGTGGTAGTCGGTGAACTTGTCGACCTTGACCTTGCCGGTTTCGAGATCAACGGAGACTTCGCAGACCGCGCTGCCGAAGGAATACGCCGGGCTCGTGCCGACGGTCGAGCCTTTGTAATCTCCGCCTAGTCCGTCGGGCGGTTTGTAGGCGCCGGTTCCTACCAGCGGCCCGTTTTCGTTAAAGTACTTTCGGGCGACCTCTTCCCATGCAACGCTGCGCGATGGGTCGTCGCGGACAAACATGACGCCGTCGTGCGCGTCGATGCTCTCCTCGGGGCAACCCAGCAGTTTGGCGGCGTAGGGCTTGATTTTTTCGACGACGGCGGCGCCGGCGCGGGACACGGCGTGGCCGGCCATCAGCGTGACGCGGGAGGAATACGCGCCCAGATCGAGCGGGGAGATGTCGCTGTCCTCGCTGCGGATGCGCATGCGGGCGGCGGGGATGCCCAGGGATTCGGCGCACATTTGCGTCAATACCGTGTCGCTTCCCTGGCCGATCTCCGCGGCGCCGATCATCAGGACGGCGGCCATGCCATCTTCGCTGATTTTCACGATGGCGTTGGCGTGCGGGAAGATGGATTTCTTTTGAAACGGCTCGCGGCCTTTTTCGTGCGACTGTTGCACTTGCCCGCGATAGATGCAGTAGCCGGCGCCGGAGACAAATCCGCCGCAGCCGATGCCGATACCCTTGCCCTTGGGCAGCTTGTTGTACTTGTCGTCCCAGCTTGCCTTGTCCGCGACGGCTTCAAGCGTGCGCAAGAATTCGCAACTGCCGACGTCCATCTCGTTGACGGTGAGGGAGTTGGGCGTCATGGCATTGAGGCGTCGGATTTCGACGGGATCGATGCCGAGGTCTTCGGCGACCATGGTCAGCAGGCATTCGAAGGCGAAACGCGGCTGGGGCACGCCGTGGCCGCGCATCGCGCCAGCGGCCGGCTTGTTGGTCATCATGCGGTAGCCGTCGTATTGGTAGTGGGGGAAACGATAGAGTGTCGGCAGCACGCTCCCCGCGTAGTACGCGGTGGCGACGCCGAATGAGGAATAGGCGCCGCCGTCGAGGTATATTTCGCTGGCGAAGGATCGGATTGTGCCGTCGCGATCGACGCCGAGCTTGAACTTCATGTGCTGCTTGTGGCGTCCGCG
>CAZYXP010000170.1:0-8536 GCA_964651325.1 uncultured Phycisphaeraceae bacterium
TCGCGTGCTTCAGATGTTGCGTAAGAAAATCGACTGGATCGCCACCAACCGGGATTGCCTTGGATTGGTCGGGGTTTCTGAGTCCAGCGCGCATCATGGCCAACCGAACCCAAGGGAGGCCATCTGAGCGACGGGGCCGCCGGTCATACAGAACACCACGGCGCAAGCCCTGTGACATCCGCAACCGGAAAAGCCCGTTGAAACGGGTTGGCGATCAGTGGGCGGCGGACTGCTGCCCAGGCGTAAAACGCCGGGGCTAACAGCCCCTCGGGAAAGACGGCTGAAGCGGCGTGCAGAGGCGCGCCTCAGAAAGCACCCTACGATCACATCACACGGTATGACCACCGAGGACCCGTCCAAAACTGTCATGCACCTGCTGAGCGATGCGCTCGCGGTCGGGGGTGGTTTTCGCCGCGGAAATGGGTTATGCTCCGCGCATGGCTGATGGTGACCCTAGATCGTTCGCGATAGAACTGTCCCGAATTGTGACCGACCACAAGTCGGAGGATGCGCTGATTCTTGACCTGCGCGGACTCAAGTCTGTGACCGACTTCGTGGTTATTTGCACGGGTACGTCGGACCGTCAGATGCGTGCCGTAGCGGACCATGTGGTGGAATACGGACGAAAAGTGGGGGAGAAGCCCTACGGCTTTTGCGGCTACGAAAGCGCCGCTTGGATTGTCATCGACTTCGTCAATGTTGTTGTTCATGTCTTTGCCAAACCGTTTCGCGATTACTACGATCTGGAATTGCTCTGGGGCGACGCGCCCCGGATTGATTGGGCGCGATCGGAATCTGCGTAGGTTGAGTTGGACGTTCCGTTAAGCCATGTGCGATCGATCGAGGGCGGTCTGCCGTTCGATGGTGGTAGGGTTCGGGCCAGGCTCGGCAAGAATGGGTTTTCCCCATGATGGCCGGTGCCTGACAGGTTTGACGGCTGTGATGGCAGGCTGAAGGCCTACGCTCCAGTACCCGGGGGCAAGCGAAGCGCCGCCCCCGGATCGCACGGCCATCCAACCGATCGACCCTGTAAGGGTCGTCTATTCCGTGGGATGTACGCGGCCTAGTGCCTAGCCGACCCTTACAGGGTCGTGATGAAGAAGGTTCGGTGACCTTGGGTCCGCCGGGAGCGTACCCAAGGCTACTACGGGGCAGCCCTTCAGGCTGCAGGAATGAATGGCGCCCAAGCCGCCCTGAGTGTCATGCGCAGCGTGATGGCTGTCCGCGTCGGCGTCGCGTTAACCGTTGGGCACGGCCGTGGCTCATGGCGGGACGCGGCTTACGCGCGCTGAGGAAGATTCCAGAGTTGCGGGAAATATATTTTCGTGAAATCGATTCGACAAGAACTGGCCGACCGCGTGGGCAAGGCCATCGTGGCCATTGGCGCTGAGGGCGATCCGCTGGTGGCGCCGAGCCAGGATCGCAAGTTTGGCGATTATCAGTGCAATTGTGCCATGGGGCTGGCGCGCCGGCTTGGCAAGAAGCCGCGAGAAATTGCCGAAGCGATTATCGAGCGCCTTGACGTTGAGGATCTGTGTGAGCCGCCTCAAATTGCAGGTCCGGGGTTTATCAACTTCAGGCTCAATCCCGCCTACCTCGCCCGCTGCCTTGGCGCGATTCCCGCGCCCCAGGCGGACCAGGAGGATCGGCTCGGGATGGATCCGGTGGCGTCGCCCGAGGTGGTCGTGGTGGACCTTTCGAGCCCAAACCTTGCCAAGGAAATGCACGTCGGCCACCTTCGCACTACCGTCATCGGGGATTTTGTCGCGCGGCTGCTCGAATTCCAAGGCCATACCGTGCATCGGGAAAACCACGTCGGCGATTGGGGTACGCAATTTGGAATGCTGGTGGCTTACCTTCGGCGGGTCCGCCCCGACGTGGTCGATGATCCGGATCGGCTGGTGATTAAGGACTTGGAATCCTTCTACGTGCAAGCCAAGGCACTGTTCGACGCCGACGATGCGTTCAAGAAGGAATCGCGTGAAACCGTCGTGGCGTTGCAGCAGGGAGACCCCGCAACGCGCCGCATCTGGAAGGCGTTTTGCGATGAGTCGTTGCGCCATTGCCATGAGATCTATGATCGCCTCGATATTTGCCTGGAGGATTGCGGGGAGAGCACCTACGCCGATTTGATGGGCGAAGTGGTCAAGCGACTTGAGCGGCTTCGCGACGAGGAAGGCGCCGAGTTCGTACGCGAGAGCGACGGCGCGCTGTGCCTGTTTCTGCCGGGCTTTCAGACGCGCGACGGGGATCCGCTTCCGGTCATCGTGCGCAAGTCCGACGGTGGGTTCAACTACGCGGCGTCGGACTTGGCGACCATCATCGACCGCGTGGAGCGCCTCAAGGCCACACGCATCATCTACGTCGTAGGCATCGCCCAGAAACAGCATTTTCAGATGGTTTTCGCGGCCGCACGCAAAGCGGGGTTTGTGGCCGACGATGTTTCGCTGGTCCATCTGGCGTTTGGAAACATTCTTCGCTCGGATGGTCAGCCGTTCAAGACGCGAGAGGGCGGCGCCGTCAAGCTGAAGGACTTACTGGATGAAGCCGTCCAGCGGGCGCGGCAGACCGTCGAGAGGCAAATTGCGGACGACGAAGGTGGACGACGCGCGTTCACCGAGCAGCAGGTGGAGGTCATCGCTCAAACCGTGGGGTTGGGGGCGGTCAAGTATTACGACATGGCCCGAGCGTTGCAGGGTGACTACAAATTTGAGTTCGACGCCATGTGCTCGCTCGAGGGCAACACCGCGCCGTATATGATGTACGCCTACGCGCGGGTCTGTTCGATCGGGCAAAAGGCCGGCGTTGATTTCGCATCGCTGGGTAGCGCCGTGGATATCACGGTGGAGCATCCTGCGGAGATCGCGTTGGGGCTGAAGCTGCTGCAATTCTCCGAAGCCATCGAGGCCGCGGTGGGCGACCTCAAACCGAACGTGCTGACGGATTATCTGTACGAATTGGCCAGGACGTTCAGCCGTTTTTACGACAAGAAGATCGGCGTCCGGGTGATTGACGCGACGCCGGATTCACTTCGTCTGTCACGACTGCGCCTCTGCGATTTGACGGCGCGCACGCTCAAGCTCGGGCTGAATCTCTTGGGCATCAAGACGGTGGAACAGATGTAGCGAGTGGGGCAGAGATTGCCCCGGAAGGCCGCGCGGGCTGGATCCGCCGGCTCGGAAATTCGCCGCGCTACGTGCCGACGTAGGGGAGCATGGCCATGAACCGGGCTCGCTTGACGGCCTGTTTCATGGATTTCTGCTCCTGACCGTTCGTGCCGGCCCGCTTTCGCGACATGAGCTTATTGCTGGCCGTCATAAACTTGCGAAGCAATTCCACTTCCTTGTAGTCAACGATAGGACCATTCCAGTCGGTGCCACGACGTTCCGGGAAACGAAACTTGGATCGCTTGGTGTTCGCATTGGATTTGTTGTCGCGTGCCATGCTTGATTGCCTTCCTTCGCAAGAATTCGCTAGCTAGAACTATCTTCGCTTGTGCCCACCGTGATCCGCTCAAACTCGTCGAGCTCCACCGGCTCGGCCTCGTCAATGAGCATGATCGGGATGCCGTCGCGGATCGGATACCGCTTTCGCGTCTCCCGATCCGTCGAGTAGAGCCACTCACCGTGCTGGACGAGCGCGGCGTGCGACAGTGGACAGATCAGTTTCTCCAAAAGTTTCGGGTCAACCGGTGCCATGCACGTGATCCCAAGGCTGATCCAAACATACCTTCGGCTTCGTGCCGGCGCCACTGGCCAGCCCATCGCGCAGCCGAGCCGAGCAGTATAGGGCCTCCGCCTCTTTTTGCAACGCTGTCCTCCAGGCAAACTGGAAACGTCATGCACCCATCCGATAGACACATTGACCGGGTCGTTTGGAATGTCGGTGGCGATGGGCGTTGCTTGCGGCCTCGTCCCCTTTCGGGGAGTTAAGGCCTGATTTTGACGGCGTCAGCAGCGAACAGTATCATCTGAGCGGGCCACCGGAGCCTGCCTGACCTACCGTTTTGAACATAGGATGATAGAAAATGCTAACCGAAACCAGGAATCCCCTCGGCAGCCTCAAGACACTTTCCACGACCCAGGGTGAACTGCAAATGTTTAGCCTGGAAACACTTGCAGGCCGATTCGGCTGCAATGTCGATAGATTACCCTTCTCGATTAAAGTTCTACTGGAAAGTGCGTTGCGAAACATGGACGGGCAGGCGATCACCGAGGACGACGTGCGCGCGGTGGCATCTTGGCAACCGGGGAACGTTGCGTCGCAGGAGGTGCCGTTCGTTCCGTCTCGGGTACTGCTCCAGGATTTCACAGGCGTCCCGGCCGTCGTGGATTTGGCGGCCATGCGGGATGCGTTAGCCCGGCTCGGGGGCGATCCCAAGAAGATCAATCCGCAGGTTCCGGTCGATCTGGTGATCGATCATTCGGTTCAGGTGGATGCGTTCGGATCGCCCGACGCCCAGCGGCTGAATTCTGAGAAGGAATTTCAGCGGAACCGCGAGCGATACGAATTCCTGCGATGGGGCCAAAACGCGCTTGACGGGTTTCGCGTGGTGCCGCCGGCTACTGGGATTGTCCATCAGGTGAATCTGGAATACCTGGCCTCGGTCGTGGCGACGCGGAAGGTGGGCGATGCCATGGTGGCGATGCCGGATAGCCTCGTGGGGACCGACAGCCACACGACCATGATCAATGGTTTGGGCGTGGTGGCGTGGGGTGTGGGCGGCATCGAGGCCGAGGCGGTGATGCTCGGGCAGCCCGTCTACATGCTCCTGCCGCAGGTGGTTGGATTCGAGCTGACTGGGAAGTTGTCCGAGGGGACGACCGCAACGGATCTGGTGCTGACGGTTACGCAGATGCTCCGCAGCAGGGGAGTTGTGGGCAAGTTCGTCGAGTTTTACGGCGACGGGCTCAGCCGGATGAGTCTTGCGGACCGGGCGACGGTGGCCAACATGGCGCCGGAATACGGCGCGACCATGGGGTTCTTCCCGGTCGATGATGAAACGCTTCGCTACCTGCGCCGTACGGCTCGGGACGCCGCCCGGATCGACGTCGTCGAGCGCTACACGAAAACGCAGGGACTGTTTCGCACGGACCAAACGCCCGTACCGGAGTTTTCGGACACGCTTTCGCTGGACATGGGCACGGTTCAGCCGAGCCTGGCGGGTCCGAAGCGTCCGCAGGATCGGGTGCTCCTGAGTGACATGAAATCGGCGTTTGCGGCATCGCTGAAGGCCCCGATCGCCGAGCGAGGCTTTGCCTTGGGCGAGGCTGATCTTGCGCGAACGGCCGTGGTGGCCGATGCGCAGCCATCGGCGACGATCACCCACGGTGCCGTTGTGATCGCGGCCATCACCAGTTGCACGAATACCTCGAATCCATCCGTGATGGTGGCGGCGGGCTTGGTTGCGAAGAAGGCTTGCGAAAAGGGCCTTTCGGTTCAACCCCACGTCAAGACGAGCCTGGCGCCTGGATCGCGCGTGGTGACCGAGTACCTGGATGCTGCGGGATTGACGCCGTACTTTGACAAACTCGGCTTCCATACGGTCGGCTACGGCTGCACGACCTGCATCGGCAACAGTGGCCCGCTGCCCGAGGCGGTTTCCGCGGCGGTGACCGAAGGGGCGCTGGTGGCCAGCTCCGTGATCAGCGGCAATCGGAATTTTGAAGGGCGCGTGCATCAGCAGGTTAAGGCCAGCTATCTGGCTTCGCCTCCACTGGTTGTCGCCTTCGCCCTGGCGGGTCGGACGGACATAGATCTGACCTGCGAGCCGCTGGGCAAGGGCAGCGACGGCCAGGATGTGTTCCTCAAGGACATCTGGCCGAGCCAGGAGGAGGTGGCCAGCAGCGTGGAAGCGTCGGTCACGCCGGAGCGGTTTCAGTCGCAATACGGCAACGTGTTTGACGGCAACGAGGTGTGGAACCAGATCGCTGCGGGTGAGGGAGATACCTACGCCTGGGAGGGCTCGAGCACCTACGTGCAGAACCCGCCGTTTTTCGATGGGCTCACGCCCGAGCCCGGCGCGATCCAACCGATCCACTCGGCGCGCGTGCTTGTGATGGTGGGCAATTCGGTGACCACGGATCACATTTCCCCCGCCGGGGCGATCAAACCGGATTCGCCGGCCGGCCGATACCTTCAAGACAACGGCGTTGATCCAGGCGATTTCAACAGCTATGGCTCGCGGCGAGGCAACGATCGCGTCATGACGCGCGGCACGTTTGCCAACATCCGTCTGCACAATCTGCTGGCACCGGGAACGGAAGGCGGCGTAACTGTGCACCTGCCATCCGGCGAGTCGATGTCGATTTTCGACGCCGGGCAACGCTACAAGGAAGAGGGCACGCCGCTGCTGGTTCTAGCGGGCAAGGAATACGGAACGGGTTCCTCGCGTGATTGGGCCGCGAAGGGGACGCTGCTGTTGGGCGTAAGGGCGGTCCTGGCCGAGAGCTACGAGCGCATCCACCGAAGCAATCTTGTCGGCATGGGCGTTTTGCCGCTGCAATTCTCCGAAGGTGACACGCGAGAGTCGCTTGGGCTTACCGGTCGCGAGGTGTTCGATCTGGCCGGGTTGTCCGATGCGTTGCAGCCGCGGCAGGCGATCGAGATCAAAGCGACCCATCCCGACACGGGTGAATCCAAGACGTTTTCCGTAGTCTCTCGAATCGATACGTCCGTAGAGATCGACTACTACCGCCACGGCGGCATTCTTCAGATGGTCTTGCGCAAGCTGGCGGAGGGTTAGTGCATTTGACGCTCAGGGCGTTTCATCGGCCAGCGCGGCAACCGAAGCCGCGATGCTCAAGTCTGCTATGTCGGCGGAACGGAACGTGAACGTCACGCGATCGCCGCAGGCGAAATCCTCGCTTTCGCGCAGCACGGAAGATTCATCGCTGGGGCCGAGGCCGCCGAGGATGCGCAAGTCCGCGTTGTCGATCGTCATCGCCGCAATTTGGTCGCAGGGTTGCGTCGGCAAATCGGTTGTCTGGCCGGCCTCAACCGTGAACTCGGTCAGATCACCGATGAGGTCGTTGGTCAGCAAGTCGCGCGGAATGTCGCCTTCCTCGCTCGTGTAAAACTCGAATTCAACCGGAAAATCCGTCGTGTTCACGAAGGACACGCCGACAGTCGTGGGCGCGTCGTTGATGATGTTCAGCAGTGGGCTAAGTCCATCACATCCGGCGACGGAAACCAGCAAGACAACCGGCGACAAGGCGTAGGCGAATTTCTTCATAGTTGCATCCTTTCATCAAGACCTCGAAGCCGTTTTCTATCCGGCCACGCCGCGATCCGCAATCACCCCCCTGATTTCCAAGAAGGGGCAGGCATTCGTTGCACCCGGCGCTACCGCGGCGGGTATTCCATTCGCGGCAGCCCCTCAGAATTCGATTCTGGAATAGAACGAATGGAGCAGCAACACGCCGAGGCTGGCCCAGAAAATCGTCAGTCCCACGTCGCGGCTTACGTCGGCCGGGGAGGACTTGCGGCGCGATCCGATCGCAAACGAAAGCGCCGCGATCACCATCCCGCTCGTGGCCATCTTGAAGAGCATCCAACCCGTGCCCATGGGCAAGGCCTGGCCCGCTGGCCAGATGGTCGCGAAGTAATTGCGGCGAAACACCGCGACGGTGCCGTCCCCGCTCGCCAGCAGGAACGCCACGAGTGAAGCGTAGCAGTTGGCGACGTATGCGATGATGGTCAAGATTGGCACGCCGACGATCAACGACAGCGCAATGTTGCCATAGAGATAATGCTCGGGTTGAATACGGCAGTTTCGCATGGCGTCGATCTGATGCGTGTAGCGCCGCGTGCCGACGTCCGCGGCGATAGAAGCCCCGCATTTGCCCGCGACGAGTATCGCAATCAACAGGGGTACGATCACGCGGTAGGTGCTGTACCCGGTGGCGGCGAGGAACTCCTCGGTCAGCAAAGGCACCGTTACTTTGGAATAGGGGATCTGCGCGAAGCTGAAGTTGACGAAGACAAACCCCAACATCGCCCCGGCCACCGCGACGTACACCGCCGACGTGCCCACGGTGACCATCTTGAGGTAATACCAGAGGTAGCGCAGCTTCCATTTGGGGCGCGGCCACGCGCTGAACAGCGCCGGAAGCATCGCCAGCGCAACGATCAACGCCCGGCCCGGTTCTTCGATCCACGCGATCCATCCGGCAAACGCGCTTCGCGAACCCGTCGATGCCGCATGCGCCGGACGAGGCGCATGAGCCGCATCGCCGAGCAATCGTTCGCTCAACTCCTTGGCATCGACATCGCGAAGCGTGGCTCGGCTGGAATCCAAGAGCACGAGGCGCGGTTTGCATTCCAAGAACGGCGCGTAGTCGTGCGTTACGACGATGACGGTTTTGTGCCGCTTTCGGTGCGTTTCCACGATCAACTCCACAACCTGGCGGGCGCGGGCCGGATCAAGGCCTGTGGTGGGCTCGTCGAACAGCAACACGGGCGGATCCATGGCGAGCGTTCGCGCCACCGCCACGCGCTGGCGCTCTCCACCGCTCAAGGTCATCGGCTTGGCATC
>CAZYXP010000171.1:0-8526 GCA_964651325.1 uncultured Phycisphaeraceae bacterium
GGCGAAGGCGGTATGATTACCACGGATGACGAGGCCATGGCGACGCTCTGCCGATCGCTGCGCAACCAGGGCCGCGATACCAACGGCGGCTGGCTGGCGCATGCACGATTGGGCTACAACTATCGCCTCAGTGACATAAACTGTGCCCTCGGAATTGAGCAGCTCCGGCGCCTCGACGAGCTGGTCGCCGCGCGGGGGCGGGTCGAGAAGCTCTACCGCGAGCGTTTGGGCGATGAACGGCGGATCGAGCTACAGCATGTGGCGCACAACGTCGCGGTGAGTTGGTTCGTCTTTGTCGTGAAATTGACGGATGACTATCGGGCCGAGGATCGAAACCGCATCTTAAAGGAGCTGTCCGATGCGGGGATTGGTTGCAGTAATTATTTCGTCCCGATTCACTTGCAGCCATTCTACAAGGATCAGTTCGGCTGGCGCGAAGGAGATTTTCCGAATTGTGAGAGGCTGGCCGCGCGGACCATCGCCCTGCCGTTTCACCACGAATTGACCGAGCGTGATCTTGACAGAATTTGCCATGAATTCCAACGACGACTCTAGTATGCCATCGCCGCATCGTCCTAAACGAGCCGAGCCGCGGGCCTCAGCCCGCGCCGGGTGTACGGCACGACCACATTACCCGCGGCACGGGGCCACGTGGCACTTTCTGGGGGCGGTCTTGCTGGTATGCGTGCCGCCCAGCGCGGCGCAGGTCGTGACGCAAACCCCAGAGCAAAAGGCGCAACCGATTCGCGCGGAACAGGACATCGCCGAAGAAATCGAGCCGCTCCAACTCGTCCCGCTGGATGAAGCACTGGGGCGCGAAGTGGACGAACTCATCCCCCGGTTGGGATCCATTGAGTACCTGGAACGCATAGAGGCAACGGAGCGACTGAAGGAAATCGGCGCGGGGGCGCTCGCCAAGCTTCGCGACGCCTATCGGGCCACGGACGATCTCGAGGTCTTGCTGCGCATCGAACAGATCACGGAATCGGTCTACCTGGAGCATCACGTTTATTCCCGAAAGGCGTTCCTGGGCATCAGCCTGACGCCATACGATCCGAGCCGAATCGAAGGACCGCCGCTGCCCATCGACTCTCCCGCCGTCGCGCTCACCAATGTCATCGCGGGCACGGCCGCCGCAAAGGCGGGGCTGCAAATAGGCGATGTGGTCATCGAATCCGAAGGCCTACCGCTTAGCGACCTGCCCGATCCCGAGGACACGAAGAACGGAATCACGCAACGTTTCCCGGTCGTCACGAACTTTAGCCGGGGCATCGCGCGGCATCGGCCGGGCGATCATTTGAAGATCAGAATCATGCGGGGGACCGATGTACTGGAGGTTGACATCGAGCTGGGCTTCCTGCCCGAATCGATGAGGAAACGCAACAACGTGGCGGCCATCAACGCGGCACTAATACCCGCCCGAAAATCCTACGCCGCATGGTGGAACATGCATTTCGCGGCATCGCCGTAAATCAGAGCACAGGGCGCAAGCCCTGTGACATCCTTCTGGGCAGGCCCACGACCGGACGTGCGCCGTAGCAGGTCCGCGGCGGAATGTCCGCAGGCTGGCGCCAGCGGCTCTGAGCGGGCGCCCTATACCCGGAGGACTCGATCCGCCTGGCCAATCGCCGCGCACGACAAGGTTTCGGTTGTCGCGAGGCCGCGCAAGCTGAAGCATGCGGCTCGGGACGATGCTACTTACGTGAACCGTATTCGGGCTACAGCATACCGTATTCCGACTACAGCGTGCTGCCCGCGTACATTTGCTCTATGCGATCGCAGATGATGTGGTACGCGAGTTGATGGGTTTCCTGAACGCGGTCGCTGGCGGTGTGGTCCACGAGGAAGGCATGGTCGCACAGCGGGGCAAGGTCGCCGCCGGTGCGCCCGGAGAATCCAATCCGCTCGGCGCCGATGGCCTTGGACCGCTGCATCGCGCGGATGACGTTGATCGACGTCCCCGAAACGCTCAACGCCCAAACCATGTCGCGATCGGTCACCAAGGCATCGACCTGGCGAGCGAAGCAAACGTCCGCGCCGCAATCGTTGACCACGGCCGTAAGAATCGATGAATCGGTGGTCAGCGCTATGGCCGGCAGCGCCTTGCGATCTTGCTTGAATCGCCCCACGAGTTCGGCCGCGATGTGCTGGGCGTCGGCGGCGCTTCCTCCGTTGCCCAAGAGGTAGAGCCTTCCGCCGCGGTTGAAACAAGCGATGATGCGGTCGGCAATCTCGCGCAGCAAATCGCAATGTGCCGCCGCGGCAGTCACGACGCGCACGTGCTCTTCAATCTGATTTTGAATCGAATCGCTCAATCGATGGCTCCACTGGCACGAATGCGATCCAGCAGCGACGTCGTGCTCAGCCCCTTGAGTAGCGGCAGCAAGACCACCTTGCCGCCGATCGACTCTACGAACTCCGCGCCGACCACGCCCTTGCCCGCCCAGTCCTCGCCCTTGGCCAACAAGTCAGGGCGAACCTGGCGGATCAACACCTCCGGGTTCGGCTCGTCAAAGCCCACGACGTAGTCCACACATTCCAACGCGCCCAGCACGGCCGCCCTGTGCTCAAACTGGTTGATCGGGCGATCGTCGCCCTTACCCAGCCCGCGAACCGATGCATCGGTGTTCAGACCCAGCACCAGCATGGAGCCCTCCGCCCGGCAGCGGCGAAGAAAATCGACATGCCCGGCGTGGAGAATATCGAAGCAGCCGTTCGTGAATACGACGGTCTCTCCGCGATCGCGCCTCAGCCCCAATTCCGCGACGAGATCGCCACAGGTGCGCAATTTTCCGTTTTGCAGGCGATCTTCCAGCCGCAACTCGGCCAGCACCTCGTCGGCCGTAATGGGCACGCATCCGAAACGCTCGACCTCGAGCCCGCCGGCCACGTTGGCCAGCCGAGCGGCGTCAGTCAGCGGCGCGCCCGCGGCGCTGGCGGCGGCGAGCATGGCCAGGACGGCATCCCCGGCTCCGGTGTTGTCGTAGACGCTGCGTGGGCTGGTCTTGGCGTGATACCAGGGTGCGTCGCCCTCTACCACGATCGACCCGTCGCGATCCAATGTGGCCACCATAGCGCCGGCGCAAATGCTCTGGATGAGGTCTCGCGCTGCAACCGCGGTCGCCTCCAGCGTGTCAAACGTGTCTGAGCATGCGATGGAAAGCTCTTGCCGGTTGGGCGTCAGGATGTCGGCGCCGTAGTAACGTCTGAAATCCGGAAGTCTGGCTGGATCCACCAACACCTTCTTGCCGGCGCGGCGCGCCTCTTCCACCATGCTTCGAACCAACTTGGAGGTGATTACGCCCTTGTCGTAGTCCTCAATGCAAACCACATCACACGCGGAAAGCTTGGCACAGGCCGCGTCGATCAGGCTCTTAGATTCAGTGGGATTGATCGGGCTGGCATCTTCATCATCGACGCGCAGCAACTGCTGGCGATGGCGATGCTGAGCCAAGCCCACCAGGCGCGTTTTGGTGGTGGTCGGCCGATCCGCATCGGATACGACCGCCGAACAATCCGCGCCCAGTTCTTCAAGCAGTCCGATAAGCTGCGTCGCGTGGCGATCCGTGCCCACCAGCCCGCAGCAAGCCACCTCGCAGCCCAGCGCCCGCAGGCACGACGCGACATTGGCGGCGCCCCCAACGGCCTCTCGCTTTTCCACGGTCCTCAACACAGGCACCGGGGCTTCGGGGCTGATGCGTTCGGCGTCGCCATAGATGTAGCGATCGAGGATCAAGTCGCCGATGAGCAGCACGCGTTTCCCCGCGGCCCGGTGGACCCATTGTGACAGTTGTTCCGACATTCATTCATCCAGGTTTTGGTGGGCGGGTGGCTGCCGACGCTCCGCTCAAACGGGCATGGTAGAGTCGGGGTCGGGGGATCGTCAAATCAGGATCTTCTGTGCGGCTTGCCGCTGTTTCGCGAGGGGATGGTCAAACAAAAATGGGCGCCGCCGTACTCGGGGTCGCGGCGGGCGACGAGTTCCAACCGCCCGCCGAGCAACGTCGCCCAGCTTCTCGCCAGGGCCAGCCCGAGCCCGATGCCGCGCTGGGCCGCCGTCTTCGCGGCCTTACCGCGTCGGAAGGGCTTGAAAATACTTCTGGCGTCACCGCGATCGATCCCCGGCCCGCTGTCAAGCACATGCACGGCCAGCGTCCCGTTTTGTCCGCTCAAGCGAACCTGCACCGCCGGCTCCTTCGACGTCCGCGCATGCCGCACGGCATTATCGACGAGCACGCCGGCGATTTGAGTAACGAGCCCCACGTCCGTTCGCACCGGCCGAGTATCTGTCAAGTCGCTCTTGGACTCACATCGAACGCCACCACGGCGGCACGAGGTCTCCAGCGATTCGTCCAGCCTACCCAACAGCGTGACCGCATCCGTCTCTACCAGATTGAGCGTAACTTTCTGATTCTCGAGCCTGGCGTATTCGAGCACGCCCTGCACGATCCCCGACAAGCGCACCGATTCGCGGTTGAGCGTGTCCAGGTAATTCTGCTTGGAATCCTCGGGAACCAGCCCGGCCGCCAGCATGTCCGCATAGAGCCGGAACGTGGTGAGCGGCGTGCGCAACTCGTGCGTCACGGCATACGCGAATTGCAAACGACGGTTGGTCAGCGCGACAAGATTGCCGGCCGCCAGCCCGGCCACGCCGAGCACCGCGAGCGCGACCAACCACGCCACAACCAACACCTTGGCCACGGACGCGCGAGCCAAAGCTACGCCTGTGTCCTCTACATCGGGCCCCACGAGCCGTACCGGAATGACGTCCATCTTGGTCGCATCGGCCACCGACGACCCATCTTGTGCGCTGAACACCGGTTCCAAATCCGCCAGGGGATAGAGATCCTCTCGAATCAGGTTGATCAATTCAGGTTTGAGGCGTTGCCAATCGGCGACGAAACCTTGATAGAACAGTTTCGTATCTTCAAAGCCGCTTCGCACAAACAGCAGGTGTGGTGTTTCTTCGTCGTCCCCTTTGAGCCAGAAAACGGCCATGGGATCCGCCGTGAGTCCGAAGCTCATCGGTGGGGAGCAGACATACATATCCGAATCGCCGTTGGTGTTGGGTGCAACACTCTTATCCGCAATGCACTTGGCCGAGGGCATGTACCGCATCTGCGCCGCGAGGTTGCGCTCTTTTCGCCGCTGAAAATCGCTTATCGGCAGGCGTGTGCCGAATCCGGAGGGACCGACGGTGCGCATCATTTGAACGAGGTGCTCCTGCGGCAGACCCGCGCCGGCCAGCGCCGCGTCCACGTCCGCACGAACCTGGGCGACGCGTTCGGCCAGCGCCGCGACGCTCGTCGTTCGCCGCAACCAGTCCATCGTACGAAGCGCCCTCGGCGAAGGATGCCGCTCGCCGGTGATTTGAGGAGACCACCAGCCGACACCGTCCGCGGCGGCATCCCCGTCCTCTCGCACGTGAAAATAAAGATCGATCCATTCATACAACGGCCCCGACGTGGCAATCGTGCTTTTCTTGAGCACCTTCTCCACGTTGCGGCGCTGCCCGTCCGCCGTCCAAGCCGTCGTGGCCTCTTCCACGTGATAGGTGACGTAGTCGGTGGGCTCGCGCGCGATTTCAGGAATGAGCAGTTCCTTGATGTGCCCCTCCATACGCACGAGCGCTTCGCGGAGACGGGCTTGGTGGCGATCCCACGCTTCGCGCTGGGCGAGATGAAGCTGCAAGCTTGTGGCCCACGTCATCCCGCCGATCACCACGGCGGCAATCAAGGCAAAAACCGTGACCGCCGCGACTGTCCCTCGACTCGATGCACGCATCACGCATCCTCCGCCGTTGCGTCGCGAACCAATGCTATGTCCGAACCGAGCATGTACCCCTTCCCGCGTACGGTGACGACCCATTCGGGGTCGCCCGCCGCGGTGCCTGTGCCGAGTTTCTGCCGAAGGCGTGTCACATGCATATCAATCGCGCGCGTTTCGATTTGCCCGTCGCGAATGCCCCACACCGTCGCCAGCAACTCCTCGCGCGACACAGCTCGGCCGGCATGCGCCGACAGCCGGTCCAGGATGTTGGCCTCCATTTCCGAAAGGGCCACGCACGTTCCATCTTTGCGATAGACCTCGCGCCGGGCGCAGTCTACCTTTGTGTCACCACCGATCAACGTGATCACCGGGACGGGGCGATCCGGGCTGCGACGCAAAACGGCCGCCACCCGCGCCAACAACTCGCGGGCGGAAAAGGGCTTCACGACATAGTCGTCGGCCCCATGCTTGAGCCCATGCACGCGATCGTCCTCGGAGCCTCGGGCCGTGAGAATAATGACGGGCAACGTCGGGTGGGTCCGGCGGATTTCCACGAGCACGTCAAAGCCGTCCATTTTGGGGAGTTGCAGGTCGAGCAAGACCAGATCGACCCCGGCGCGCCGAGCGGCCGTCAAGCCCGAGACGCCATCCGCGGCTTCTACGGGTTCGTGTCCTGCAACGCGCAAGGCGTCGGCAATCCCCCGCCGAATCGCTTCCTCGTCTTCGACGACCACAATGCTACGTTTTCTGCGCATCGATCAATCCTCAAAACTCATTGCACTCTTGCCGGCGTATCGACACTCTTGAATCCGCGAACACCAGCGGCCCGCCCGAGCCGCAGATTTGAGCTCGCGCGGCCTCGCGAACCCGCACTCACCTTTGACGCGTCGCTAGAGATGCAGCGCACCAAGGCGTTTCCGCATTCTATTATACGCTCGCCGGTATCCGAGCCGCAGCTATTTCTGCACGCCATGTTAAACGGCCGTTACAAATGCCCTCGGATCACGAGCGGATGCAGCCTCAAATCACAAGCCGATGCCACGTCCTCCGGGCTTTGCCTCCGCCCAACCGCGCCAAGAAACCACCCAACATCCCGCCAAAATACCCAGCACATCCGCCCCGAAATCCGCCAAGCTCGCCGTCCTGCCGACCCAGGGCTGCGTGGCCTCGTCCAACAAAGCGTAGAGCCCCAACGCGAACGCCAGGCGCAAGAGACGATTCGAACGGCTCGCAGGCGTGCGGGATCCAAGATACCAACCGCCCAGCGAGGTCAGTCCGAAAAACATGGCGAAATGAACCACCTTGTCCGCACCGACCACGCTGGGCAGCGGGATCCGGGAGGGCGGCGTATGCGTCATCAGAAAGATCAACGCCCAGTAGAGCAACCAGGCGATAAGGCGAAAAGGGCTCGAAAAACGGCGCACCTGCGTTTCGCCTTCCAGACGGGGTTATTCCACAGCCGATCGAACCACCGGAGCCGGTGGACAACCAAGCTCGCGGCTCGGTGACAACTCGATCACCTCGGGCTTGGCGGGGCTGATTCCCCCACCGTGGGCAAGCCCAGACTCAACCCCCGGGGGAATCACAGTCTCGACTGAATCATTCGGCGCGACAGGAAGCGATTCCACAACCGCGTGATCTGCCGCTGCTTGCACGCCGGCGGGGGCGTCCCGTGAACCATCATCCACATCCGGGGAATCCAATGGATCCACCAGGGCACGCGCATCAATCACGCGAACGATTCTCGGCACCTGCGCCAACGCCGTCGATTCGCAATCCGCCGGTGGCTCCGTACGCGCCCCCGGCGGCCGACCGGAGACCGGACGCTTGGACGATTTCTTGCTTGTCGCCATGGCCTTAGTAACCGAAGCCGCGATCGCATTCGTTGATGCTTGACCGTTGCGTGTGCCGGACGGTGTGCTGCGGGCCATCCAATGGGGCAATTCAATCCCCGCTTCAGGGAAGATTTCCGCGGCCAACCGCAAGTAATCCATGGCGCCGTTGCTCTTGGGGGCATACTCGAAGATAGACTGCCCAAAGCTGCACGCCTCCGCGAGTTTGATGTTTCGCCGGATGTGCGCGTCGAAAATCTTGGCCTTGGCCCACGCGACATCAAGGCTCCGCCCAGCGTCGAGAAACGCGCGAAGATCCTCCACCACTTCACACGCCAGACGCGTCGCCGCCTCGTGCATGCAGAGAATGACGCCGGTTACGGTCAAGCTCGGATTGATGCGGCGGCGAACCAGCGTAACCGTTTTCTCAAGAAGTTTCCCGAAACCCTGCAACGCGAAAAACTGCGTCTGCAGCGGGATCAGCAGCTCGTCGGCGGCGGAAAGCGCGTTGACAGTTAGCACGCCCACCGACGGCGGGCAATCGATCAGGAGATAATCATACTGATCCTCGACCTTCAGCAGGGCCTCTTTCAGTAAGACTTCACGACCGGTGACGCTGACGAGTTCGGATTCCGCCCCGGCCAAGTTGATGTCAGTCGGAACCAAGGCCATGCCGTCATTGATGGCGAGGCTTGCTTCGACGATGGATACGTCGTCGGTCAGCACGTCGTAGCTGTTGGCCTGATCCTCTGCTAGCCGGATGCCGAAATGGATCGTCAGATGGCCTTGGGGATCAAAATCGAGCAGGAGGACGCGGCGGCCTGCACGAGCCAAGGCCGCGCCGAGGTTCGCAGTGGTGGTGGTCTTTCCGACGCCCCCTTTTTGGTTGATGATGGCGATCTTGCGCATCGGTCCTCCTTTACCG
>CAZYXP010000172.1:0-8523 GCA_964651325.1 uncultured Phycisphaeraceae bacterium
CCAGTGCATGGGCGACAGGCGGAAACTTGACGGTAACCAGTGTTCAACCAGTTGCTCACGCCCTCACAGCACCAATTAACACCTCAATCCGCGTGAACTTCGACCGACCTGTGAACCCGAGCTCCGTCGTAGCCTTGCAGTCGTTTTGGGCATTCGGTCGCTGGAGCGGCACCGCTGAAGGCACGTTCCAGTTCTCCAACGGCAACCAGACGGTCACTTTGGTGCCCGATCGGTCTTTTTCCGCCGGAGAGGTCGTCATGGTGATCCTTTCACACGACCTCCAAGCGGCTGATGGCACATTCCTGCGAAGCGGCGGCTATTCATTCCAATTCTGGACGGCCGCACAACCCGCCGCCATGGATTTCTTCCAGTTGCAGTCGCTTTCCACAAACATCCCCGGCGGGCTATCCAGCCGACCCTACGGCGGCGTCGGAACCGACTTCAACGGTGACGGCTGGCTGGACGTAAGCATGATCAACGAGGACACCCAGGACCTGCGCGTCTATCTCAACACGGCCGACGGCATGGGAACGATCACCGACTTTCTTCAACCGCCGTTTCCGCTACAGGACCGCGCCTCGCCCAACGAACCAACGGATTTCAATCGAGACGGATTAGCCGATTTGTGCGTATGCAACATCAACCCCAACACCGTGTCCATCCTTCTAGGCAACGGCGACGGCACGTTCGCGCCCCAACAAATCATTGCGGTCGGCGCTGCCCCTCGCGGCATTGCCGTGCTTGATGCCGATGGCGACGGCGATATGGATATTGTAAACACAAACGCCGCCGGAGCGGGCAACATGTCGCTCCTAATCAACAACGGCGCCGGCGTTTTTGGCTCACCGAGCTTCTTCGAAGGGGGCGGAACAGGCGAATGGGCGTTGGCGGCTGCCGACATGAACGAAGACGGTCTGCTGGATCTGGTCATCGGCGCCCGCAGTTCTGCCCAAGTGATCGTGCGGACCGCGGTCGGCGATGGCACGTTTGCCTTGGCCTCAACCACGCCCGCCGGCGGGCCGCTCTGGATGCTGGTCACCGGCGATGTGGACGGCGACGGCGACGAGGACGTTGCCACGGTGAACAGTTCGACCGCCGACGGCAGCATACTCCTCGGTGACGGATTGGGCGGCATGTCCGGCTTGCAGACCTATCCCACCGATCCCTTTGGCCTGGCCACGGACTTAGGCGACCTCGACGGCGACGGCGATCTGGATTGGATTACATCCAGCTTCGGCGGGGATTGGTTCCTCTTTACCAACGACGGCACAGGCACATTCGCGTTTGATCGAGAGTTTCTTGCGCCCCAGGCCGCATCCTGCTGTGTCATGCTCGACCTGGATAACGACGGCGATCTAGACTTGGCGCTAATCGACGAATTGGAGGACGTGGTCCTCACGATGAGCAACGGCGGCCCGACCCCAGCCATTCCTGCGACGCAAGCCTGGGGGCTGACGATCGCCCTCTTGTTGACACTGGTCGCGGGAACCACCGTGTACACCGCGCGATTCCACGCAGAGCAAAGACGCTAGCAACCACGGCATGCCGATTCGGGTACACCGACCGAAACGAACCAAACCGTGTCCGCGATGGCCCGTCTGCGATGGCCCGGCCGCGACGGTCCTGTTGCACCTACCCGTTTGCGCCTACTCAGGCGCACCAGTTGAGGGATTGTCCGTCAGCATATCCAGCGCCAGCCGGGCGGCTGCCTGCTCTGCTTCCTTCTTGCTTGGCCCCCACGCGCTGGGATACCTTCGCCCACTGACGACCACCGCGATCTCGAAGCATTTGCTGTGGTCAGGCCCCTGCTCGTCCATGGTCTCGTATTTGGGCGTGGTGGCCATGTGCCGCTGCACGTATTGTTGCAGCGCTGATTTGAAGTTGTCGTGCGTCTGCGACATCGAACACTCGTCAATGTACGACTTGGTCGCGGCGAGAATGAAACGCCGTGTGACATCGAGGCCGCTATCCAAGAAAAGGGCGCCGATCATCGCCTCGAAAACCGCCGCGCGAACCGATAGCGGAAGCTCGCTGTTGACGCCAATGCCGTTTCCAAGAATGAGCATCTGAGACAGACCGGTTTCATCTGAGATGCTGGCACAGGTGCGACGCGATACCACCACGGACTTGACCTTGGTCAATTCCCCCTCTTGCCAATCGCTGAATCGCCTGTACAGCTCCTCGCACACGACCATCCCTAAAATGGCATCTCCGAGGAATTCCAGCCGCTCGTTGCTCGCCAGGCGGGTATCGGCGATGGACGCGTGCGTCAGCGCGGTGAGGAGCAGCCCCTCATCAGCAAACTGATGGCCCAGCGTTTCTTGAGCCACAACCAGTACCTTGCGTCGATCCACTTGGGCGGAGCATCCCGTTATTCGTTGGCAAATCGCGTAATTCTGACGGGGCGTGTGCTACAAGAGTGGTCCGCTACGAACATCCAGAGACGAGCAACCCTGATAATCGCCAGAATTCCTCCCCTCCCCTTATGTCAAAACATACCATACCAGGAATGCAACTCAGGGTCGACCCCCACCGCCGCTGGACCCACCCGGCCATGCCCACAGCGGCGATTCCCAATTCCGATGCCGCTTGCGCCCATGGCACATAATCCTGGGCCTGACGGATTATCGAGTCCACAAGCCCACAGCCAGACGCGTGGCTTGCTGATCGCAAGGAGTACTCCCCGAAACAAGCCATCGGATGGGCGCGTCAGGATTCTGAGGCCGAAAATCAAGGCCGACCGTCGTTTTAGGGGCATATGATGGGGCCACATTGCAATCGAACGGTCCGAGTCTCACGGGCGCTACGGGCTCCGGCACGCGGGGTGGGACCGCCCATAGCTTGGCGTCCCTGAGCGGTCCAACGAAACTGCGGCCTGGAAACTCTGCCTGGCCATCTTGTCCTAACGAAGAAGGCAGGGTAGGGTACGGTGTTTTGTCACGCTGGTTGCCTTCCGGCCCGGGAATGTCCTGGGCGGGCAACATGGAGACGGACGCAGGACGATTGTTTCTCAATGCACTATCCGAGACGCAACAGCAAAATAAAGCGAGCACGCAAACAGGGATTTCGCGCTCGCATGAGAACCCACAACGGACGTAAGCTCATCAACCGCAAAAGGCGGGCCGGACGACACAAGATTAGTGTCTGTTGACCGCCGGGCTTACCGCGGAACCGCGCTGGGCCTTGATCCGTGGTGCACCTGCGCGCGCCCGGTAGCTAGCACGACGCCGCACCGTTTGGGCGAAGCCGCACACCGGTTTTCCGGCGCGCGGCCTGCGACGCAAGCGGACGACAAACGATTCGTAACGCCCCAATCGCCTCTGCGAGGGGGAGCGTGTTTCCGTTCTTGGCGATCCTTACCGTTTGAGAAGATAGGGGACGTTCCCCTTCGGCGGTACGGACAGTTTTGGCATGAATAAATGGCGGCGAGGAGTTGCCTTTACACGCTTCAATCGAACCAAAATCGATTTCGGTTGAGGCGTGGTGAGGTGGTTCGGCGCACCGGGTGTAACGGTATCTAGCAATGGTAGATTTCAACCTCATTAGCGAATTGGACAGCGATCAGTCAGACTTGACGGCGGGCATCAGCGCCATGCTGGAAGCGGATGCAGACGTGCTGAAGCTTGAAGACATCGTCGGTGAAAAACAGGACGCCTTTAGACCCGGTTCAATACTCAAAGGCCGCGTGGTAGGCCGGGCCGGTGACGACATGGTGATCGATGTCGGCCTGAAGAGCGAAGGCTTGGTGGCCATCAGCGAATGGGACGATGCCAGCTCACTCGAACCGGGCGACGAAGTCCAAGTCTGGCTCGACAGCGTGGAATCCGACACCGGCCACGTCATTTTGTCTAAGCGCAAAGCCGACCGGGTGATCAACTGGCACAAAATCGTGGATTCCAAGAATGAGGGAGACGAGGTTCAGGGCCGCGTTATGCGGAAAATCAAAGGCGGGCTGCTGGTGGATATCGGCTACCCGGTATTCCTTCCCGCTTCTCAGGTGGACATTCGCCGCCCAGGAGACATCGGCGGCTTCATCGGCAAGGACATACGCGCTCGCATCCTCAAAATCGACACGGAGCGGCGCAACATCGTGATTTCGCGCCGCAAGCTTATCGATGAAGAGCGAGCGGCAGCGAAAGAAGCCCTGATGTCCGAAATCGCCGTCGGACAAACGCGCAAGGGGGCGGTCAAAAACATCGCCGACTTCGGCGCGTTTGTCGATCTTGGCGGTATTGACGGGCTCTTGCACATCACCGACATGAGTTGGGATCGGGTGGGCCACCCGTCAGAGTTGGTGCGAATCGACGACGAAATCGAAATCAAGATCCTCTCTATCGACCGCGACAAAGAGAAAATCGCCCTCGGGCTCAAGCAACTCAAACCCAATCCATGGGATGAGGTAGAAGCGCGTTACGCGGTAAGCACCCGGCTGAAGGGTGAAGTCGTCAACATCATGAACTACGGTGCGTTCATCAAGTTGGAGCCGGGCGTTGAAGGCCTGGTCCACATTAGCGAAATGAGCTGGACCCGCCGCATCAACCATCCCTCGGAGATTCTGAGCGTCGGCGACATGGTGGATGTCCTCGTCCTCGACGTCAACAAGGACAAGCACGAGATTTCCCTGGGCATCAAGCAGACGCTGGAAAACCCCTGGGAGCATGTTGCCACCAAGTATCCACCAGACACGCGTGTTGAAGGTCGGGTCCGAAACCTGACCAATTATGGGGCCTTCGTCGAAATCGAAGAGGGAATCGACGGACTGCTTCATGTTTCCGACATGAGCTGGACCAAGAAGATCAATCACCCGTCCGAGCTGCTCAAGAAGGGATCGTCCATCGAATGCGTGGTCCTAAAAGTCGAGGAAAGCAAGCAGCGCATCGCCCTGGGCCTCAAACAGCTGCATGAAGACCCGTGGGAGCGGGCCGTCATCGAAAACTACATTCCAGGCCAGATCGTCGAAGGTACCGTGACCAAAATCACCAATTTCGGCGTATTTGTTGAACTCGAAGAAGACCTGGAAGGTCTATTGCACGTCAGTGAATTAGCCGATCATAAGGTCGAGGATCCACACGAGGAACTGAAACTCGAAGATAAGGTTCTCGTGAAAATCCTACGGGTCGATCCGGTCGAGCGTAAGATCGGGCTGTCGAAGAAACGCGCCGAATGGTCGGCGGAACAAGAGGCGGAATCGACTGCCGGCGAAAAACCCCAGCGAAAGCTGCGGGGCGGACTGCACGGCTCCGGCGAGGAAACGATCGGCAAGATTCACAATTTGCCAGGGGCTCCGAGTAAGGTCAAGCCCGCGGCGAAGCCAGTGGATACGCCAGCGCCTGAGCTAGCGGCCGAAACGGCGGAAGTTCAGGCTCCAAGCGAGCCCGACGCCGATTCGGGGACGGTCGATGAATCCGCGGCCGGCGACGCTGGTATCAAGGCCGAGGCTGATTCTGGTGAAGGCGCCGCCCCTGAAACCGCGGGCGAGTAGATCACCAACCTCGTCGCGTTAACGAGTTAGTGAAGACCACGCCCCACGGCTGGCTTGGCGGAGGATGCAACCATCGCAGTCGATCGAGATCTTCAGGTTTACTTGAAGCGCATCAACGAAGCCTCTCTGCTCACCGCGGACGAAGAGAAGGAGCTGGCGACGATTGTCCGCGACGGTCAGGCCGCCGCCAAACGTTTCGCAAACAGAGAGATCACCTACTCCGACAGAGAGCGAATAGAAAGCGAAGCCTTTGAAGCCAGAGAGCGGATGGTCAAATCCAATCTCCGACTCGTGGTCAACATCGCCAAAAAATACGCCAAACGCGGCGTTCCACTCAACGATCTGATCAACGAGGGAAACCTCGGGCTGATCCGCGCCGTAGAGGGGTTCGATCCGTCGCAGAACACCCGTTTCAGCACCTACGCCTCATGGTGGATCAAGCAATCTATCAAGCGTAGCCTGATCAACAGCGACAAGCCGATTCACATCCCGGCCTACATGGTTGAGATGATATCGCGGTTTCGAGAGGCCAGCGACAAGTACGTCGAATCCCATGGCCGGGTGCCGACCACGCAGGAACTGGCCGAGAAGCTGGAACTCAGCGAAAGCAAAGTGCTCCACATCCGCAGTGCGGTAAAGGCGGTTTCAACCCCAACCCAAGACGCAGACGCCATTACCGGTCATGCGTTGACAGAAGGCCTCGCCGATCCCAACACGCCCCGACCGGACGCGGCGCTGCTCGACGAATCGGAGATGACACGCGTCATCGGCTTGCTGGATGATCTCGATGACCGGGAAAAAAAGGTCCTCTCGCTTCGATACGGCATCGGCGGAGAGGATCCGCTTACGCTCAAGCAAATCGGCGCAAAAATCCGCCTGACCCGCGAGCGCGTCCGGCAGATTGAGGGCGAAGCGCTGAACAAGATGAAACGTCACCTCCTAGACTGAACACCAATCAGAACCGCTGACGCCAGCCTGCGGACCCTCCATGGCAAGACGTCACCACGCCTGCGTCAGGCCCAACGTCCAGCCGCGACCCGCCCCGATTCCGCGGCCACCGCTCGTGCGAGTCAGCCCACGGCTTGGCGGCGTGTCGCGCGTCCGATAGGATGCTCCATTGAAGACCACGATCGATTATTCGTACGCACCGTCACGAGGCGAAAGGAGTTCGCAATGCTTGAGGAAATGTTCGCGCAGCAGGCCCGTTTGAACAAGCGAATCGGCTACGACACCGAATCCCTGCGGGAAGACTTCGATGTCCAAACCGCCGGCATTTGGCTCAACGATTACATCGCGGCCGCCTCCAACGAATTAGAGGAACTCCGCGACAGCACCTACTGGAAACACTGGTGCGCGGAAGCGAAGTCGGGAAAACGCTTCGCCATATCGGACCTTCAAAACGCGCGAGTTGAAGTAATTGACCTCCTTTTCTTCTGGATCAGCATGGCTCAGTGCGTTGGCCTCAACGCCAAGGACGTCTACGACCTCTATCTTCAAAAATTGGACGTGAACCACAAACGACAGGAAAACGGATACTCGATGCAGGGTAAAGATGAGTCCGATAATCGCTCCATTGGTGTGTAAGATTCTGTCTATTTTGTGGCCTATTTTGCAGTCGCACAAGAATCCTTGGGACAATTTGCCCGTTTGACCGGCAGTAGCGAATGCAAATCCTCAGGAATTTCGGTTTTTCGCTTGCGTCAACGCCCAAGACAGCCCATAATGCGGGGCAGTGCTGGGAGGCGGGTTTCGTACCGTTATTGTAACGGATCCCGCTGTTGGTCGTTACGGAGAGGAAAGCCCACACTTTGCCGCGCAACCAGGAACGGGAAAGAACTTCATCTCGTTGAACGTTCCGTCGCGCGTCGTGTGTTTTTGGTAGGGCTAGCTTCGATTCTTGCGATCTTGTGGGTAGGACCGTAGCTGGGTCTCCTTCGCACCATTGAGGCGTATCTGTGGCAAACGCGATTCACCGCGAACAACCCGATTTGATGACTCGGCTAGCCAAGGCGGCGGCGATCGGCGCTTCATTGCTGGTTAGCGCCAATGCCATGGCGCTGGCCATTGCGTCACCAAGTTTCTGGTGGCTCGGGTGGTTGACGTTATTGCCCCTGCTCCTGGCGATTCGCTTGCTGTCGCCCGGCCGCGCTGCCGTCGCCGGCTCTTTCTGGGGCCTTTGCTTTTACGCAATATCGGTCGGTGGTGCAGGCGCTCCGCTGGCGCCTTCCCTGCTCTCGGCCTTGCTGCTAGCGGCCATCCCCGGAATTTACGCTGGTTTAGGATCACGAATTACCCGCCGCGTTGGGTTTAGCCCGCTCTTGCTCGGTCTGGGCTGGGTCGGTGTTGAGCTTGCGTTGAAGCCTCTTGCGTTGCATCACGGCCTGCTCGCCGGCACTCAGGGCGAAGGCGTCATGATCCGCGTGGTGGGCAATGTGGCAGGATACGCGTTGGTCGCCTTCTTATTGGCGTACGTTTCTGCTTGCCTTCTTTCAGTTCTGGGCGAAGTATACGCTTGGGCTCGTTCCAAGGGCGTCGTTCGCGCAGTCGGATCCTACGTTCAAAAATCCACCCCTCTGATTGATTCACTTGCCATTCAGCTTTATCTTCGTGCGACGCAGCCGCGCGGCCCCCCCGTCGTAGCCGTTTAGGCGCCGACCAAGCGTCCGGAACCTGTCGGCGAATCTGCCGACGGTCGCATCTTGCGAAGTCCTGGACGAGCACTTTTTGGTCGATGAACCTGTTCGACCTGCCTGGCGCGCTACGGCCCGTCGTCGAACCGAACTTGTTGACCGTCTTATCCTGTTAGTCGTTTTTTCTTGCGTTTCGATGAAAGGCTCAAAGGCTTTGCCTGGCGTTGTTTATTGCCGCAATGTTTGGGTCCGGTTTTTCGTGTTTGATTCGAACGCAATAGTGGTTTGATTGTTTTTGGGTTTCATTGTTTTCGGAAAGGGAAGGACAATGAGTAAGAGAGCGTTTTTTAGTCCGGCATGGCTTGCCTGCCTGGGCGTAGCTTGGTTGGCGCTGCCGGCATTGGCCGCACC
>CAZYXP010000173.1:0-8340 GCA_964651325.1 uncultured Phycisphaeraceae bacterium
AGCTTCCCGAAGACCTCCGCGACGAGGTCGGCCCGAGCAACATGATTCTTATCGGCCCCACCGGTGTCGGCAAGACCGAGATCGCCCGCCGGCTCGCCCATCTGGTCAACGCCCCGTTCATCAAGGTCGAGGCGACTAAGTACACCGAGGTCGGCTACCACGGCCGCGACGTGGAGAGCATGATCCGCGACTTGGTCGAGCTGGCCGCCCACATGGTCCGCGAAGAGCAGACGGAGGTCGTTCGGCTCGAAGCGGAGCGGCTCACCGAGGAGCGGCTCATTGATGTGCTCATGCCGCCGACCGAGTTTGATCGCAGCGATACGTCGGCCGAGAGCGAAACGGCGCAGCGCCGGCAACGCAATCGCGAGAAGCTCCGGATACAACTGCGCAGCGGTGAATTGGATGAGCGGACGGTCGAGCTATCCATTGAATCCAAGGTGGCGGCCGGGGGCATCGTGGCCACGATGGGCGTGGAGCAGGTCGATCCGGACATGCAGAACTTCCTCGAACGCATCATCCCCGCGCAAACGCAAACGCGATCGCTCCCCTTGAAGAACGCCCGCAAGATTGTTTTCGAGCAGGAATGCGAAAAGCTGATCGACCGGGAGAAAGTCAAAGAGACGGCCGTGCGCCGTACCGAGGCCAGCGGGATGGTATTTCTCGACGAGATCGACAAGCTTGCGGCCCCTTCGCAATCGCACGGGCCCGACATCTCGCGACAAGGCGTTCAGCGAGATTTGCTTCCCATCATCGAGGGTTGCACGGTGAGCACGCGCTACGGCCCCGTCAAGACGGATCACATTCTGTTCATCGCGGCCGGGGCATTTCATTCCGCCAAGCCGAGTGATTTGATGCCCGAGTTGCAAGGCCGCCTGCCCAACCGCGTCGAGCTTGATGCCCTCACACGCGATGATTTCGTGCGCATCCTCACCGAGCCGAAGAACGCGCTCACCAAGCAGCAAGTCGCGCTCATGGCCACCGAGGGCGTCTTAATTGAGTTTACTGAAGGCGCGATTGGGGCCTTGGCAGACACGGCCTATCAGGTCAATCAGTCCACGGAAAACATCGGCGCGCGGCGGCTGACCACGGTCATGGAAAAGCTCATGGACGAGATCAGCTACTCCGCCCCAGATCGCCACGGCGAGACGATCCCCATCGACGAAGCCTACGTCCAATCTCGCCTGTCGGAAATCAGTCAGGACAACGATCTAAGCCGCTTCATTCTGTAGAACCTGCGCGCCGCCCTGCAGATTCTGTAGGTCGCGCAGTCACGGCGCGGATTGGGTAACGCACGTGGCACACCCGCCCTCGGGTGTGATTCCGGCAAGCTATCTGTTGCCAAGTTATCTGATGTGTTGTGTGTTCTAGCCTGGCGCGGCTGGTCTATACGCGGCCGTGGGCCCTACCAGCCGTGGGCGGCTGGGCTACACATTTGTCAGCTTTCGCCGCCTACGTCCTGCCATACGGCGCGATAGAGAAGGTTTTCCTCTTCTGCTATGTGACGCTTAACAATCGCGACGATTTCGCGGACGCGAAGCAGAAGCAACTCCTCCTCGGCCTCTCCATATTGAAGAACCGACGCTGTGCATTGTAAGACGCGGTCGATCAGGCCCAAAATGGCGAAGCATTCGTTGGACAGGCGCGTCCAATCGCGGGCTTGCTCGGGCGGAAGCGCGTCGATACCGGCCTGGGATTTTTGAAGACAGCCCCCCGCGTGCAGCACGCGAACCTGGGCGTGAAGAGCGGACAGAACCGAACGCATGTGTTTGAGGCTTTCGGGATCCACGCCGGCGTCCAACCAGAGAGCGGCAAGCCGTTCGATCTCGGCAATCATGGGGCGAACGCTGGAACGCTTTGGGCCTTCATTGTGGGCAGCGCCGGCATTGGCGCGGCTGAATGTCGAAATAGGAGTCGCTGTGTTTCTGGATGATGTGGTGCTGGATGATGCAGTGCTTGGCATTCGAACTCTCCTTGCAAACGAGGTGTAGGCGGCAGATCCACACAGGGGGATGGATACCATCCTTGGCGTACCGATAGAGTATAACACATTTGGCATGAATCAGCAAATCACAGGGCTGCCAGACGTCGGAAATGGGCCGCGACTCCGCGGGCACGCCGGCCCTGAGCGCTCGGTCCTAGCCCACCAAACAGCGGCGTGGGTACGTCCTCGAGCGGAACCCTGGTGCCCCGGGAAACGCCCCAAGCCAATATCTATTCTCGCTCGGGTGTCGGTTCGGCTGGCCGCGAGAACTGAGGTTTGCAGGTGGGGCTGGGATCGGCGATTCGCGACCGGGTCGGGTTCATCCTCGGGCTCAGAGTGGGCATGCAGATACGACGGCGATCGCTATGTCAGTACTGAAAACGCGGCAAACGCCATACTCGTCTCTGCATTCGGGCGGAAGGCTCGCAGTTATCGGTCTTGCATTTCCCGATGCTATCGTGGAAAAACCCGTCGGCGCATCCACCACTGTCCGAGACTGACCGCGAGGAACGTCAGAAGCGCGGCGAGCCCGCCGACGGCCGCTCGCTGAACCTGCGCCAGCGCGGGGACGGTCGACGAACTGTAATGCCGGGGCAATCGCAAGGCCTCCGCCTTGGTCGCGCGATCGGCTCGAAATTGTTCCAATTGGGCGTTGGTTTCCGCGAGGTCTTTTCTTGTAAGGCCCAGTTGGGTTGTGGTCAGATCGTGTAGCAAGACAGCGCGAAGGACCGTCTGCGTTTCTGAATGGGCGAGATTGAGCGCGTCCTGCACTTGGATCAAGCTTGCTACTCTCTTGTCGACCGTTTCTCTGAGTTGGCGTGTGGATTCGTGGGCTTGGATCAGTTGCCGCGCGCGTTCGCGACGCAGAAATTTCGCGGTTTGGGCTTGAAGGGCTTCGTCGATGGCGGCGATGCGGGCCTGGCTCCTGCGAAACAGACCTCGCGCACTTTCCAACGCGCTGTCCAGGTGGAAGTTTCTAGCCGGCTCGAGCTCGCCTAGGGCGAATTCGAGCTCGTCGTGCTCCCATTGGAGACGCTGAAACGCCCGGGTAAGTTCCGATTCCAGGACGTGATACCGGGCGTGGTTGGCGGTGTCGTTTCCTAGGTTTTGCAAGATGCTGCGAATACGCCCCAGCTCCTTGGCAGATTTGAAGAGAAAATCATGAAGTCGATGCCGCAGGCGGGCGTGGGCGTCAATAAGGGCGCCGCTGAGCGGATCAATCACAATCCGGCTGACGTCGGCAAATTCACCTAGGACATCTTGGCTAAAGGCAGTGTGCAACCTCAGGTAGACGTCGGCATGCTCACGTACAGAGGTTACGGCGGATCGTGAATGTTCGTCGAAAACCCGCCCCGAGTCCGGCGCGGCTATGGCTTGGAGCCGCTGAGCCTGCAGGCCGCATGCTTCGAGCTTGGCTGCTGACTGCTTCTGCGCATTGAGCAGATGCAGCTTGACGGCCGCTAACTCGACATGCAACTCCGCGAGATCCTGTTGAAGCGCTTCATCGCGCTCAAACGCCGCGGCCCGTCGCTCGGTGCTCACGATGCCGCGGGCGGGCACGGCCCTTTGTCGAATGCGCGCTTCTGTCTCGGTGGCCTTATCGAGGTGGCCTCGCAATACCTGGAAATCGGTTCGCAACGATTGCCACTTGTCGGCCAGCTCGTCGGAGTCTCGCTTTTCTTCCGATGCGGGAAGCATGGCTTCCGCCGCGGCGAGCTGATCGGCCAAGTCGTTTTTACGCTGGGTCAGGCGGGCCGCCGTTTCAGAAAGGGATATTTCGACCGCCTCCGGCGTATTGGCGATCCCGTCACGTCGCGCGGTGAGGCGCTCTTCCAATCGCTCGGCGACCAGTTTCAGCCCACTCAAGCCGGTTTTCGCGCTGCGGGCGGCCACACTAATCCGAATCCGCCCTGGGTTCGGTCGGCTCACGTGCCAGGGCAGTTCAGCGCTCCGCTCGTCCGGCTCTGGGGTGGTTTGTTTCGACGCGCAACCGAAAACCGATGCTGCTGCGAGCACGAGATCGGTCTTCATGGTGCCGTGCAAAGGGGTATTTGCTCGATCATCCCATACAAAGGTCGCCTGGCACAGATGGGTGACCGGGCAGGCCGCGATGGCAGCTAGGCCCGCGAGAACGGCTACGCCGAGTGCAAAGATCCACTGCAATCCAGGACGATGCAGTAGCAACGCAGGGGAAGTGTGCATGTACTTACCCGATGCGCTGGAAAGCTCGCCTAACGCGTCACTTGTGATCGGAGCAGCCATGCTGGCGGTGGGGCCGGCGCGACGGAGGCCTGATGGGGAGAGCGGCTTCAACCGGGATGGGTCAACCTTGGGTGCCGTGGGCATTTGTAACTTTCGGATATCCTGTCAAAACCCAACCTCACGATATCCTGGGCGGGCAAATGCCGCAGGTCAAGAAGCCTTGTGATTTTTCTTGGGAAGAGCCGCGTTTGCCGACTCGCGGCCACATGGCCCCATGGGTTGGCAATGCCTCTGGATGGGCGTAGACGAGTCGCGCGTTTTTGAAGCTACTTGTGGCGTGTTTTCCGGTGCGTTTGCGAGAAGGCGGTGACTTTTTGAGGCGGCTAGTGCGCGTGGAGGCACCACGGACCTATGTGGGCACAGCCACGTCGCCGGACTCGTCGCGGAATCGGTAGTGGTTCGGAGCGTTTTTGGAATTGACAACATTGTGCCGATGGCTATACTTGCCCGGCTCCGAGTACGGGTTCGCCGAGTGGTGTCGCGTAACTACAGGTGTACGCTGGACTTGAGTGCCACCGACGCCGATGGAATGGTTGTGGATCGGCGCATTGGGAGCCGGCGGCGGTAGGATCGAAGTTTGCTGCTGTGGCTCAGTTGGTAGAGCGCGTCCTTGGTAAGGACGAGGTCCCGGGTTCGAGTCCCGGCAGCAGCTTCTTTGCGAAGGCGAGGTTTCTCTGCACGGGCCGAGTTTTCTCCGGCTGGCCTGTTAGGCTGGAAGGCGCAGGTTCGAGGACGTGGGCTCGAGGACGACGGCTGGCATCCAGGATGCCGTCATCGGCTTGGAATGGGGCGCCGTAGTGATATATTGCGGGGTCTGCGTAACGGCGCGGGCCCGGATTTGGATACTGTTAAACAATGGCTCACGCCTGAGCATTTTCTAACGAATCAGGCTCGACGAACAAGGCGTCGGGCGAGTGGAGGCATGGATCGCAATGGCCAAAGAGTTATTTGAAAGAACGAAACCGCACATCAATGTTGGAACGATTGGTCATGTGGACCATGGCAAGACAACGTTGACGGCAGCAATTACCGCGGTTCAAGGGGCGAAGGGTCTGGCTACGTTTAAGCCATACGATGAGGTGGCGAAGGCTTCGGAGTCTCAGGGTCGCCGCGATGCGACGAAGATTCTTACCATCGCCACGTCGCACGTGGAGTACCAAACCGACACGAGGCATTATGCCCACATCGACTGCCCCGGTCATGCTGACTATGTCAAGAACATGATCACTGGCGCCGCTCAGATGGACGGCGCCATTCTGGTGGTTTCTGCCGCGGATGGCCCGATGCCTCAGACGCGGGAGCACATCCTGCTTGCCCGCCAAGTGAACGTGCCGTTCCTGGTCGTGTTTTTGAACAAGGTCGATCTCGTTGATGACCCCGAGCTTCTCGAGTTGGTCGAGATGGAGGTTCGGGAGTTGATGAACAAGTACGGCTTCCCCGGCGATGATATTTCGGTGATTCATGGCTCGGCGCTGCCGGCCATGACCAATCCGGAAGATCCCGAGGCGAACAAGTGCATTGGCGAGTTGATGGACGCCCTGGACAAGGATATCCCTCAGCCCGAGCGCGAGGTTGATCTGCCCTTCCTGATGTCCGTGGAAGACGTCTTCAGCATCAAGGGTCGCGGCACTGTGGCGACTGGTCGAATCGATCGCGGCACGGTCAACGTGGGCGACGAAGTCGAGATTGTCGGCCTCGAGGATACGCAGAAGACGACGGTGACCGGCGTCGAGATGTTCCAGAAGACGCTGGATTCGGGGCAGGCCGGTGACAACGTGGGGTGCCTCCTGCGCGGTACCAAGAAGGATGAAATTGAGCGTGGGCAGGTGCTGGCGAAGCCGGGCACCATCACGCCGCATACGAAGTTCGAGGGTCAAGTCTACGTGCTGACGCAAGAGGAAGGCGGCCGTCACACGCCGTTTTTCAACGGTTATCGTCCGCAGTTCTACTTCCGCACGACGGATGTGACGGGGGCCCTGGAGCTTCAGGGTGCCGAAATGTGCGTTCCGGGCGACAACGTGGAAATGTGTGTGACGCTCGGCAAGCCGATCGCGATGGAGCAAGGTCTTCGTTTCGCGGTTCGCGAGGGTGGGCGGACGGTTGGTTCGGGCGTGGTGGCAAAAGTCATCGAGTAATTTTTGCCCGGCGCGCAACCCAAGGTGGTGTAACGAGCTATGGCCAAAGCGTCAAAAAGAGAATACGTGTGGCTCCAGTGTAAGGAGACGGGTGACCTGAACTATCGCGTGAGCGTTAACGTTCAAGGCGGCGTGCCGAAGCTGGAGTTGAAGAAATATAGTAAGCGACTGCGTCGTCGCACCGTGCACAAGATCAAGCGGAAGTAACCAGCTGGAATCCCGCTGATTGGCTCGTGCGAACGGGCTGGCAACAGGAGCGTAGCTCAATTTGGCAGAGCTCCGGTTTCCAAAACCGGCGGTTGGGGGTTCGAGTCCCTCCGCTCCTGTCGGTGGTCGGCGGGGCGGTGTGGCTTCGGGTGGCCGAGGCTTCGGACGGCAGATCAGGCCGCAACGTGTGCGTGTGGTGCGCTGGGCGTGACCGCGGGCGGATAAGCCAAAGGCGTGATGAGCCAGGGATTGGCGGATAAGGCGAGATGATGAGCCAGGCAAGTACTACAGCAGTCGTCGGGAAGCAAGCGTCTAAAGGCTCGCCGTCCGGTGATCGCCCGGATGGCGGTGGTGGCGGTTCCGCGCCAAAGTCCGGTGGCGGCGGCGGATTTTTCCGCCAGTACAAGCGCGATCAAGGCAAGTGGACCCGGATGGGTACCTTTTCCGGGTTGTTGCTGTTGGCCGCTTGGGGCGCCAAGTTCCTATACGACCAGCTTCAAGTGTTTGAGGGTGATGAGGTTTGGAATCTGCTGGTGACGACCGGGTTTCCGATCGGATTCTTGGTCATCATCGGGGCGGTGTCCTGGTGGGCGACCTATTCGAACCGCAAGAGCGGCGACTTCATGATCGGCACCGAAGGCGAGATGAAGAAAGTCAGTTGGTCGTCCAAGGGTGAGATCATTGGATCTACCAAGGTCGTGATCATGTTCACGATTCTTTTGGCGGCCATCTTGTTTTGCATCGATCTTCTATTCCAGGCCTTGTTCAGCTCGCTTGGCGTACTGAAGGTGGTGGGCGGATGACCGGGGTCGATTCCAGCACGCCGCAATCTTCTTCGGAAGGATTGGCCTCTTCGGAAGGTTTGGCTTCTTCGGAAGGCATTGCTTCTCCGGAGGAATTGGCTCCGTCTGAGGATGTGGTGACGGCCGATGCGTCAACGTCTTCCTCTTCCGAAGGGTTGCAGTCGGCAGACGGGATGAAGTGGTACGTGCTGCGGGTGGCGTCGAACAAGGAAACTCAGGTTCGAAAAGCGCTGGAGCGTAAAATAGCGATCGAGGGACTTGAGGGGCGAGTCGGGCGAGTCCTGGTTCCTACCGTTCCCGAGAAAAAAATGAAGAGCGGGGTTTTGCGGGTATACCAGCGCAAGCTTTACCCCGGATATGTTTTTGTAGAGATGCAGTGCGAGGAAGACGGGTCGGTCAACGAAGGCGTCTGGTTCATGGTGAAAGAAACCACGGGCGTGGGCGATTTCATCGGCTCAGACGGCAAGCCAACGAGCATGCCGGATCACGAAGTTACGGCGATCCTGGCCGCGTCCGAAAAGGCGGAAGAAGAACCGTCGCTGTCCGGGTTGAATATCAACAAGGGTGATCAGGTAAAGGTCACGGACGGGGCGTTTGAGAACTACGAGGGCGAAGTTGAGGCGGTGGATGAGCGTCGCGGTATGGTTTCGGTAATCGTCTCGATCTTCGGCCGCATGACTCCAGTCGAGGTTGGTTACTGGCAGTTGGAAAAAGTAGAATAATCCCCCCATTTGAGTCGTTCTTGATTGGACGCTAGGGGTTGGACGGCACGAGAGGCAGTATAAAGCGTGGCAAAAAAAGAAGTTACCGCGACGATCCGACTACAGGCGCCGGGTGGACAGGCTACCCCTGCACCGCCCATCGGCCCCGCGTTGGGCCAGCATGGCGTAAACATTGGTCAGTTCGTGCAGCAGTTCAATGCCGCGACGAAGGATCTCAACGGGATGCCCGT
>CAZYXP010000174.1:0-8336 GCA_964651325.1 uncultured Phycisphaeraceae bacterium
TTCCGCTGTGAAACAGACACGGATGCAATCACGACGCTCAGGCGGTCACCGACAACCACCCGACACCCCGAGCGCTCGCCCACAACGCAACCGCCGCCCGCGTCGAGCTCCCACCAGTCGTCGCCGAGCTGATCGAACGGCACAAGTCCGTCCACGAGCCATCGATCGAGCTGAACGAATACGCCGACGTTGGCCACGCCGGTAACCATGCCGTCAAACGCCTCGCCCAGATGTTGATCCAACAGACGTAGCACTTGAACCAGGCGAAGCTCTCGCTCGGCGGCTTCGGCGTGGCGTTCGGTGTTGCTGCACCAGCGGCCCACCTTCGCAAGCTCGCCGAGGGTCCGCTCGTCTTGGGTTGGCCGACCTTCCGGGAAGTGGTTGATCAAGTCATCAAGCAAGCGATGAACGGTTAAGTCCGGGTAACGCCGAATAGGCGAGGTGAAATGGCAATAGTTCTCCGACGCGAGGGCATAGTGACCGATCGGCTCGGGCGAATACTGCGCCGGCTGCATTGTCCTGAGGACCGAAAGGTTCACGGCGAAGGATTCCGGCTTGCCGGCGGCCTTTTTTAGCAACCGCTGGATTTCTTTGCGATCCGGCTCATCGCTCAAGGAATATCCAAGCAGTTCCAACAGCCGCTTGCACGCCCCCCCTGCCGGCTCTGTAGGCTCGGGATGCACGCGGCGCAAGTACGCCACCGACGCCGAAGCAAGCAGCCGCGCCACCGCCTCGTTGGCTTCGACCATGAACATTTCGATGATCTTGTGCGGATAGCTCGTGTCTGCGGGCTTGGCATCAACCGCCGCCCCCTGCTCATCATAAACAAGCTCGATTTCCGGAAGATCCAACTCGAGCGCCCCGGCCCGCTGCCGGCGCCGATGAATCAGGCGGGCCAGTCGTTGCATGCGCCCCAGAAGAGCCACGACTTTGGCCCCCGTGCGACCGTGTTTGCCAGAGAGGACCGCGTCGGCCTGCAGGTACGTCAGGCGTTTGGTGGAAGCAATCACGCTGTTGGCCACGCGCGTTTTTTTCACCGCGCCGGTCTTGGTGTACGTCATGAAAACGCTCTTGGTCGCCCGCGGCTGGCGCTCCTGAAGCGAGCAAACGCCGTTGGAGAGCGTTTCGGGCAGCATGGGGATCACCAGACCGGGCAGGTAGACGCTGTTGCCCCGCTGCCGCGCCTCCTCATCGAGCGGCGAGCCCGGCTCGACATACATCGCCACGTCGGCGATGTGCACGCCGAGCTCGAACGTGCCGTTGTCATGCTCGGTCAGGGAGATAGCGTCATCGAAGTCCTTGGCATCCGGCGGGTCGATCGTGAGAATCGTTTCATTGCGCAGATCCTCGCGGCCGGGCAACAGACGCTTGACGCTAAAGCCATCAACAAGCTCGCGCGCTTGCTGATAGACTTCGTCGTGAAATTCACCGGGAAGCTGATACTGCTCGATCATGCTCTGCGTGTCGACGTCTGGCCTGCCGTTTGGCCCGAGCACCTTGAGGATCACGCCTCGGGCGGTTACGCCGTGTTCGGGATACTGGAGCATCTCGACGACCACCTGATCGCCGTCACTGGCGCGTTTGGCGGTCGGATCATCGACGAGGATCGGCACGTGCAAGGCGTTGCCATCGGGGATCACATACCATCGGGAAACCTGCCGCGTCAGCATCCCGACGAACCGGGATTGGCCACGCTTGATGATTTCTTCGATCTGTCCTTCATGAAGCATCTTCCCCTGACGCTTCCCCTTCTTCTTGACTCGGGCCCGCACGATGTCGCCTGTCAGCGCGCCGCCGGTGCCATGCCCGGGGACGTAGAGGTCGCCGTGAATATTGGGCGTCTGGGGCACAATGAATCCGAATCCACGCGGATTGGCGCGGAACGTACCCACCAGCGTCGGCGGAGGGCCGGCCAGCATCAACGCCTGCCCGACGCCCAACGCCACCCGCCCGGTTTTCATCAATGCCTTGCACGCCGCGTGGAAATCGCCCTGCTCCGCTTCGGCGATCCCCATGGCCCGCGCCAGACGATCGAGCTGCCGGGGCTGGTAGCCTTCCGCCTTAACGAATTCGAGAATGCGCCGGGTTAATGCTTCACTGGGCATGGATACGATGCTACGAGGCCGCCGCCACGACGCCAAGGCGCCTGTTTGACGATTCCCGCAATGTGGTATGGCGAATCCTCCGCGTTGCGCAGCGCCCCTCCGGAGTGATCGAGGCAACGCCGCGCAGGGTACATCCGCCCCACCCGCTGCACGCGCGAACGCGACGATCGGCAAGAATTGCGCGTCCAGGGTGTCCCCGCGACCAACAAGCGAGGACAGTAGCTTTACCCATTTCCGCCCTTCAAACGCCGCCTGAGCCGCTGAAGCGGCGTTCGCGGACATCTGATCGGATTCTCGAAATTCGCCATCAAGATATTTTTGTGCTCGGGTCGATAGTATTCTCGCCAAGCAACCTATAGCCCCCAAATTAACCGGGGCAACGTAGGGTTCGATAACGCTTTTACGCCAATGATGCCGCGGCCGGAGCGCTCGCGGATAGACTTAGAGAACGCGTGGAATCGCTTCAGGAATGGGCAGGAGGCCCGATTTTCGGATCTCCTGACCTGTGCCCGCGCTAGAGGAGCGATTTTCCATGCCGTCATCGTCCACGCCCCTTTTGGAGCAATACATGCGTCCGCTTTTGGCCGGAAACCGTATTGCCTGCCGCGATTACGTTTTGAACCAACTCGGCAACACCGAGGCCGCTGCGGCCCTTTACCATGACCTGATTTGGCCCGCCATGGAGCGGGTTGATTACTTGTTCCGGTCGGATCGTATCAATGGAGCCGCTGAAAACATGGCGACCCGGATCAATCGTTCGATCGCCGACCAACTTCAACTGAGCCTCAAACGGAAACCTTCGATCGGCAAGAAACTGCTCGTAACGTGCGCCGATGGCGAACCCGAAGAATTAGGCGCTCAAATGATCTCGGATCTCTTCGAGGCGAGAGGATGGGATGTGTATTTCTTGGGCGGCGGCGTGCCTAACGATGAGATCATGAGCCTGGCCGGCCAGCTTCGACCTGATCTGCTGCTGGTCTTCGGCACGCAGCCTGCCGGTGTGCCCGGCGTGCGACTTCTGATCGACATGATCCGTGAAATCGGGGTCAATCCCACGATGAACATCATGGTCTCCGGCGGGGTGTTCAACCGCGCGGACGGGCTTTGGAAAGAGGTCAACGCCGATCTCTTCGCCAAGACCGCCCATGAAGCAATCCCGGTCGCGGAATCGGCCGAGCCGCGTGTCCCGACGATTCGACCTCCTGGCGCCCCCAAACGCCGGCGCCGTCGCCGCCGACCGCTTCTCGCGGCCGCCGAAGCACCTGCGAAGTAGCAACTTGGGCAAACGCCAGCCCTGGAATTGCCGATTGATTTATTCAGGCCATCGGGTGCAAGCCCGGTGGCCTTTTCCGTACCTGGTCCGCGAGCCTACGCGCGGCTTTGACCGTTCATGGTCCGCAGGCTGGCGCCTGCGGCTCTGATTCGGGCGTATCGCGCTTGACAGCATGTGTGGCGGAGCATGGAATAGCTGTTTTGAACTGCGATTGCTTCGTCAACAGTGAAGGATGAGGATCAGGCCATGCGATTGACGCTTTCGGTTACGATAATGACAGTGATGGCATTGGCGGGGCTCTTGGGCTCGGCTTGCACCAAAAAAACCTCCATGGCGGACGATCGGCAGCAACCCGCTGCCCGACCGGCCGACAAACCGGTTGATCAGGATGCCCCCGCGACCGAGCCCGAGCTCGTCGACAACCCCACCACCACCGCCGGCCGTGGCACGCCGCAACTCGATTCGTTGCTCGCCCACGCCGCGTGGATCTACGTCGATGAGCAGGAAGGGCAGTATATCGAGAAGGACGGTCAGCCTCAGATTCAGTGGACCATCTACGGGCCCGTCAGCCGGAACCCGACCTTCCGGGTGGAGGCCTACAAGCCCCTGCTCGGCGAGCCGCACGATTTCCAGTGCGCGTTGCAGACCTATGAGAGCTACGACGGTTCCACGGTGGTTTACGCGATCAAAGCCGAGGCGGGCACGTTTGAGGCCGGCAAGGTTTATTCGCTCCTCGAGCCGGGCGAGAACTTCACCATCATCGACAAGAAGGCCCGCGAGACCATCGGACGGATTCCGCTGCTTGCCCCTGGGGTGTACGGGATCGTCGGCGGCATTTCCAACGCCGAAACGAAGAAAGACGCCATGGCGATAACCTATTTCACGGTCGGCGCGGATGAAAAGACCGCCGCCGGAGAGGCAGGCCCCGGAGAATCCGGCGAATAGCCCTTGGCTTGAGAACGTGAGCTCCATTCAGAGCCGTAGCGAGCGTCTCTCGATGTGTTGGCGGAGCCAAATGTAGCCTAGCGGCCCTCGACCGGTCGGTTCGCCAAAGAAACAGACGCGCCGATCAATCCTCTTCGTCATCCATCACGATAGCGCTGCCGAACGCAATCAGATAGGCCTCGATCATCTTGGGAACCTTGCTGCGGACCTTCATGAAGCCAAGGTCCAAATCGTCGAGGGCTTCGAGCGTGAACGCCGTTGAAAAGCGGTGAAACCGCTCGTCGATGGTTTCCTGATCGACCACCGGCTCTTCCCAGGAAATCCCTGAATCGGCCATGGCTCGCTCGAGATTTTGGGAAGGGGTTTCCTCCGCATCCGCCAGCAGGTTGACGATTTCGTCGAAGATCATCCGTTCATCCGTCACGAACCCCACGCGAACCTCCGGCACGTTGGGTCGTACGGCCGCTTCGATCCAGCAATTCGGGCCGAGCGAAAACCGCAACGCCCGCGAGGATTCATCCTTCCGATCGTATCGCTCGGACGGACCGTAGCGCTCGTCGCCACTGAACTCACCGTCCAAAAAGTCGAGAAACGCGTCTACTATTTCATTTTGCTCGGACGTAATTGCCATAATCAGACGGCTCCTATCGATTCTTCTATCCAGATATCCGGCCCCGTTCCCCCCTCTTTTGGCGGGGATCCACGCGGTTCAAAACGATCCGCCGCAGGGCGGTCAGCGGTCGTGTTATATGCCCATGCACGCGGATATACCATGGTCTTCGGTACGATGCGGCCAGCACCTCCGGCGAAAGTTGGTCCGGCCGGGTTCGGCGCTGCAGTTTGATGAGATGATACCGATCTGAAGCTTGAAACCAACGCCGGAGCCGGCGCATCGGCCATAGCTCGCCGCCGAATCGGGCCGGCAGATGCCAGCTGATTTGAAAATCAAAGAGAAACGGCCGTCCGTCGGCATCGACCAGGACGTTTTCGCATTTCTCCAGATCGACGTACGCCATTTTTCGCTTGTGAATGGCCCCGATGAGCGTCGCGAGGCGGGAGTGAAAGTCATTGTCCACGGGCGTCCCTTTGGCGAGCGGCTGCCCTTCGATGAACTCACGAATGAAACCAGTATCTTCCCATCGATCGATCAGCCTCGGGATGCCGGGCAAATCGTCCAGCCGTTGCAGGAAAAACACTTCGCGAGATGCAAGGATCCGTCCGATCCAACGAAGCGGCACACCGAAAAACCCCGCCTGACGGCCTACCTTCAAGAGAACTCGTTCGCCGTCGCCCTCGTAAAGTGAGGTGATGGCAAAGAAATCGTTCTTGAAGACGCGCACGAGCGAATAAGGCCGACCACGGACCTCGATCCGGTCGGGGAGATCACGCCGCCCAAGGGCGGTAAGGCTCGGCGGGGTCGGCTTGCTCAAGGCATCCTCTTTTCCGTGCGCGGTTGACCGACGGCAGCTGATGGACGGCGCATCAGTGGACGCACCGACGTCGGTGCGATTAGAGATTGTACCCGTCCACCGCGTGTTTTCCAAGCGAGAATAACCTTCAGGACACCCCGCATCGCGATTCGATTCGTCCCATCGAAGCGGGTATAAGTCTCCCCATGGCCCAGCGCCTTGTGACGTTCTCTTTGTTTCTCCTGATTCTGGTGGTGGGGCTGCGCCCCCTGATTTCCGAGACCTACCGGACGACGCCCAACCGAATGACCGTCGCCCTTGCGGGCATGGACGATTCATCCCCAATTCCGACGATCGTGATCGATCTGGCGATCCTTGTGGCCGCGGCGGGATGGCTGATTTCGCGGAAACTCGACCCTAAGACCCATTATCGCCGAACGGGACTGGAACTTGCGACCGGGCTCTTTGCGGTGGCGGGAATCATCTCCTGCGCCGCGGCCGCCGATCAGCGATCGGCCATCAACGCCACGATAGACCTGGTTTGCCAGCTTGTGCTGGCGATCACACTGGTGCAATTGCTCCGCTTTCGCTGGCAACGCGGCCTGCTTGTTGCCGTGATTCTGGCATCGGCATCGGTGCAGGCTGGAAAGTGTCTCGACGACCGATTCGGCGGTTTCGACGACACGTGGCAATACTATCAGGAGCACAAGGCTGAATTCTGGGCCGCTCAAGACGTCGAGCTTGACTCGGACGCGGTCGAGCTGTTTGAGCGGCGTATGCTCGCACGGGAGGCCTTCGGATTCTTCCCTCATAGCAACGTGGCCGGGTCGTACCTGGTCCTCTGCGTGATTGTGGCGATTGGCGTGATCGTGGCGGCATTTTGGCGAGGCACTGCGCCGCGGTCGATCGGCAACACGGCGGTTGCGCTCTTGGTGACCGTGGTTATCGGCGCCGCGGTGTTGGTCACGCGAAGCAGAGGCGCTTGGATCACCGGCGCGTTGGGTCTCGGCCTGATTTTGGGATGGTTGCTGCTTCGACGTTGGATCGACGGGCACAGGAAGCTCGTTTGGCGGGCGGCTTGGATGGGCGTTTTGCTCATTGCATCGACGACGGTTGGCTATGGCGTCGTGCGCGGGCGCTTGCCGGGCGATTCTCTATTCATCCGATGGCAGTATTGGACGGCATCGGCCGCCATGTTCGCGGATCATCCCGTGGCGGGCGTCGGGCGGGAGAATTTCGGCAACGCTTATCTGCGATACAAGACCATCGAAGCCCCCGAGGAAGTCAGCAATCCGCACAATCTGTTCTGTCAGTTTTCAACCGAAATGGGCGGGATCGGGCTGATCGCCCTGCTGGCCGGATGTGTTCTCGTGTCGCGATTGGCCCTGGTCGAACCCTCCCGCCGAGCTGATCTCCGAGCCGCCCACGATCCCCGAATCGCTGACAACCCCCGAGCCGCGGGCTTCAGCCCGCGCGGCGCCGGGGCGCGGACCGCCTCCCCCTACCTCCACACCGCTGATGCGTCGCATGATTCGCCGCCCCTGAAACGGAGCTCTTGGGTTTGGCCGATCGGCTTGCTTGTCGCAATCCTCGCGTTGCGCCTACCGCTTGCGGGAACCACGGACGCCAACTACCTCTACTATACGACGGTCATGATCGGCATAATCTGGATGATGGCGTTCGCCGCGTTCTTCGTCACCTTGCGCGGGATCGACGAAGCCTTGCTGTCGGCCTTTGTCGGCGTTTCGCTCGTGGCCTTTCTCGTTCACGAAACCGTGAACTTCGCCCTTTTCGTGCCGGGTTCGGCCACGACGTTTTGCGCCCTGCTGGCCTGCTGGATCAGCCTGAAGCAGCCGATCGCGGGCGACGATCGCATGGCGCGTCACAAGCGTTCTCAGAAGCGGCTATGGGCCTGCGTTGGGGGCATAGTGGCAATCCTCTGGCTGGCACTGATTCCCATGTTGCGGTCCGGGCGGCATCTCGCGAGCGTCATGCCCGCCGCGTTCGCCGGACAGGCGCCGCCGACCGCCGTCGATGACGCCCGACAGCACCTCGACGCAGCGATGGCCAGCGACCCTTTCGACCCCCGCCCCGCGCTGCTTGCGATCGACTGGCATCTCCACGCCGCGGAGTCGAACGCACCGCATCGTGCCGAATTCCTGGCACACGCAGGATCGATGATGGATGCTCACGAGGCACAGCTCTCCCGGCTTCTGGCCTTCGCACGCCGCAAACGGGCCGTCCTACTTGCCCGGGGCCTTGCCGGTAACGCGGATGCGTTCAATCTGGCCATCCAAGCCGCGAATCACGTGATCGAGCTTTATCCTTCCGATCCCGACGGCTACACGGCACGCGGCCACATCGGCTACGCGGCCTGCGAAGCACTGATCCGATCCGGCGATGACAAGACGGAGCCACAGAAGCAATGGCTGCGTGATACTCTCGATCTCGCGATTGCCAGCTATCGCGCCGCGCTGGATCTGGACGCCAGCCGCCCCGACTGGGAACAGATTCGCGGCCTGCGTCCGCGTCAGCGCGATGACATCCAAGACGCCATCGTGAAGGCACGGCAGCTACGAAGCAAGTTGGCATCGGCAACGCATC
>CAZYXP010000175.1:0-8171 GCA_964651325.1 uncultured Phycisphaeraceae bacterium
TCGTGGTGATCGCCATCATCGCGTTGTTGATCTCGATCTTGCTTCCGAGCCTTTCGCGGGCTAGGGAGCTGAGCAAGCGTCTGGTCTGCCAGGCGAACATCAAGGGTGTAGGTACGTCGGCGAAAATCTACGCGAACGACAACAACGAGCGATGGATGAACGTACCGTTTGATCGCTCACTTGACCTCGGGAACAACGAGCGCGTTCAATACACCGCGCCGGACGGCACGCCCGTGGGCACAGATCGAGATGAGCGGAGCTTCTCGAAGGACCCCGGAGCCAGCACCTCGGTCACCGTGACCCGGGCGTTCTGGATGCTGGTACGATCCGGCGATGTCACACCGAAGCAGTTCATCTGCCCAAGCGCGGGTGATGACGAGGATCCGACTCAGAACATCGATTTCTATTATGACTTCACGGATATCACCAACATCAGCTATGGCTACTTGGTTCCGTTCGGACCGCGCGACACGCAGCCTCGCGAAGGCGCTGACAACCGGTTGATCATGGCGGCGGACCGCGGTCCCTTCTATGGCAGTTCGAGCCCGGATTGGGTTTCGCCCGAGACCGGCAACCTGTTGACGCTGGACGATGCCCCGCGTAACTGGAAGCGGTTCAACTCAGGGAATCATGGTGGCGGAAACAATGGCGAAGGCCAAAATGCGCTCTTTGCCGACGGCCACGCGGCGTTCCACAGGAAGCCTGCGATCGGTATCGATGGCGACAACATCTACACGCTCATCGATAGTGATGGATGGACACTTCCTGACGGCGACAACCGCATCCACGGCATCCCGGCTACGGAATTGTCGGGCGGTAACCCGTTCCCCGGCGACGACGCGCTTGGACCGGGAAAATGGGCATCCACGGATAGCTTGATCTACCCGTAGGCGTCTTGCCTTCTTGAGTTTCTTCGGGACGACCCCCTGTTGTGGGGGGTCGTCCTTTTTTTGTGCGATGGTCGAGTCGTTTGGAGGCGATTTTCCATCAGCGCCTGATACCCAGGCGTCCGAGTTTCGGGTAGACAACAGCGTATGAAGCCACGAAGCATTATCTGTCTCTGCGCAGCACGACCGAATTTCATGAAGATCGCGCCGATCGTTGCTGCCCTGAAGAAATCTCCCCTGGCCGATCCGATGCTGGTCCACACCGGACAACATTACGACGCGAACATGAACCGCGTCTTCTTTGACGAGCTCGGTATCCCCAAACCAGATGTCCATCTCGACGTCGGCAGCGGTACTCACGCATCGCAAACGGCCGAGGTGCTCAAGCGCTTCGAACCGGTGTGCCTCGAACGGAAGCCGGATTGGGTGATCGTGGTCGGAGATGTGAACAGCACGCTGGCCGGCGCCCTGGTGGCCTCGAAGCTCGGCATTCGCATCGCCCACGTCGAAGCCGGGCTGCGCAGCTTCGACCGCACGATGCCGGAAGAGATCAACCGCGTGCTCACCGACGCCATCAGCGATCTCCTGTTGGTGACCGAACGCAGCGCGATCGCCAACCTGAAAGACGAAGGCATTGCGTCGTCGCGCGTTCACTTTGTCGGCAATGTCATGATCGATACGCTCACCCGCATGCGAGATCGAGCTGAAGCATCCGACATTCTTGCGCGGTTGGGGCTTTCACCTCAGGGGTACGCCCTCACCACGCTGCACCGCCCTGCCAACGTGGACTGTGCGGAGACGTTTGGCTCGATTCTTACGGGGCTCGAAGAAATCGCACGGAACTTGCCGGTCGTCTTTCCAATCCACCCGCGGACAAGACAAAACCTGGCCCATTTGGATTTGCTGGATCGGGTGGAGTCCGCCAACAACATCGTCCTGCTTGATCCGCTGGGCTACGTTGACTTCCTGAAGCTTATGGCCAACGCGGCGGTCGTCCTCACGGATTCGGGCGGGATTCAGGAAGAAACGACGATTCTCGGCGTTGCCTGCCTCACCGTTCGCGAGAATACCGAACGCCCCGTTACCATTTCGCACGGAACGAATCGCCTGGTTGGCTGCTGCGGCGAGGCGATGATCGCGGCCTATCAGCAGCTCAAGAGCGAAGCCCGGGCAAAGACGACGACGCCCGAACTCTGGGACGGGCATGCGGCCGAGCGGATTGTAGAGGTGATCGTCGCAGCGGACTGACGCCATAGCGCGCGACTCTACACGGCGATCGGCGCAATGCAGCGGGGGCCTTCGTTGCGCGGATTGCTGACGTACGCATCGACCGGTCGAACCGCCAAATTCGAAGCGGGACAGGGCGCCAGCAAAGCACGAAGCGAGTCCACAGCCTGATTCGTCGGATCGAGCCACGCGTCGTAATCGGCGCGGCCGAGAATCGCGGGCATGCGATTGTGGATCGGGGCAAGCAACTCATTGGGCGGGACCGTAAGAATCGTGCAAGATTCGATGGTTTCCCCACCGCCCTGGAACGACTCATAGAGTCCGGCGAAGGCGAGCAGGCCCCCCTCGGCGGCGGAGATGAATTGCGGCGTCTTGGCAGACCCCTCTTTTTTCCATTCGAAGAACCCATCGGCGGGAATCAGGCAGCGGCGCACGCGAAAGGCCGCGCGGAACGATGGTTTGGCGTGGGCCGTCTCACTACGCGCGTTGATCATCCGGTTTCCGATCGCCGGATCGGAGGCCCAGGAGGGGATCAGCCCCCATCGCAGAAAATGAAAACCCCGGGGCGATGCGTCCGATGCGACACGGACCACGCCCACGTCCTGCGTAGGCGCGATGTTGTATCGCGGCGTGATTGGCGGAGGCGTCGGCAGTTGAAACCATCGGGCGACCACGTCAGCCGGTGAGCTCAGCGTGAATCTTCCACACATGCCGGCCTCCTCAGATTTCGGATCGGGTTACGCGAAGCGCTTCTTCGAGCGTGGTGAGCCCGGAGTTGACTTTGGTCATGGCGTCGTCGCGCAGTGTGATGGCGCCATGGGTGCGCGCATAGGCTTCCATCGCATCGGTGGTTTGCTTTTCCATCACCATGGCAGAAAGCCCGGCATCAAACGGGACAAACTCAAAAATACCCACACGGTCGAGGTAGCCGCTGCGCGCACAGCGCGAACAGCCTTGCCCGCGGTAGGCCTGAACGCTAGTCCGGTCGGCGGGGACGCGCATGATCTTCCGCTCGGTCTCGTTGGGTTCATAGGCGTGCTTGCAGTTCGTGCAAATCTTGCGCACCAAGCGTTGGGCCAGCACACCAATCAGCGCGCTGGCGACCAGATAGGATTCACAACCCATGTCCAACAGACGGGTAACGGCGCCCACGGCGGTGTTGGTGTGCAAGGTGGCGAAGACCAAGTGCCCCGTTAGGGACGCCTCCAGCGCCAGGTGGGCGGTTTCTTCATCGCGGATCTCGCCGACCATGATGACGTCCGGATCGTGGCGGAGGATGCTGCGCAGCGCTTTGGGGAACGATACGCCGAATTCGGAATCGACCTGAACCTGATTGATCCCAGCCATGTCGTACTCAACCGGATCCTCAACGGTGATGATGTGTTTGTCGATGGAATTGATTTCCTGCAAGGCCGCGTAGAGCGTCGTGGACTTGCCACTTCCCGTGGGGCCCGTAAGCAGCAGGATACCAAAGGGCCGATGGATCAGCCGCTCGAACGCCTGGCGCAGTTCGGTGCCCATGCCGAGGACTTCCAACGTCAACCGCGATCGATCTTGAGCCAGCAGGCGCAGGGTGGCCCGCTCGCCGCGGGCCGTCGGAATCACGGCCACGCGAACGTCGATCTCCTGATCGAAGCTGCGGTGGGAAAATCGACCGTCCTGCGGATGGCGCCGTTCGGTGATGTCAAGGGTCGCGAGCACCTTGATGCGCGAGAGCAGCGCCGACGCCACCTCCAACGGGAACGCCCGGGATTCGATCATGCGTCCGTCGATTCTCAGGCGCACACGCAGCCGATCCGTTTCCGATTCAATATGAATATCGCTGGCGCGGCGATCGACCGCTTCGTCGATAATGCTGTCAAACTGCTCGGACATGTTGAGCCCCGTTGCGGACTCCGTGGCTACGGCGGCGGCGAGCGGCGCCGTGACGGTGTAGGTGGCTCCCTGCTGGCGGGCGTGGCCGTAGATGCTGTCGATGGCTTCGAGAATCTGGTAGCGCGGACTGACTACGTATTGAATCGGCCGCTCAAACCGACCGGCGAGCACCGCATGGACGGAGGGATCGAAGGGGTCGGCCACCACGGCCACCAATTGCCCGGCTACCTCGCCGAACAGAATGCACTGCTTGATACGCGCGATGTTCTCGGGCAGGGTCAACACCCATGCACGCGTCGGCGGTCGCCGCGTCAAATCCAGAAAGCGAAGCCCGGCCAGTTCCGAATAGGTCTTGGCGACGTCCGCCTCGCTGACGACGTCGTTGGCCTCGAGGACCGTTACCAGCGCCAGGCCCATCGTTTCCGACTCGCGGCGATAGGTCGTCAGCCCGACCGCGGTTACGGCGCCGTCATTGAGCAGCTTGGACACAATGGTATGTTCAGCGGCTTCCGCGGCGATCATGGATGCGCTCTCCTACACGCGTCTCGTCTCTGCCCGGATCACATCCTTTGGCGCCGGATCGTGGTATCGGCCCCCGTCATGGCCCATCCGTGTTGACGCGCACCCAGCCGGCAGGCAGGCCGCGCACCAAACGCTCAACGGTGCGAGAGCACCAGAACAAGCGCATCATCATCCGGCTGAGCGCCGCTCAAGTGCGTCTCTAGAGCCGTAGTGATGCTCGTCAGCAGTTCACCCGCCGGAAGAAAGAGATCGCGATCAAGCAACAGCTCGTGCAACCGCTGATCGCCCATGGGCTCACCGGCGGTGCTCACCGCCTGGGGCACGCCATCAGTATGGCAAATGACACGAAACGCCTCTGGGATATCCGCCCTGGTGAATTCATACACGTAGTCCGCATCGACGCCGAGGACCAATGAGGGCTGGTCTAGGGTGATCAAACGCCCCGAGCCTATCATCAGCAACGGGGGCATCCCGCCGGCGTTGATGTATGCGATCTTGCCCGCGGACAGATCGATTCCTACGTAGGTGCAGGGAAGTATTTGCCGCGTGGCCATGGCGACGATCATGCGGTTGAGTTCGTCGAACATCGGCGCCGGATCCATCAGCGCGTCTTGAGACACGGAAAGCGCCGTTCGCACGGCGGCCATCATGGAACAAGCCTGGGTGATTCCGGCAATCCCGTGGCCGCCGCCGTCCACGATGAACAGGCAGCAACGCTGTCCGTCGATGTGCATCACGTCGCAAAAATCGCCGCAGCGAACGCGCCCGGGCAGACACTTGGCCGCAACCTCGAACGCATCACTCGACGCGGGAACCGGGCCAAGCGACCGTTGAACCCGCCGGATCGTCGTCATCCACGCGGCGCCTTCCCGTACGGCCGATTGGGTGAGCTTGCGTGAAGCGGCGGCCACCTGAGCGCCGATTACGGCGCCGGCCGCGATGCTGTATTGCAAGGCGGCCCCGGAAAACGGTTTCTTGGATTGGGGGCGATCGACGTAGAGCACGCCGACCACGTCACCGTGATAGACCAAGGGCGCAACAATCGCGGTGGACGCGAACCCCGATTTCAAATCGATCTTGCCGGCGGTTTGGGGATAATGCCCGCCGACCGACTGCAACACGGGCGCCAGCGCAAAGGACTGGCTGACGGGCGTAACGGATTCACCGGGCGAGGCCACCATCGCGCGATGGGCGAGCGGAATCAGGTCCGTTTTGGATTCGCCGCGCAACGCCACAAACCCTCTCTCCGCTTTGAGTTCTAGAATAACCCTTGAGAGTGCATTTCCTGCTATGTCTTCAGCCCGGGCGGTTAGCGGCTGTTCTCCGAACAACTGGGTCAGCGCCTCTACCTGCGCCATGGCCAGGGAAAGGGGCGCTTTGGTTTTGATCCAGTCGCAGTGGGGCGGCTCGTTCCGGTCAGGCGTCAGAAAATCCAAACTGATTTTTTGTGCCGGGGAATTGTCGTCAACAAATTCGAGGACAAAATCGCCGACCCGAATGATGTCTCCGGGATTCAGCAACGTCTCCGTTACCATTTCGCCGTTGACATAGGTCTTGTTGCGGCTGCCCAGATCACGAATGCGGAAGCGGCCCTCTCGCTCGAGATCGATGCGTACGTGTTCGCGCGAGATCAGATCGTCATCGAAGGTGAGTTGGCACGAGTCCGCGCGCCCGATGATGAAGTGCTCGGAATCCAACGCCCGCATTTGCAGATGTGATTCCTGATCCATAAATCGAAGCAGTGCCATGGCATGGACTATACCTGCAACCAATCGAGACGCAAGCCGGCGGCAATCGCGCGACGCGGGGCGTTTTTGCAACTGCATCGTTGATTGGAGTTGGAGGTTGAGGGCCTGCGGAGGCGAAGCCGGTTCAAGCGTTGGAGGCCGAGCAGCTTGACGTGGGACACACCCGAGGGCGAGCGTGCTACGGGCGCATGAAAAACGCCCGCGGGGGGTTTGAGCCGACCGCGGGCGTTTTGCTTCGTTTGCACCGTCGCTCACCGAGCGTACGGCCTACGCGTGGCGATCACGCGCACCGGTGATCCAGGCCTAAACCTAGACCATGTCCTTCAGGCCTTTGAGTGCCAGAACCTTGACCACGTTGCGCGCGGGCTTGGCTTTGAACATCATCTCTTCGCCGGTGAAGGGGTTGGTGCCCTTGCGGGCCTTGGTGGCGGGCTTGCGCACGACTTTGATCTTCATCAGTCCGGGCACGGTAAACACGCCGGGGCCTCGCTTGCCGAGGTCCTTCTTGATCATCGTGGCCAGCCCATCGAAGAGCCCGGCGACTTGCTTGCGCGTCATTTCCGCCCCTTCCGCGAGATCGCCGAAGACCTGTGATTTCGTCTTTGCCTTGACCGCCGTCGCGGCCTTTTTCTTCGCTTTCTTCTTTGCCATTGTCGTTATCCTTTCTCTATTGCCATGCCATCCCATGGACGACTAGCCGGAACTCTAAGCGCGCCGATACGCGAATTCAAGGCTTTTTCCCTACAAAAAAGCTAAAATATGAAAATCGCGAAGACGCTAGAACACCGCAAGCGGTCCCGGTCGCCGCCATTCGAGATTCGTTTCTATGCTCGACCGGTCCGTTTTTATGGCCGGTCGCCCGGACTGACCACTGCCACATAGTCCGGCATCGGCCAGCACCATCGACGCCCATTTCCGGCTTCCACCCTGCGAAAACCGTAGTTTTCAGTGCTTGCAGTTGCGATCGCCCTGTTATTTGAGGGCCCCGCGGACATAGGTGGCCCAGGTGATACGAGCGCAAAGACGGACGCGGCTTGCGATAGCAGTCAGCCCCGAACATTGAACCAGGCAGTGAGATCCCCGAATCGGCAACCCGATCAATCCAGCATTTTGGAAAGTAGAAAATGCGCATGTTGCGCAAGAACTTTCTGGTCATGGCGTTGGCGTTGGTCGCTATCGGCCCCGTTTTCGCCCAAATCTCAGGCCAAAACGACAAAACGCCCGAGCGCGCAATCCAAGCTTGCACTCGCTCGCCCGAACAACCGAGCGCCGGCCGGCGCGGGCCCTGACTCGTACGCGGCGCGCTAATCAGAGCCGCAGGCTCCAGCATGCGGACCTCCCCCGCGCTCGTTGGACTCCGCCAACAGCCACAGGCCTCCGCGCCAGGGCGTCACCGGGCTCGCGCCCGGTGCTCTGAGGTGTGCTCGTCATGTTACCTGAACGCCCCGCCTTGCTCATTCCAAGCCCAACTGTTGCGACAAGCGAATGCCACGCTAGAATACCGACATGGCCCTCAATACGGGCACCAGTGGACCCTGGAAGGAGCACGCCTGGATCATGGTCAAAATCCCCTTTGTTGGTAGATTATTCTGGAAGATCCTCCCGGCCGTCTTCGTCCTGGTCGTGCTGACCTTTTGGGTTTCCGTCAAATTCTTCGATTATGAAATGACCAACGCCGATTACGGTGGCTCGTTCATCAGCGGTATCATCCTCTCCTACCTGCTCCACCTCTGGATGCTGCCCGCGGATGCCTATCCGGATTACGACGACGAGTACGAAGACGAGTGGGAGGATGAAGAGGACGGCGAGAGCGATGCGAACGAAGAGAACGCATCCGGAACCGAAAGTGATCCATCCGTCCGCGACGGCGCCCCCTCGTCCCAATGATCCGCATGCCTCGCCTTGGCCCCCC
>CAZYXP010000176.1:0-1292 GCA_964651325.1 uncultured Phycisphaeraceae bacterium
TTTACGCCGTACATCGTCTACCCGCCGCTGAAGGTGACGCTGAAGGAGGCCAACATCCGGGTTCAAGAGACGAAGCGCTGCAATTTAGAGGCTGTGGCCACCGGCGGCGATGGGGATTACGAATTCGTTTGGGCGCCGAGCAGTGGCATCGACAAGCCGACGGTACGGCGCGTGCGCGTGGACACCAAGTCGACAGGTCAGCGTAGCTATACGGTGACAGTGACCGATGGGCAGGGCGAACGCGCAACGGCGACGGCGCACGTGGAAATCCAGGCCAAGCCGAAGCCGAGGGCTGTCGCAACCAGACGTAAAGAGCCGCCTCCGCCGCCTCCACCTCCGACGGGTCCACAGCGATGGAAAAACGGCCGCGATATGAAGCTTTGCATGGCGCTGTTGAATCGGAGCGGCTCGGAGCGGCACAGCGAAGTCATGGTGCACAACAAGAAGTCCGGCGAGACAACCTACTACGCCGTCGGCGATGACTTCGACGCGGGGACGCTGGTCTACGTTCACCCCACCGGAGCCCTGGTCCGCCGAGCTGTGGACAAGCAAGATCAATACTTCGTCTACCCGATCGGCGCTGTGCTGACAGAGGATCTGGCCAGTGAAGCGGCCGGGGACTACCCCAAGCTGCAGGCGAGCGCGGACTGGTTTGTCCAGCGAGATGACGCAAGGCGTGCGGCCGAGGCGGAAGCGGAGCCCAAAGCGGCCCAAGGGGCGAGCGACGCCACGGGTACGAAAAATCCGGCAAAAGCAGCTCCCCCCGCCGGTAATGCCCCCCAACCGGGCTCCAAGCCCAAACCAGGCAAACCGGCCGCGGCAGGTGGGTCTAAGCCCGCCAAGGTGGCTGATGTGGGTGCCAAGTCGCCGGTAAACCCGAGCGCGGGTAAGGGCGCCACGGATGTCGCCGGGAATGCAGCTTCGAATCGGCCTCAACCGTCGGCCATCAAGGGTGTAAACAGTACGGGGACGGCGGGAGCCAAGAGCACGGGCAAGAAAGAGCCGGGATCAACTGGAAAGCCAGTGCCCGCCGCGGTGAACGGGACGCCGAGCCCCAAGGGCAAGGCGCCCGAGGCGGCGAAGCCCCGTTCTGGTCGGCCCAACCGAACGAATCGGTCGAGGCGAAACCGGGGAGTGACCCCAAAGCGGCCTCGCCCCACCGGGCCTAAGGCTCGGAAGTAGGATGAACATGAAATCGATGAACGACAACGCGCAACTGTCGCGGTACGTGCGATCGGTCTTGCGGATCGTGGATCGTGCGAAAGGAGAACGTACTGTGTTTTCGCAAACCC